>NZ_JAYTLQ010000013.1:0-137748 GCF_043729335.1 Crenothrix sp. | reverse complement strand
GTTCGTGGTGAGCTTGTCGAACCATGAGCGGCACACCGCACACCCTTCGACAAGCTCAGGCCGAACGGTGTGCCTTATTGAGTGTCCCGTCTTATGTGTAGCCCATCAGTTTTATGTTGAGCTGCCAAAAGCTTGCAGCCCAATCTCTACGCTGCTACAGAACTATAAAAAACCCACCATAAGCAACGCTATACATCATCAAACTCTTCCGCCAACGTATCAGACTTACCTTGCCGATAGGCCGGTGCAATACTGACCAATAAGGTAATTAAAGTAGCAATATAAGGCACGGATTGAACGGATAACACCGCTATCCATAAGCGTCCGCTTAAGTTGTCAAAATGTTCAAGCGTAGCCATAAACCAGATAGCCGTACCCAGCAATATCAACAATAATAGCTCTTGCCTGATGGTTAACAAACCAGCAATTAACGCGCCCTGTTTTTCATATTTGGGTGTGCGCATAAACGGCTTGCCATTGGTAAACAAACCTTGAATCGTGCCTCTGGCCACCGTATGTGTTAACGATAACCCAGACAATGATGCACCCAGCGATTGCCAAATGGAACAAGGCACACGCGCTTGATAAAGCCATAAGCTGCGTATAATTTTAAAGCTGAACAAACCAATTGTCGGCAATAAAAAGGCATTAACCGGTAATTCGCTGTGTAGCGGATCGTAAAGCAGTACACCGGTTAAAATTAAACTGGTGGTGGTAAACAACAGCGCTAGCGCATCTGAAAACCAGGGCAACCATCCGGCAACAAAGTAATATCGCTGCGCCGGTGTTAACGGTGATTTTTTAGTCGGTAAAAAGCTGCGCCAATGGCTTTTAATAATTTGCATGGCACCATACACCCAGCGAAAGCGCTGCGTCATATAGCCGGACATAGTGTCTGGCATTAACCCTTGGCCAAACGAATCTTTGCAATACACCGAATCATAACCTGCTTCGTACAAACGAACACCCAGTTCGCTGTCTTCACAAATACACCATTCCGCCCATTTGCCCACTTCCTGCAAGGCAGATTTTCGAATCATCGTCATAGTGCCATGCTGAATAATAGCGTTGTATTCGTTGCGTTGCACCATGCCAATATTAAAAAATCCGGCGTATTCCCAGTAGCAAAATGATTTGAAAGTGCTTAAGTCACGATCACGGTAATCTTGTGGCGATTGCACAAAGCCAACGTTGTCATTGTCAAAATAAGGCACCATACATTTGAGCCAATTAGGTGACAGCATGTAATCGCTATCAATAACGGCGATAATTTCAGCATCACTGGCGGTTTGCTCCAGCGCATGATTGATAGCACCGGCTTTAAAGCCCGGCCAGTTTTCCAGATGGAAAAACCTGAACTTAACGCCAAGACGTTCGCAATCTGCCTTAACCGGTTCCCAAATAGCCGGATCCTTGGTGTTATTGTCCATCACCAACACTTCTAAATTGGGATAATCGACTTTGTTCAAGGCTTCCAACGTTTTGCGCACCATATTAGGTGGCTCGTTATGGATTGGCAAATGTAACGATACTTTCGGGTATTTAAATTCAGACGAGGGTGCTAGCGGTGTAAAGGTTCTTGCAGTCTTTCTGTGCCAAACAATTTCAGCAATTTCAAGGCTTTCAATCAAAAGTATAGTGACTGCCAGCATTTGCATTAACACCAGCAAAACCCAGAAGGCAATAGTCATACTGGTTTGGTATTGCTGCGCACCAATCGATACTGTCCAAAAAATAACTGATGCTGCAAGGTTGGCAATTAAACCAAAAAACAGCAAGCCAGGCAGCTTTAAGTTTCTGCGGGTAAATAAAAATAAGCCCATCAGTACAATACTAAAAACAGCCGCGCCGACCGCCCAGTTTTTCCAGGCCGGTAAGGTGAGCACATCGCCATTCATAGGATATTTAGGCTGGCGATCAGCGTTAAAAATTCCCCAATACGCACCAGCAGAGCCTTCATCAGACATTTTCCAAGGCTGATCAAAAGCTTCAATAATATAATAAGCAATATGCTCATTGGCAGCGCGGTTAAGAAATTCACGCAAAAACCGTGCTTGATTGGCTATGGATGCGGTTGCATGTTTGAAAGGTTGGCCGTCGGAAGGCCAGCCCACTTCTGTGATAATAATCGGTTTATCCGGATATGCTTGTTTTAAAGCATGATAGCGGTCGAAAACATAATCCACTGCATCATCGGCGGCAATGCCTTCCCAGTATGGCAATATGTGTACGCCAATATAGTCAACTTCTTTAACCAATTCCGGATGCGCCAGCCATTTGTCCCAGGTTTCTGAGGTACTGACCGGCCGCCAAGTGCGCTTTTTGACTTCGCGGATATAATCTATGAGCTGTTCTTCGGTAATTTCGTTGCGTAATAACACTTCATTGCCGACCATAATACGGACAATTTTTGGGTTATCTTCGCGGCTGATTTGAATTAAGGTTTCGATTTCCTGACGATTTTTTTCTAAGTCGCCACCTATCCAGGCACCCACGGTAATATTTAAACCGTGTTTTGCCGCTAGTTTAGGTACTTCGTTCAGCCCTTTCAGTACGCTATAGGTACGCACTGCATGGACTTTGTCAGCCAGCAGCGCTAAATCTGCATCAATGTCAGCGGGGTCATGAAAGGTTTTGGTTTTTTGGGTATCATCTTTACGCATGGGGTCAAAAGTGACACCCATGGTAGTTTTGGTCCACGGCTGTAATTGCAGTGGATTATTAATGTAACTCCAAATGCTGAAATTAATGACGACAAGTAATACGAGGGTAAGTAGCGTAGCTATTTTTGTTATCATCGGGGTACTCGGGAGCTTTCGGTTAAACAGAAAAGTCTCAGTGGTTAAGTCTCAAGGTGTAAAGTGTTAGGATTTGTCTTTTTTGACGTAAATATCGGTAATTGTGCCGTTGATTATTTCAGCGGCAAAACCCAAAGTTTCTGACAGCGTAGGGTGCGGATGTATCGTTAAACTGATGTCATCGGCATCTGCACCCATTTCCAGCGCCAATACTGCTTCGGCAATTAATTCACCGGCATTAGTGCCGACAATACCTGCACCCAATACGCGGCCTGTTTGCTTATCACACAGTAATTTTGTTAAGCCTTCCTTACGACCTATACTGAGTGAGCGTCCGCTGGCTGCCCAAGGGAAGACGGCTTTATCGTATTCTATGCCTTGTTCCTTGGCCTGATTTTCGGTTAGACCCATCCAGGCCACTTCAGGATCCGTATAGGCTACCGATGGAATAGTGAGTGCATCAAAACCGGCTTTGTGTCCTGCTGCCACTTCAGCAGCAACCTTACCTTCATGTGCTGCTTTATGCGCCAGCATCGGATTACCAACAATATCGCCGACAGCAAAAATATGTGCAACATTAGTCCGTTGCTGTTTATCAACCGGAATAAAACCTTGTGGGTTAACGGTAATACCGGCATGTTCTGCGCCAATCAAATTTCCATTGGGTCTGCGGCCCACAGCAACCAGCACGCCATCAAACACTTGCGGCCCAGGCGCGTTCTTGCCTTCAAAAGTGACTTTCAGGCCATCAGTTTGCGCCTCTATCGACGCGACCTTGGTTTCCAGCCAGATATTATCGTATTGTTTTTTAATGCGTCTGAACAACGGCGTAATCAAATCTTTATCGCAACCTGGAATGATTTGATCCATCAACTCCACCACGCTAATTTTTGAACCAAAAGCATGGTATACCGTGGCCATTTCCAAACCGATAATGCCACCACCGACGATCAACAAGTTTTTGGGGATTTCTTTAAGTGCCAATGCGCCCGTCGAATCCATTAAGCGTGGATCATCATTTGGAAAGCTGGGGATTTTGGTTGGCTGTGAACCTGCGGCGATAATGGCTTGCTCAAACTGAATGGTTTGAACACCGGTTTCGGTCTGCACATCTACCGTGTTGGCGGAAGTAAATTGCCCTAAACCATGAACCAAAGTAATCTTGCGTTGCTTAACTAAACCCGCCAAACCGGCATTTAAGGTGTTGGTGACGTTTTGTTTCCAGTCCCGAATCTTGTCGATATCCAGGGTCGGTTTTTCAAACACAATACCACGCTCGGCAAATTCGTCGGCTTCATGGATCACTTGCGCCATGTGTAACAAGGCTTTGGACGGGATACAGCCAACGTTTAAACACACGCCACCGATGACCGGATAACGTTCGACCAAAACCACTTGCTTGCCTAAATCAGCGGCCCGAAATGCAGCGGTATAACCACCCGGGCCACCGCCGAATACCAAAACTTCTGCCTGTATAACAGCGTTACTTTGTGTTGAATTGTTATCCATATCTGCGTCTGCTTAAAGTAATAAACGGCGAATGTCGCTTAAATTTTGTTTAACCACGGCCATAAACCGTGCCCCTTCCGCACCATCAATCACACGGTGGTCATAAGTTAAATCCAAAGGCAGCATTAAGCGCGGTATAAACTCTTTACCATTCCATACCGGTTGCATTTTGGCACGAGTAACACCAAGGATAGCTACTTCTGGCGCATTTACAATCGGTGTAAACGCGGTGCCGCCAATGCCACCTAAACTGGAGATGGTTAAACAGCCGCCTTGCATCTCGTTGGGTAACAATTTCCCTGAGCGAGCTTTAGCACTTTTTCCCGCCAGTTCCACAGATAATTGATTGATGCTTTTAGTATCGACATCGCGTAATACCGGCACAACCAAGCCATTAGGTGTATCGACAGCAATACCAATATTGAAATACTGTTTAAGGATGATACTTTCGCCATCACTAGACAATGAAGCATTAAAGCTTGGGAACTGCTTCATCGCCGCCACCAGAGCCTTGATGATAAACAATAACGCGGTAAGCTTAATATCGTCTTTAGCTTTTTCGCTGTTTAAAGCAACCCGAAACGCTTCCATCTCGGTAATATCAGCTTCGTCGTGGTAAGTCACCATCGGCAGGTTTAACCATACACGGGTCAGATTCTGTCCCGTCAGGCGTTTAATTTTGCTGAGTTTCTGGACTTCTATGTTGCCAAATACTGAAAAATCAACAGCGGGTATGCTCGGTATGCCAGCGCCGCCGGTACTAACAACGCCTTCTGCCAATACTTGTTTAACGAACAGCTTCACATCGTCTTTTAAAATACGGCCTTTACGGCCGGTAGCAACCGTCACCTTGCCCAAATCAACGCCCAACTCACGTGCAAACATCCTTACCGACGGCGAAGCATGAACGGCGGGATTGCTGACGCTGGTCACGGGTTGGGCAGGGGCAATATTGGCTACTGAAGGTGGGGTAATCGGTGCAGGTTCTGCGGGCTTAGGAGGGGGAGGTGCAATGGGTGCAGGAACTTCTGGGGCTTTAACGGGAGCCGATTCTGTAACGGCAGCGGCGGCTTCTTCCACTAACACCGTGGCAATCAACGTGCCTTCCGAGACTTTATCACCTGGCTTGATATGCACTTGCTGCACCACGCCATTGGCGGTGGACGGCAGCTCCATACTGGCTTTATCGCCTTCCAG
This sequence comes from Crenothrix sp., assembly GCF_043729335.1. Lineage (NCBI taxonomy): Bacteria > Pseudomonadati > Pseudomonadota > Gammaproteobacteria > Methylococcales > Crenotrichaceae > Crenothrix > Crenothrix sp. Next base: position 132,244 of record NZ_JAYTLQ010000013.1, on the reverse strand, counting down.
TGTTGCAATCGATTGGTCTAATGCAACGGTATCCCCAGCCTGTATCAACACTTCAATTACGTCAACTTGCGGTGCGCCCACATCCGGGACTTTAATTTCAATCAGCATCGTCTGTTCCTTCCCTTAAACCAACCAAGGCGCTTTTATATCGGGGTTAATGCCGTATTTTGCAATGGCGACATCGATTTTAGCGGCATCAAACTGCCCCATATCGGCCAAGCTTTTCAGTGCGGCGATGGTGACATGGTAACGATCCACCTCGAAAAACTTACGCAAATTTTCGCGGGTATCCGAACGGCCAAAACCATCAGTACCCAACACCGTATACGGCGCTGCAATCAGGCCGCGAACTTGTTCGGCATAGGCGCGGACATAATCCGTTGCGACCACGACAGGGTTTTTAACGTTATCCAAACAACGGGCAACATGGGAGATTCGTGTAGGTTCGGTGGGGTGTAATCGGTTCCAGCGTTCACAGCTTTGGCCATCTCTGGCAAGTTCAGTAAAGCTTGGGCAACTCCACACATCCGATTCAACGTCCCACTCATCGCGCAGCATGATAGCCGCCGCTTCCACTTCGCGGAAAATTGTGCCGGAACCTAACAGTTGTACGCGCACACTTTTTTTCTTGCCACCGGTCTGAAACAAATACATACCCTTAAGAATATCCAGTTCCACGCCTTTGGGCATGGCAGGATGGGCGTAGTTTTCGTTCATCACGGTAATGTAATAAAACACGTCTTCCTGTTCCACATACATACGGCGCATGCCATCTTGAATGATTACCGCCAGCTCGTAGGCGTAAGTCGGGTCGTAGGACATACAGTTGGGTACGGTGGCCGCCATAAGATGGCTGTGGCCATCTTCATGTTGCAAACCTTCGCCGTTTAGAGTTGTTCTGCCCGCCGTGCCGCCCATTAAAAAGCCACGGGTACGTTGGTCAGCCGCAGCCCAGATCAAATCGCCAACTCGCTGGAAACCGAACATGGAGTAGTAAATAAAGAACGGAATCATCGGCACATTGTGCGTGGAATACGAGGTTCCCGCAGCAATCCAGTCACATAAACCACCGGCTTCGTTGATGCCTTCCTGCAACACCTGTCCGTTCTTGTCTTCTTTGTAGAACATCAGCTGGCCGGCATCTTGTGGCGTATATAATTGGCCCACTTGCGACCAGATACCGAGCTGCTTAAACATACCTTCCATACCAAAGGTTCTGGATTCATCAGGCACAATCGGCACAATGCGCTTGCCGATATTTTTGTCTTTGGTCAGGATATTAAGCAAGCGTACAAATGCCATAGTAGTGGAGATTTCACGGCCTTCGCCGGTCGCTTCCAACAAACTTTTAAAGTCGTTAAGGACAGGCACATCCAACGCATACGATTTACTGCGTCTAGCCGGCAAATGTCCACCTAAATCAGTACGGCACTTGTTCATATAGGCCAGTTCTTTCGAACCTTCGGGGAAGGTTAGATACGATAGATCGTGCAATTGCTCATCGCTCACCGGTAAATCATACCGATCACAGAAATGGCGCAGTGAGTCGTTACTCATTTTTTTTGCCTGGTGAGCTCCCATGGTCGCTTCGCCGGATGATCCCATGCCGTAACCTTTAATGGTCTTGGCCAGAATAACCGTGGGTTGTCCTTTATGATTTACCGCATCATGGAAGGCGGCATAAACTTTGGTCGCGTCATGGCCACCACGGTTTAGTTCCCAGATATCACGGTCAGACCAATCGGCGACCATGGCTTTTAATTCTGGGGTGTTAAAGAAAAACTCGCGTACATACGCGCCGTCTTTGGCTTTAAAGGTTTGGTAATCGCCATCGACGCACGACATCATCCGCGCGGCTAATAAGCCATCTTTATCACGGGCTAACAGCGCGTCCCAGCGTTGCCCCCACACCAGCTTAATAACATTCCAGCCTGCGCCACGGAATTCACTTTCCAGTTCTTGAATGATTTTGCCGTTACCGCGTACCGGGCCATCTAAACGCTGTAGATTGCAATTGACAACAAAAATCAAGTTATCCAGTTTTTCACGTCCTGCCAAACCGATTGCACCTAAAGATTCAGGCTCGTCAGTTTCACCATCGCCTAAAAAGCTCCAGACTTTACGCTCGGAAGTATCGGCAAAGCCACGGTCTTGCAGGTAGCGCATGAAGCGGGCTTGGTAAATTGCCATAATAGGGCCAAGACCCATCGATACGGTCGGGAACTGCCAGAAGTCCGGCATCAGCCACGGGTGCGGGTAAGACGACAAGCCATTACCGTTAACTTCTTGGCGGAAGTTATCCATTTGTTCTTCGGTGAAGCGCCCTAGTAGAAAAGAACGTGCGTAATCACCCGGAGTAAGATGGCCTTGGGTAAAGATCAAATCGCAATCGTGCTGCTCGGAGGTTGCCCGCCAAAAATGGTTGTAACCGACATCATATAAGGTTGCAGCTGAGGCAAAACTGGCAATGTGGCCGCCGACATTGGTGTGTTTGTTAGCACGCAATACCATCATCATGGCATTCCAGCGCACATACGAGCGGATTTTAAGCTCAATCGATTGATCACCAGGAAAAGGCGCTTGTCTGGCGACAGGAATAGTATTGAGATAGGCAGTGTTGGCACTGAAAGGAATATCAAATCCAGCGTGCCTTGTAACCGCAACCAGTTGCTCAATCAGAAAATGGGCGCGCTCACTCCCATCTCGCTCGATGAGGGATTGAAGTGCCTCAATCCATTCTTTGGTTTCCGTAGGATCGATGTCATTCTGTCCGGTAACTTCTGATATTAAACTGTTGTTCATGTAAAATCCTGTCGGAACGGGTTATGCTTTAGTGCTGACAAACAGGTAATTGTAGACCGTCATAAGTCATGCGCCAACACAGCAAACCTTCAAGTTAGGGCAATAAAAAAACAGAAATAATCTGAATTAACTGCATAGTATATACAAATCAATCCGCGCAATGTACCAGTTTTAGCCGTGATGCGCGGCAATAGCACATGGTTGGCACGGATTTAACGAATAGCTACTGCTAAAAAGCAGGGAAATCCATTTACAGCGTATTTCAACTGTAGGTTGGGGGAGGCAACGAACCCCAACAGTTTGTGTGTCGCGTGTTGGGGTTCCTGGCGTCACCTCAACCTACCGTCATAACTCACGCGTTGCACTGAACTTAATATCCGGCCAGCGCTCCTGGGTGAGTTGCAAATTAACACGGCTGTTGGCAACATACACCAAATGCCCACCGCCATCTTCGGCAAGATTTTCAAAAGCCTTGCGCCTGAATTCTTCCAGCTTAAGCGGTTTGTCTGAGGTTACCCAGCGCACGGTAGAAATCGGTGCATTATCGTACACGCATTCGACGTTGTATTCACCTTTTAACCGGAAAGCCGTGACATCAAACTGTAGAATGCCGACTGCACCTAAAATAAGGTCATTGTTTTTTAACGGCCTGAACAGCTGGGTTGCGCCTTCTTCGGTTAACTGAATCAAGCCTTTTTGCAGGGCTTTGGCACGCAGCGGATCTTTTAAAATCACCCGACGGAACAGTTCCGGCGCAAAATACGGGATACCACCGTATTTGAGCGTTTCGCCTTGGGTAAAGGTGTCGCCGACTTGAATGGTACCGTGATTGTGTAAGCCGATAATATCGCCAGGGAAAGCTTCTTCTACGCTTTTACGGGTATCGGCCTGAAAGGTGATGGCATTGGAGATTTGCACGGTTTTGCCCAAGCGGACATGATGGATTTTCATGCCTTTTTCAAACTTGCCGGAACACACCCGCAAAAATGCCACCCGATCCCGATGCGCCGGATCCATATTGGCCTGCACTTTAAACACAAAGCCGGTGAACTTGTCTTCTTCAGGCGCAACGCTGCGTTGTTCAGCTTCGCGTGGCCGTGGCGACGGGGCAAATTCAGCCAAGGCGTCCAGTAATTCCAAAATACCAAAGTTATTAATCGCCGAGCCAAAAAAAACTGGCGATAATTTTCCGGCCAAGTATTCGTCTAAATTAAACTCGTGGCTAGCACCTTTGACTAAATCGATTTCATCGCGTAATTCTTGCGCTTGGTCGCCTAATAAAGCATCGAGTTTTTCATTGTGCAAACCTTTAATGATTTCGGCTGCCGCAATCTTGCCGCCGTGCTGGGCGCTGAACAAATGGATTTCATCTTTGTATAAATGATAAACCCCTTTAAAACGCTTGCCCATGCCTATCGGCCAGGTCATTGGCGCACATTTTATTTTTAACACCTCCTCAACTTCGTCCATTAATTCAATAGGCTCTCGGCCTTCACGGTCGAGTTTGTTGATGAAGGTTAAAATCGGGGTGGTACGCAGACGACACACTTCCATTAAATTAATGGTACGTTCTTCTACGCCTTTGGCCACGTCGATCACCATTAAGGCGGAATCGACAGCGGTGAGTGTTCGATAGGTATCTTCGGAAAAATCTTCGTGGCCAGGCGTATCTAACAGATTGATAATACAATCGTTATGGACAAACTGCATCACTGAGGTAGTCACTGAAATACCGCGCTCTTTTTCCATCTCCATCCAATCGGAGGTAGCATGGCGAGCGGCTTTACGACCCTTAACTGAACCAGCTAACTGAATAGCGCCGCCAAACAGCAGCAATTTTTCGGTGAGTGTGGTTTTACCCGCGTCAGGGTGAGAAATGATAGCGAAGGTTCTACGCTGGTTGAGTTCACTGGCTATTTCAGAAATCGACATGGCGTTATCTAAGCAATGGAGCGGTGTGTATACAACGGACTTGCCGGTTTAGTAACGATTAAACATCGTTGACTAGCACAAAAAGCAAGTGGTCAGATAAAACAAAGCCGAGCAACAGGGGGCTGCTCGGCTTCAGTGTCGGCAAGTTTACTTGGCTTTGTTGCGCTCGGTGACTTCTTTAATCACTTCATCGGCCACGTTTTTAGGACACGGCATATAATGTGAGAATTCCATCGAGAATTGGCCACGACCTGAAGTCATGGTACGCAAATCACCGATGTAACCGAACATTTCACTCAACGGCACGTCAGATTTAATACGCACGCCAGTAATACCGGCATCTTGCGATTTAATCATGCCACGGCGACGGTTAAGGTCGCCGATCACGTCACCGACATGCGAATCCGGTGTAAAGGTATCCACTTTCATGATCGGTTCGATCAATTGTGGGCCCGCTTTCGGAATCGATTGACGGAACGCTGCTTTCGCGGCAATTTCAAAAGCAATCGCTGATGAATCCACCGCGTGGAAGCCACCGTCGGTTAACACAACTTTAAAGTCCAAACACGGGAAACCGGCCAAAACGCCTTTGCCCAACATGCTCTTAAAGCCTTTTTCAACCGCTGGCCAGTATTCGCGTGGCACGTTACCACCGGTAACCGCCGACTCAAATACAAAACCACTGCCTGGCTCGCCTGGCTCAATTCTGTAGTTGATCTTACCGTATTGGCCAGAACCACCGGATTGTTTCTTGTGGGTGTATTCGTCTTCAACCGATTTAGTAATGGTTTCACGGTACGCGACTTGCGGCTTACCTACGATAACGTCTACACCGTGCGTACGCCTTAAAATGTCGACTTTAATGTCAAGATGCAACTCGCCCATACCTTTCAGGATGGTTTCGCCGCTGTCTTCGTCAGTTTCAACATGGAAGGACGGATCTTCCTGAATCATTTTGCCTAAGGCAATCCCCATTTTTTCAGACGCTGCTTTATCTTTCGGCGAAATCGCCAACGAGATAACCGGATCAGGGAATACCATCGGCTCTAAAGTCGCTGGAAATTTAGGATCGCATAAGGTATGACCGGTTTGAATATTTTTCATACCCAATACCGCAACAATGTCACCGGCTTGTGCAGAGTCTAATTCATTACGTGAATCGGCGTGCATTTCCACAATACGACCAATACGCTCGGTTTTACCGGTAAAGGTATTGAGTACGTTAGTACCTTTTTCCAGTCTGCCAGAGTAAATACGCAAGAAAGTCAACGCGCCGTAACGGTCGTCCATAATCTTAAACGCTAATGCACGCAATGGTTTGCTGGCATCAACGATAGCAAACGTACCGGTGGGATTACCTTCCAGATCGACTTCAGGCTGTGGTTTAACATCCGTTGGGCTAGGCAAATAATCAATAACACCGTCCAATACCAACTGTACGCCTTTGTTCTTGAAAGAAGAACCGCAGAAGGTGGGAAAGAAATCCAGATTAATTGTGCCTTTGCGGATACAACGTTTAATGGTTTCAATATCCGGCTCTTCGCCTTCCAAATATTTTTCCATGACATCATCAAACTGATCAGACACTTGGTCAATCATTTTTTCACGCCATTTTTCAACGTCCGCCACCATATCAGCCGGTACATCATCAATATGGTAATTCATGGGATCGCCAGAGTTATCCCATATCCAAGCTTTACGGGTTAACAAATCCACCACGCCGACGAACTGGTCTTCAGTACCAATAGGCAAAGTCATGACCACAGGCACTGCGCCCAATACTTCTTCAACTTGTTTGATAACACGATAGAAATCGGCACCGATACGATCTAATTTATTAATATAGATAACGCGGGCAACTTCGGAGTCATTCGCATAACGCCAGTTGGTTTCTGATTGAGGCTCAACACCACCAGAACCACAGAAAACACCGATACCGCCGTCCAATACTTTCAGCGAGCGGTAAACTTCGATCGTAAAATCAACGTGACCCGGGGTGTCGATGATATTAAAACGGTAGTCTTTCCAAAAACAGGTGGTGGCAGCGGACTGAATGGTAATGCCGCGCTCACGTTCTTGATCCATGAAATCGGTGGTGGTTTCGCCATCATGTACTTCACCGATTTTATGAATTTTACCGGTGAGCTTTAAAATCCGCTCAGTGGTGGTGGTTTTACCGGCATCGACGTGCGCGAAAATACCGATGTTTCTATATAGCGATAAATCTGTCATGTGTTTACTCTAAAAGTTGGGCATAAAAAACTTTTTGGTGACTACTCTGGCCTTAAGACTCAGAAAAGTTCGTGCTGGGGCTGAAACAACGCAGACATATCCTTATGGGTAAAAACTCGCTTTAGCTTCAGCGACTAAAATCATAAGACTTATGAAACATGAGTTTACGGCCCACTAAAGCCAGCGCGATAGCGTAAAAGCCACCATTGCTATACACGCACAGACCAGCATCGAAAACCGTCTATTCTAACCTAAAATAATATAAAGATATAGGAAACCTATCAATTTGTGTTGTAGTAACGTTAAAATGAGCGAATGTGTACAACGACTGATAAACACGTAAAATGGCAGGTGGATGGTATGTGTTGTTGTGCCAGTAATATGTAACAATACGGGGAATTATTTTTAGGTGTAGGCGTTAGTTAAAAAGATAGAGTCAAGTGAATCCACATAACAAAATTTTATTCGCAGGCGATCCGCATGGCAATTTTAAGCCCCTGATTGCAGCTGTGCATGAACACAAACCCGAAGCGGTGGTGCTATTAGGGGATTATGACCTAGACACGCCCTTGGAAAGTTGCCTGCACGAAATTATCGATATCACCCAAATTTGGTGGATTCCGGGTAATCACGATTTTGAAACGCCGAGCAAATATAAAAATCTGTTTCATTCGGCTTTGGCAGATAAAAGCCTGCATTTAAAAGTGATTGAAATTGCTGGCGTGAAAATTGTCGGCTTAGGCGGTATTTTTTTAGGGCGCGTTTGGTATCCACCCATGCAACCCAAATGGAAGGATAAAGCCCATTATTTAGGTATGCAAAAACTAAATGCCAAAAATGTCGATATGTCGTTAAAGTATAAATCAGCGATTTGGCATGATGAGTTTCATGCGCTAAAGGCTTTAAAAGCTGATATTTTAGTATCACACGAAGCGCCCGGATCACATCGACACGGTTTTCATGTCATTGGTGACTTAGCGGCAGCCATGAATGTAAAAACCATTTTTCATGGCCATCTACATGAAAACTATTCCACGGTGATTAAAAAAAATATTCATGTACATGGTGTTGCCAATACAGCAGTAGCTAATTTGGTGGGCAATACGCTTAAAAATGGTAATGAGATGGATATTGGATAAAATGTACAAAGCAAATTATTGAACAGATATCAGAGCCGAAAAGCTACAAGAAGCAATTACTGATTTTCAACAAATTCACGCCAGCGCAAAGATTCCCACTCCCGAAGCAAATTAATGGCTCGGTCTTTAATGTGCGCATCTAACAACGTGTCCTGGTAAGTTTTCCATACACTTAAGTCACTGAAATAAAACATTTCGGATCGGAAATCAAAAACAGTACGCACGCCCTTGTTAGCAATATGTGCGCACATAATGGGGTGCGATAAATTACCCACTAATTGAAACACTGTTTTATTTTTAATGGTGGGTGCAGCTTTTTCACCGAGTGCCGAACGAATCATTAATTCCGCCACATCGGTTTGGCCAACCGGGTCATTGTCAATAGCAATGTTGGGGTCATTAATAATCAAAGGAATTTTGGTTTGGAAATCGTTAATCACATGGCCATGCCCTAAAAAACCATCGTCAAATAAAGACTCACCATGATCACCTAAAATGACAAGGGTGGTATTGGCATAAATTGACGCACCTTTCAATATTTTTACAATTTCTCCAACCGCCCAATCCGCATTAGCCATGGCGTTCCAATATGTCAACGCCACCCAGTCTTTATTACCCGGATTAATGTCCGAACGCGGAACAGGATTATTTATCAGCCGTGTTGCCATGTTTGGATAAGCATACGGAAAATGCCCAGCCTGAATATTGACATAAAAAAACTGCGGCTTAGAAAAATCAATGTGTTGAACCCGTGTCTGAAACTGTTCAACAATGCGTTCTTCACTGAGCCTAAGACTACCAGAATCGGTACTTGGAAAAACCCTGTCATTAATCGCTGTACGTGCATCAAAATAATCAACATCAGCGTTTTTCATGCCTGCAACTTCAGCGACATTTCCGAAGGATTCATCTTGTGCGGAAATAATGGAAAACTGATACCCTGCCCTGCGCAAAAATGGTATCAAGGAAATTTTGCTTTTGCTATTAATTAACTGCCGCCTAAAAATGGCTTTAAGCGATGTGGTGGTATAACCGGTATGACTATAAGCATGGGGTATTGATGCTCCTTGCTGGGCAAGAGCACGTAGGGTTGGTGCGACATAGCGATTATTAATCTGTTGTTCAAGCAAATCAAAGCGCGCGGTTTCCAGTACTATCAAAACAATATTTTTACCGGGCTTCGGGGTAATATCTGCTAGGTAATCTGATTCTACAGAAGTTGTAATCGCATCGCCTAAAAAACCGTCTTGATCTATGCCATCATAAGGGATATCCAAAGCGCCTGGATAAATATCCGCGTTAAAAGAAACTTTGTCTTGAGGGTATGAAAAAATCCCGAAGCCATCAAAATCCACATCCGAAAGCTTGTCCAGGCTATCAGTAATTAATTGGTAGGATATTTTTTTTTCTAGACCGTATCTGTAAAAGTCATTATTGGATGCGATAAAGGTCATCACGGGAGTGATAACAATCATTATTAATAAGGCAATAATGTATCTGCTATGCCTACCTTCTTTTTTTGACAGCTGTTGTATATATTTATTTTTGCTTAGGGCATTTAAGCTATAAATCACACACAAACTAACCGCACAGATAGCACCAGTAAACAAAGCTATTTCATTAGCTGCGTACATCAAAGCCTCTTGTAAACTACCTCCACCCAAACTTTTTATAATTTGTAAGTTAATAGTATCGCTAAAGTAAGACAATACTCTAAAACGAAGGCCCAACCAAATACCCACCGAAATCACAATGAGTACGGTGAAATAATAGTAAATAATGATGCCATGGCGCTTTAATTTGCCCGCCACAAAAAACCATAAACTGGCTAATGTGCCATACAGCGCCAAATCGAACCAAAGCGATATTAAAATAAATGCTAGGCGTTCTACAAAAGTTTGGTAAGAAAACGGCTGAAGAAAGCCACCGGTAAATAGCGTGTATTTAAAATGCAAAAAAGCGAATTCAAAAACCTGAATAGCAATAACCGCAAGAAATACAATCAGTAAGCGGCGGTAACGCCATATCAATTCTTCTAATTTAAGCAAAAACACTATTTATGACCTTAGCACGAAAAACTATCCATAACTATAGTATTTTTTACGATTATTTTTTAAATTAGAGCAAGTAGTTGCCGCTATGCTTGCGTTTCATTCTGACTTTAGAAAGTTAGAAAATAATTCAATAGCTGGTAGGGAGGGTTTTAAGAATGGCTTATGCAGTAAATAAGAGATTCCATGTGTAGAGGTGGCTTAACAATGCCACCTAATAAAACATCCAGAAGAACATCATCTTCAAAACTTAACAATTCAGAAAAAAGGGCTTTTTCCTGATCTGTAGCTTGCCCATAACGATTTTCTAAGTAGCGCGTTAACAGTAAATCAAGTTCTCGGGTGCCACGACGGCATTGCCATCTTAATTTAGCTAATTCAGACACTAATCAATTTTTCTCTGAACCATTAATTTTTTAATTTCAGCAATGGCTTTAGCGGGATTAAGATTTTTAGGGCATGTATCGGTACAATTCATAATGGTATGGCAGCGATAAAGCTTAAACGGGTCTTCTAGTTCATCTAAGCGTGCATCGGTGCTTTCATCACGGCTATCGGCTATCCATCGGTAAGCTTGCAACAATACCGCAGGGCCTAAGTATTTATCACTGTTCCACCAATAACTGGGGCAACTGGTAGAGCAACACGCGCACATTACGCATTCGTACAAACCATCCAGTTTAGCGCGCTCTTCTTTACTTTGCAGGCGTTCAGTATCAACAGGTGGCGGCGTTTGGTTTTCTATCCAGGGTTTAATAGAAGCGTACTGAGCGTAAAAGTGTGTCATATCCGGTATTAAATCTTTGATGACTGCCATGTGCGGCAACGGATAAATTTTAATTGGCCCCGTGTACAAATCCATATCATGAATACAGGCCAGCGTATTTTTGCCGTTAACATTCATGGCACAAGAGCCACACACACCTTCGCGGCAAGAACGTCTGAAACTTAGCGTACTATCGATTTCATTTTTAATTTTGATAATCGCATCCAGCACCATAGGTCCGCAATGATCCATGTCCAGCTCATAAATATCTATGCGTGGATTTTCGCCAGTATCGGGATCCCAACGGTAAATTTCAAAACGACGGATATTTTTAGCGGTAGGGGAGGCATTAAAGGTTTTACCTTTGCCTACCACCGAATTTTTCGGCAAAGTGAATTCAGCCATCAGTAAACTCTCTCTTTAGGGGGAATAACATCAACTTCATCGGTTAAGGTGTACAAATGCACAGGACGATAATCAATTTTTACAGTGTCGTCGGTTAGCCAGGTTAAGGTGTGTTTTAGCCAATTTACATCATCGCGACCCGTATAATCTTCACGCGCATGGCCTCCCCGGCTTTCTTTACGGTTACCCGCCGCGCTGATGGTAACAAGGGACTGGACAAGCAGATTATCCAGTTCCAGGGTTTCAACCAAGTCAGTATTCCAGATCATCGATTTATCAGTGACTTTAACATCGGCAAAAGACTGATGAATAGCCGTCATCTGTTGAATACCCTCATCTAAAGTTGTTTGTGTTCTAAACACTGCCGCCTTGCTCTGCATGACTTTTTGCATATCCAATCGAATATCTGACGTATTACGGCTACCGTTGGCATATCGAATTTTGTCAAACCGGGCTAAAGCCTTATCACACGCATCAACTGCTAAGGGTTGGTGAGCATCTCCGGATTTGATTAACTCAGAACAACGTATGGCAGCAGAACGGCCAAACACCACCAAATCCAGCAGCGAATTTGAACCCAAACGGTTAGCGCCATGCACCGATACACAAGCGGCTTCACCAATGGCCATCAAGCCCGGAACGACTTTATCCGGATTACCGTCTTCCAGGGTAACCACTTCGCTTTTGTAATTAGTGGGAATGCCACCCATGTTGTAATGTACGGTAGGCAAGACAGGGATCGGTGCTTTAGTCACATCAACCCCCGAAAAAATCCGCGCTGTTTCGGCAATGCCTGGCAGACGTTCGTAAATAATCGCAGGATCGAGATGCTCAAGATGCAGATAGATATGATCTTTCAACTTTCCTACGCCACGGCCTTCATTGATTTCAATGGTCATGGCACGGCTGACAATGTCGCGTGAAGCCAGATCGCGTGCCGACGGTGCGTAGCGTTCCATAAAACGCTCGCCTTCTGAATTGGTGAGATAACCGCCCTCACCTCTTACACCTTCAGTAATTAAACACCCTGAACCATAAATGCCGGTAGGGTGAAACTGCACAAATTCCATATCCTGCAATGGCAAGCCAGCACGTAACACCATCGCATTGCCATCGCCGGTTACGGTATGGGCGGACGTACAGGAGAAATAACTGCGTCCATAACCGCCAGTTGCTAAAACTGTCATTTGAGATTTAAACAGATGCAATGAGCCATCATCCAGACACCAGGCTAAAACGCCACGGCATTCGCCGTCCTGCATAATTAAATCCAGCGCGATGTATTCAACAAAAAATTCGGCATTGTGCTTTAACGCCTGTTGATACAGGGTATGTAAAATGGCATGGCCGGTTTTGTCTGCCGCAGCACAGGTGCGCCGTGCTTGCTCTTTGCCATAATGCGTGGACATACCGCCAAACGCCCGTTGGTAAATCTTGCCTTCCGGTGTTCTGGAAAATGGCACACCGTAATGTTCCAGCTCAATAATGGCGGGTATGGCTTCACGGCACATGTATTCAATGGCATCCTGATCGCCCAGCCAATCTGAACCTTTGACGGTATCGTACATGTGGAAGCGCCAGTCATCCTCGCCCATATTACCCAATGCCGCACTAATCCCGCCTTGAGCAGCCACCGTATGGCTACGTGTGGGAAATACTTTGGTGAGACACGCGGTTTTCAGACCTTTTTCGGCCATGCCGAAAGTAGCTCGTAACCCCGCACCGCCAGCACCAACGACCACGACATCATACTCGTGCTCAATAATTTTATACGCAGATGACATAGTTACCCTACCGAGACAATGCGAAATACAGCAACCAAGGCTGTAACACTCAATAACAAAAACACCAAATTGCTTGCCCAAATGGATAATGTTTGAAGGCGTTGCTCGGCAACGTAATCTTCAATAACCACTTGTAACCCCAGTGCCGTGTGATAAAAAACAATAATTATCCATGCCATGATGCCTAATGTATTTAACGGAAAACTAAGCCAGTCTACAGTCTGCTGGTAAGGCGCGTTTAAGCACAAGCTAAACAACTTCAACATAAAATAAGTGAGCGGCAGCAGTAATACAGAAGTCATGCGCTCTAGCCACCAGTGCCCCGTTCCTTTTTTGGCAAAGCTCAATGATTTAATTTGATCCAGCGTTATTTTAATCGCCATAACTCAATTAACCTGTAATAACAAAAGTGAATAAGGTTAGTAATAACGCCACCACTATTTCTAGTATTGCATAGCGGTTAAGGGTATCGCGCTCAAAGCCTTTAACCATATCCCAAAGCAAATGCCGAACACCATGGCATAAATGAAAAAACAGTGCATAAATAAATCCCCAGTACAACACTTGCACCACGCCCAGATTCATCACAGTCTGTAGATTTTGGTAGGCTGTTATTCCGCCGGAAATAGCCCATAAAATATATACGACACCTATCAAACCTACCGACAAGAAAACCCCGGTAATGCGGTGGCTGATGGAATTAAGCCCTGAAAGTGGCAATTTGTATATTTGTAAATGCGGTGATGTAGGACGAGGATTAGCCATAGAGAATATATCCGTGTTAATGATTAAAAATCGACACAACGGCCGTTTTTTTCCCAGTCGCCATAACGCGTTGGTTCCGGGCCTTTAACCCCGCCGATTTCCTGTAGAGGCGGGTGTTCGCCATCGTCAGGTAGGGAGTCTGGCAGATCGATAGGTAGAGTTTTGGCAGGACTTTCTTTTTCCATAAGCGCTGATTTCCAGCTTAGCGACCCATAGGATCATGTTGTAAAAATTAAGTTTCCCGATTATAGCCCTTTCCTGATTTGCTTCGTAGCTTTCATTTAGGCTTTTTTTGTCATCAGTTAATCACTGGACTTTCCCCTAACAGCTGATTATCATGCCTTGTGCGTCTGTTTAAGATTGCCGCGCAACTTTTCAAATAAATAATACATCATCAGGAGTCTTTTATGTTGGAAGTACAACAAAACGCCCCCATGTTTCGGTCCAAAAATCAAAATAACCAACTGGTCAGTTTGACTGATTATGCCGGTGAAAAAAATATTGTCCTGTATTTTTACCCTAAGGATGACACGCCAGGATGTACTATTGAAGCCAATGATTTCACTGCACTTGCCGATGAATTTTCCGCTTTAGATACGGTTGTTATTGGTGTCAGCAAAGATTCTTGCTCAAGTCATGTCGATTTTATCAACAAATATGGCTTAAAAGTACAATTGCTTGCCGATACTTCAGGCGATTTGTGCGAAAGTTATGGTGTGTGGCGCGAAAGAGAAAAAAATGGCGTTAAAAGTATGGCCATTATGCGCTCTACTTTTGTTATCGATAAAAATGGGGTTTTGGTGTATGTTAATAACGCGGTAAACCATGAGGGCCATGCACAGGAAGTATTGGACTTTATAAAAAGCTTATCTAATCCAGAGCAAGAAGCCCCAGCAGATAGCGCGGAATAATGCCCGAAACCCAAAAATCTCCCCACTGTTTTTACAGCCAATCGTTATTGCCGTCGCAGGTGTCGCCGTTTTTATGAAAGTTTTAGGTATTAATCACATCAATATTGTTCTAACCGAAGAACAACTTGCCCCGCAAATTGATTTTTATGGGCAGATACTGGGGTTAACTCCGGGTTACCGCGCACCTTCAACACGCAATGGCGCATGGCTGTATTCAGCGCATAATGATGTAGCACTGATTCATTTATCGGTCATCGGCACAGATACCGACGTGAGTGGTGAAAACCATTTTCACCATATTGCATTAACCTGTGCTGATGTCGATGCCACTTTAAAGGTATTGACAGACAAAAGTATTCAATATCGATTGGAACAGCGTAATGCGCCTGCTATGACTCAGGTGTTTATTATTGATCCTGTGGGCATTAGAATTGAATTAAATTTTCCTGAGCACAGCGCACAGAAGTAAAAATCCGCATGAAAATTGGGATTTGTTTATTGGGCTGATTCCTATCAAACCAATTTAATCCCCGTTTTTTCAATCGTAATTAACTGCTGCTTATACAACGCGCCAATCGCTTGTTTAAATACTTTTTTACTGACTCCAAATACCGCATAAATAGCATCGGGCGGGCTTTTATCACTGAGCATTAACACGCCGTTATTTTGTTTTAGCTTGTTTAAAATACTATCGGTTAACGACAGCACCTTCCCGTAGCCAGGTTGGTCAAGTACCAAATCAATTTTATGATCTTCGCGTATGTGTTTAATGTAGCCGTCTAGTTTCTGGCCTTTTCTGAGTGGCTGAAACAACTCATTTTCGTAGAGCATACCCCAATGCGTATTATTGACAATAGCTTTAAAACCCAAGTCGGTTTTATCCGCTATGAGCAAGGACACTTTTTGACCCACTTCAAAATCGACCGACTCATCAGTGATAAAACGGTCAATTTTGGTAGTGGCGGCAATACGGTTTTTATCATCAAGAAATACTTTAACCAGATAAAACTTCCCCACTTCCATTTCATGATGTTGCTCACTAAACGGAACCAGTAAATCTTTGGGTAAGCCCCAATTTAAAAATACCCCTACATAGTTAAGTGATACCACTTTGAGCCAGGCAATATCATCCACCTGTGCTAGTGGTATTTTGCGTGTGGCTGTCAGCTCGCCTTCCGAATCCAGATAGACAAATACCGCTAGTGTATCGCCGGTTTGGCAGTTTTCGGGCAATTGTTTGTCCGCCAATGGTATGTTGCCAAATGTGCCGCCATCAAGACAGGCATCGCCATCTTGGGGTTTAACAATGTTCAGTGTATTAATTTTACCGATATGTATCATAGAAACTCAGCTGATAGGAATAATAGTGTGGCAACTTTGAAATGGGTTACCTGCCCGTACCGATTAAAATAACACAGTTCTCATCAAGTGTAGCGATAGCAAAATGGGTTTTATTACCAAAGATAATTCCCGCCTGATTATTATCCATGGAAATGCCCCGTACCCAATTGAATGCAAAATTATAGACTAAGCTATAGGAAGGCTTTTTGACGGGTTAATTTTTATAAAAAGCCAACAAAATAACCCTGTTACCGCAAAAGCTCTCCCTACACATTATTAAATTAACAAGGAAAAAACTATGGCCGTTAAAAAATTGACCAACACTGCCAATACCTGGCTAGGCACCAGTGGCAACGATAATATTGATGCGCTCGCAGGCAACGATACTCTGGATGGCGGCAAAGGTGATGATAAGCTGTTAGGTGGTGCAGGCAATGACCTAATCGCTGGTGGCGCAGGCAATGACACCCTTAACGGCAATGATGGCAATGATGTGCTGGATGGCGGTATTGGCATCGATACACTCTACGGCGATGCCGGTAACGATGTTATGTATGGCGGCTCAGGTTTTGACACACTTAATGGCGGCACTGGCAACGATTACCTGTTTGGTGGCGTAGAAAACGATACTTTATATGGCGGTGCAGGTTCTGATTTACTGGAAGGCGGCGATGGTGCGGATATTTTAGCGGACAGCAACAGCACCGATAAAACCAGTTACGGTAAGGTGAGTACTGAACAGGATGAGATGATTGGGGGGCTGGGTGGTGATACCTTTTATGGCGGTTACGACACCATGTGGGGCAATGATGGTAACGATGTTTTCAACGTAAACAACCAAGGCACCGTGTATGGCGGAACAGGCGACGATAAAATAACCGTAACCAATAGCAATGCTAAATTAAACTCATGGCTGGAAGGCGGCTTTGGCTCCGATACTATTATCTCGGGCGCTGGCAATGACACTTTATTTTCCGGTTATGGCTTTGACACCTTACAAGGCGGCGCAGGCAACGATAATTACGTGATGACCTTTGACGGCATGAAGGACACGCTTATTGAAAAACCCGCCGGAGGTACCGACACCGTCTATTTCATCCGCGATTTTAAAGACGATGGCCGTGATGATGATAAAGATGATACCGGTAAAGAACTTGATCCACCTGATTCCGGCACTACCGCTTATAACTTTAATGTCTTCTTGCCCACCAATATTGAAAACGGCGTACTGGATGACCAGACCTATATGTTTAATCCCAACCAGGTGCATTATGAGGTTGCCTGGCTGACCGGAAATGCACTCAATAATCGCCTGCAAGGAAGCTCGCTGGATGACATATTGGACGGTGGCGCAGGCAATGACACTATTATGGCAGGGGATGGCGATGATGTTATTTTTGTGGGCAAAGGTACTGATATCGTTAATGGCGGCGCGGGGGTTGATCTTGTCGCTTCCAGGGTTAGTTTTAACTTGTCTGGCCAAGCCACAGGCGTTGAAGACATTGATCTGCTCGATAGCGCCGGTGCAGCAAAAGCCATCGGAACCACGGGTAATAATCTCATTATAGGCAACCAGTTTGCCAATATCCTGGAAGGGGGTGCAGGCGACGATATATTGGATGGTTTTTATTCCAAAGACTTCGAACTTAAGGCTGATACGCTTAAAGCCACCGGAATCGACAAGCTGACTGGCGGTACGGGCAGCGATCTTTACCGTATTGATTCGGTGGAAGATAAGGTTATCGAAAATGCACCGCTTGAAGGCGTTGATACCGTCGAATTTAAAGGCGCGGGTTCTACGCCTACCGATACGTATGTTCTCCCTGCTGGCGTAGAGAACTTGAAAATACTGGGCAATTTAAAAGAAGGTGACGGTAACAATCTCAATAACCGCATTATTGGTGATGGTACGAATAACATCCTTAAAGGCGGTTATGGTGATGATTTTCTGGATGGTGGTTCAGGTGATGACCGCTTTGAAGGCGGTTATGGCGACGATACCTTTTTGGTTGATGATCTAGATGAAATTATTAAGGAAGTTGCTGGACAAGGCAATGACTGGGTTCAATCGGATAAAATCAATCTGGACTTGGGTACTCAGGGCAATTGGGTGGACATTGAAAATGCCCGGCTCACCGGCAGCAGCAATCTTAATGTAACCGGACGGGAAACCGATAATACCTTGATTGGCAACAAAGGCACCAATGTACTAGATGGCGGTAACGGTATTGATAGCTTGGAGGGCGGCCTAGGCAATGATACTTATGTAGTCGATAGCACCACGGATAAGCTGAATGAAGTCAATAATGAGCTGAACAACAAAAAAGAAATTAAGGACGGCTGGATCGATACCGTACAAAGTGAAATTACTTTCGATATATCCAAATTGGTCAATTTCGAAAACTTGTCACTGACCGGCAGCACAGCTATTAATGGCACAGGTAACCTCAATAATAACGAAATTCGCGGCAATGACAGCGTTAATATCTTAAAAGGGCTGGCCGGTAATGATATTCTTGATGGTGCGGGTGGCGTAGATACCTTAATGGGCGGTGTCGGCGATGATACTTATCGTCTATCCAATGATGGCGATATTATTAAAGAATTAACAGGCGAAGGCACGGATACCATTGAAATTCAAAATACTTTTTCCCTGTCGTCAGCTGACCTTAAAAACAATATAGAAAACCTGACCTTGATGGGGACTATCGCTATTGATGGCACAGGTACTGGCGGCAATAACGTATTAACAGGTAACTCAGCAAGCAATATGCTGACGGGGCTTGGTGGTGCTGATACACTCCTGGGTAAAGACGGCGCGGACACCTTAATTGGTGGCAAGGGTGCAGATACCTTAGATTTAACCGAATCGAAAGCGGATAAAGATGTCGTGCGCTTTGCCGCTGGCGATAGCATTGCCAGTGTTACTGAAGCTGACAAAATCATTAAGTTTGCCCTATTTTATGACACCCTGGATTTGGCTGGCAGTATTAAAATTGCAGCCACTTCAGCGGCCATAGACGGTGAAGATGCAGGCACCATAAAAAGCCATAAGATTGACAACGGCATTATCAAATTTGATGATACGGATTCTTTTGTGAGTACCTTGCCCATCTCTACCAATAACTTGAGCAATGCCATTGAATACCTTAAACAAAACATTACCGATAACGCTATTGTGGCTTTTCAGGCGGGCTCTGATATGTGGGTGTTTCAGGATAGCGGTTCAACCGACACACTGATTACTTTAGTGGGTGTATCGGGTGCTAACAGCCTGTCAACCGGCGGTTTTTCAGGTAACGCAATTCATATCGCATAAATTTGCTGCGACAAAATCCGCTTTTCAAGGTAAAGTTTGGTACACACCCCATGTACCAAACCCCGCGAGTTAATACAGGTGCAACGACATTATTTAATTGATAACGCTAAAATTACCTTAATGTTTTTGGTAGTGTTTGGGCATTGTCTTGAGCTAACGCACAATAGCACCATCCTGCATAACTTGTACCTGCTGATTTACAGCTTTCATATCCCTATGTTTGTGCTAATTTCTGGCATGTTGGCTAAAGCTGATATATCCAGTAAAGACCTTTTCAAACAAGTCTCATCACTGCTTATTCCACTGCTGATATTTGAGCTTATGTATGAAGTGCTGGAAGTCGCACGTTTTGGTAGCTTAAGTCATTACTCGCTTAACCTTCAACCTTACTGGCTACTGTGGTTCTTGTGGAGCTTATTTATCTGGAAATTAGGCTTACCGATTATTTCGTGGTTTAGATTTCCGGTGATTTTAAGCTTGATTATTGCCGTGGCCGCGGGTTATTCCACACAAATAGGTTATTTTCTGGGGCTGTCCAGAACACTCACTTTTTTTCCTTTTTTTGTATTGGGATATACACTCAAACCGGTGTTTTTTCAGCACTTGCAAAAGTATCATTGGCTGTTTTTTACAGCCATTATTTTGTTAGCTGGTGCATTATTAAATTATTTTAATAATATTGACGCACGCTGGTTTTATGGGAGTTTGTCCTATTCGGCTTTAGGTGTTGAGCAATGGTATGCGGGCTTTATTCGCCTTTTTATGTATGGATTTTCTTTTCTGGTGGGCATTGCCGTTATTGCGCTGATACCTAATACAGCATTAAAAATATCAGGGTATGGTGAGCGTACCTTGTATGTTTATATGTGGCACGGATTTTTTATTTTATCCATCAAGGCAATTGGCTTAGTTGATACCATAAGTATTTTAGGTCCGTGGACTACGCTGTTAATATTACTACTATTATCCGTGCTGATAACTACTGCGCTGGCTTCAAAACTGCTAAGCTCAATAACTGAAAAATTATTATTTGTACCCGTTAGAAAAATCTTCTTGAAAGTGCCTAACATCAGTTGATATTCAAAGGAGTCAGAGCGGACAGAGCCAACTGCTCTTGTCTGAATTCATTTATCTCATTATTATCAACACGCTCATAAATATCTTCAATAGCCAGCGTTAATTCAATAGAATCAAGGGTAATGGAATCACCCAAACTGTATTCTTCCGGTTTCCAATCATTTTTTTTACGAAGCACTTGCACCCGAACAATATCTTGCTCTATCAATACATATTCCAATAAAGAAGGTAAATTAATATACTGGATAAGTTTTGTTGTAAGGTCACGCTTTCTAGTCGATTTGGATAATACCTCAACAATAATCACTGGAGCATCCGTCAAGCCATCCTTATTGGTGTTATTACAATCAACCAACACATCAGGGTAGACATAATCTTTTGACACTTTTACCCTCAAGTCAGATTGCACTGCCTCACAAGGTGTGCCTTTCAGATGATTTCTCAATTCACCGAGAACATTTGCCGATATGCTGATATGATTTCTTGTTGCCCCAGCCATTGCATAAGCGTAGCCATCAATATATTCACGCCTTATCTCAGAATGCGGCTCACTCGCCAGATATTGTGCTTCGGTCATGCAAATGCCTTCAGATTTAAATTTGGATGGTAAGGCCATGACGTTATTCTCCGGTTTATTAGCTGAATGATGAAGTCTTTTGTATTTTAAATCTAAAAGTACATGTACCTGCCTAAGCTTAGGAACGTGCATGAAATAAGTTGAACAACTTAAACATCGCTTCCGTTCATGCTTGTCGAAGCATGAACTTGGCCAAGTTAATTCGTGCATGTTCCTTAGTAGTATTTGGCGTTATGATGTCGTATCATCTTATCACTTTACAAAACCACCTGTTAACAGCCAGAAACACTGTTTTGAATATTAAAACCCTATGAAGACAACAGAACAGTACAGCGGCGGTTATTCACCGTTAATTATCGACCAATTTAAACAGCGCTCGTTTGCTAAACAAGGTGCGTTTGTACAACCCTATTTAACAGCGGGTTTAAGCGTTTTAGATTGCGGCTGTGGCCCTGGCTCCATGACCTTGGATATTGCCGAATTAGTCAGTCCGGGTACTGTGTCTGGCATTGATTACAGCCCAATTCAAATTGAACAAGCTTTATTATTGCAGCAGCAGCGCGGTATCACCAACGCCAGCTTTACGACCGGCTCAGCGTATCAATTGCCGTTTGATGATGAGCAATTTGATGTGGTCTTTGCCCATGCCGTACTGTATCACCTGCAACAGCCTGAACAGGTGTTGGCAGAATTTCGGCGCGTATTAAAGCCAGATGGCTTAGTGGCTTTACGTGATGCCTGTCACACCGGCGACATGATGATGCCGTGGAATACTGATTTAGCCGCTGCGTGGGACACCATAAACAAAGTATTTTGTCATCAGGGCGGCAATATTTATTTTGGTTCCCGGCATAAGCAGCTATTACTTGACCAAGATTTTAAAGATATTGCCGTAAGTTGCAGTTACGATACCTTCGCTAGCAATGCCGAAAAAGACAGTATCCGCAGCTATTGGCAGCAGTTTTTAAACACCGATCACCGGCAACTTATTTTAGAACAGCAATGGCTGACGGCAGAACAATTGGATCAACAATGTGCGGCATTGGAGCAATGGTGCACTAATCCGGCCAGTTTTTTTGCAAGAGCCCGTTGCGAGGCCATTGCCCGTAAATGAAGCGCGATTACACTACGGTTTTACAGCTCACCGATCTGCATTTATTTGCGCAATCCAATGGCCACTTTAACAACATCAATACCCGCGATAGTTTTAATGAGGTGATAAACCATGTGCAACAGCACTATGATAATCCTGACATCATTATCATTACCGGTGATTTAGCCCACGATGACGAACCGGCCACCTACCAATTTATTGCCGAGGCTTTAAAAATCTTTAACGCGCCGGTGTATTGCGTGTTGGGCAACCACGATCACCAGGAAAATGCCTATACGGTTTACCCATTAGCGCCGGTTACTACAGACTTACATTGTGTGCTGGGCTGCTGGCACATTATTCTGCTTGATTCCAATCATCAGCCTATGCCTGACAATTATCAGGGTGAAGTCAGCCAAGCTGAATTGCAGCGGGTAAATGAGTTAATCGCCAAGCACCCTGACAAATGGGCACTGATTGCCATGCATCATAATTTACCGCATCATGATGATCGTGGCGTCATGCTGGAAGTACGTAATCATGAGCAGGTAATGGATTATTTTGAACAACAGCCCACTATCAAGCTGGTATTGTCGGGTCATGTCCATCAAGAATTTGTTATTGTGCAAAACGGAATTTGCTATTTATCAACACCGGCTACCGGTTATCAATCCACTTCTAAATCCGGTCAGATCACTGGCGAAGCGCCCGGCTATCGCTGGTTAAAACTTTACGATAATGGCCGTTTTGAAACCGATGTCAGGCGGGTGACGTATTGGGTGTCATGAATTATAAAATCGGTAACGGAAATTTTAATAGGACCAATAAAAACAATAATTTGCATGGTTATGCGCCCCCTCTACGGCTTACCCAAAGGGCGTAAGGGAGAGGGCTAGGGTGAGGAGAATACAATCAACACGTTATATTTCCCCTCATCCCAACCTTCTCCCTCTGGAGAAGGAGCTTAAAACTTGTGTAGACACTTATGTCTTGAACACGACTTTTCGCAATTCAAAACTTTATAACCGTTAAGCTCAGCCTATCAATGATGTATACTGATTGCCATTTTTTTAGCAAAGAGACTAACGATTATGGAAGAGCATTTCGCCAAAATTATTGAAGCAGTGGGTGAAGATATAACCCGTGAAGGCTTGATCGATACGCCAAAACGTGCCGCTAAAGCCTTTAAATTTCTTAATAATGGTTACGAAAAAACCTTGGAAGAAGTCTTAAACGGCGCTATTTTTACGGCTGACACGGAAGATATGGTGATCGTAAAAGATATTGAGCTGTACTCTTTATGTGAGCATCATTTACTGCCGTTTATTGGCAAATGTCACATCGGTTATTTACCGCAGGGAAAAGTGCTAGGTCTATCTAAACTTGCCCGTATTGTTGATATGTACGCCCGCCGCTTGCAAATCCAGGAAAAACTGACCAAACAGATCGCGGATGCTATTTCTCTGGCTATTAATGCCAAAGGCGTGGCAGTGGTTATTGAAGCCAAACATTTGTGCATGATGATGCGCGGGGTAGAAAAGCAAAATTCAGTAATGACCACTTCCGTGATGACCGGTATTTTTCGTAAATCCATCAGTACCCGTTCCGAGTTTTTAAATCTAATTAACAGATAACGTTTTAATAGTTCATCTGGTATTCCCTATTCTTAAATAGATAAGAGCTAACGCAATGAAAGAAACAATCTTACAAATGTGGGCTAATCTTCCTTGGCCCGAAGTTAAAGCCAGCCCGTTTATCAGTAAAGAAAACGGGGTACTTGATGAAAGCGCGTTTAATGTGATCGAAGTAGATAAGCTTTTTGATGCTGTAAACCACGCATCAACCACATTGGGCCAAGCTATCTTATATCGTTCGTTATCGCACCCCAGTGCTGATTTGCAAACCCTCAAAGACAAGCAGCAAGCGCTTGAAGAATTGCGTAATAATCCAGAATTAAAGCAGGCAGTTGAGCACATTGTCGAGACTGCGATTGCCGGTGAAAAAAGCCTATATTTGTTATTTTTTGGCAAATTTGTGGGCTCATTTACCTCAGCACGAAACATTGATGAAATTGAAGGCTACGGCTATTTGCAGTACAAAAGAGCCGTAGCTTTTATGCTGAATCTAGTGGCACAAACCAAAGCCCTGCCCTCAGCACAAAGTGTTTATTTGAATGAACTTTTCGACACCCTAAAATCTTTTGCACACACCCGACCTTATGCCCTGATGGAAGGCCCCGTTTATTTCAGCGAAAAAGGCATACAAACCAAACAGGAACGTGTTGGCTTGTTTCCATTTCCAGTCATCTTTAAGCCGCGTATTTTCAAACCGTTGTTGCTGGCATTAATATTTGTCGTGTTTTGCGTGCTGTTGTACTTTGTAGCCTCCGTTATTCCTGGTTCAATGGCATTTTTGTTCCCCTTTCTGCTGATTTATTTTCCTATTGTGGGTGGATATGATCGCGATAATTGCATTATTCCATTACGTAAAGAATTCAAAAACTCTCCTGAACTGGCAAAAACCCTGGATGCGCTCGGCCAACTCGATGAATTATTGGCGTTTATGAAATTTGCCGACAATTTTGGCCATGCGACCGTTTTACCCACATTGCTTGATGCTGATCATCACCGCATCAATCTTGTCGATGCGAAAAATCCAATCCTGGCGAAACAAAATAGTGCGTATGTTGGCAACGATTTTAGCTTGGAAGACGAAAAACTGGTGTTGGTTACCGGCCCCAACAGCGGCGGTAAAACAGCATTTTGTAAAACACTGACTCAAGTGCAACTGTTAGCGCAAATTGGTTGTTATGTGCCCGCCAAAGCAGCAGCGCTGACTGTAGCTGATAAAATATTCTACCAATCACCTGAAATTAGCCATTTAAATGATGGTGAAGGTCGTTTTGGTACCGAATTAAAACGCACCAAAGCTATTTTCTTGGCAACAACCGCCAAAAGTTTAGTTGTTCTGGATGAGTTGTCGGAAGGCACGACCTTTGAAGAAAGAATGGAATCGTCCTCTAACGTGTTAAACGGCTTTTACCGCAAAGGCAATAGCACGATTTTAATTACCCATAACCATCAGTTAGTTGATGATATTGTTAAGGCAGGCATTGGCTTAGCCAAGCAAGTGGAGTTTGCCAATGAGGCGCCTACTTTCAAATTAATACCCGGCATTTCACGGGTTAGTCATGCGGATCGAGTAGCCAAAAAAATTGGTTTTTCCAAAGAAGACATTGATAACTATTTGAATGAGTCCAAATGAAAATAGGCACAGCATTATCTAACTCCGCAACCAAAGCCTTACTTTTAGGCAGCGGCGAGTTAGGCAAAGAATTGACTATCGCATTGCAACGCTACGGCATAGAAGTTATTGCTGTGGATCGCTACGCAAACGCACCGGCTCATCACGTCGCCCATCGCAGCCATGTTATTGATATGACTGACAGTGAGGCTATCAAAAAAATCATTGCCCTGGAAGAGCCGGACTTTATTATTCCAGAAATTGAAGCCATTGCCACACAAGCCTTAGTGGAAATTGAACAACAAGGCATTAGCGTTGTTGTGCCTAACGCAAGAGCTATACAATTGACGATGAACCGTGAAGGCATAAGGGCTTTAGCGGCTGAAAAATTGAATATACCCACCTCAAAATACGCATTTGCGGAAACTTTTACCGAATTAAAAACCGCCGTTGAAAATAATATAGGCTATCCTTGTTTTATAAAGCCAACAATGTCATCGTCCGGTAAAGGACAATCGATGGTTAAAAGTGTTGGCCAACTGCAAGCGGCATGGGATTACGCCAAATCCAGTGGCCGCGTCGATACCGGTAAAGTGATTGCGGAAGCCAAGATCGATTTTGATTTTGAAATCACCTTGTTGGTGGTGCGGGCATTAAACGCTCACGGCAAGATTGAAACACACTATTGTGAGCCCATAGGGCATTACCAGGAAAATGGCGATTATCGGGAAAGCTGGCAACCGCAGGCAATGAATCCGGCAGCACTAAAAACAGCGCAAGACATTGCCTTTAAAGTAACAGAAGAGATTGGCGGCTTGGGCTTATTTGGTGTCGAGTTATTTGTACAGGGTGAAAATGTCTGGTTTAGTGAAGTCAGTCCAAGACCTCATGATACCGGCATGGTGACGATGGTAACACAGCAACAAAATGAATTTGAATTACATGCTAGAGCTATTTTAGGGTTACCGGTAAATACTCGATTACACACGGCAGGAGCCAGTGTACCTATCTTAAGCAACCTAGTAGCAAAAGATGTGGTGTATGAAGGGCTGGATAAAGCACTGGCTGTGCCGAATACTGAAATCAGATTATTTGCTAAACCGGAAGCGCTAATAAACAGGCGGATGGGGGTTGCGCTGGCAACTGCAGATACGGTTGAGGCAGCCAGAAAAAAAGCGGTGTCATCCGCAAAATCCGTAGGTATTCGCCCTGCATATTAGGTAGTCAACATGATAAGAATGACAGTTTTTTTAGGCACATTGCTGGTTTCCAATAATCTGTTAGCCGAGAGCTATTACCGGTATCAAAATGCCACTGGGGGTATTTTATTCACCAATAAATCGGCGGGGCTTAGTAACGATTGGAAGTTGACGGATCATAGAAAAATCAAGACACGCTCAGAAGACTCCAGCATTAAATCCCGGCCTTTTTCTTATAACCGCACGGCAGTGTCGTCAACAGGCACACTGGGCTTTATGCATTACGGTGAGCGCGAACGCTTGAATGCTCCTCGCCAGGATCCCTCGTGCGGCGCGGCCAAGGTATCTCATGATGCCCGCGGTTTAACAACAATATCTATACGCTCCTGTGAACCAAAAACCTCAACTTGGCCGAAAAGCAATCCCTATAGCGCCTCCCGTTCTGCAAAAAAATCTCAGTTTAACGAATTAATTACCCTAGCCGCACAACGCCATCAGGTGGATGAAAAACTGGTGCATGCCGTCATTCAAACCGAATCAGCTTACAATGCCAACGCCATTTCCTCTGCCGGTGCGGTGGGATTAATGCAGCTAATGCCCGGAACCGCAAGGCAATACGGTGTGACCGACCGTCATGACCCAGGACAAAATATTAATGGTGGAACAAAGTACTTACGGTATTTACTGGATTTGTTTAACTCGAATATGGACTTGGCAGTCGCCGCTTACAATGCCGGGGAAAATGCGGTAATGAAACACCATAACTCTATTCCGCCTTACCCTGAAACCCGCAATTATGTACGCCAAGTGTTATCCTTGTATAATAGGTAGACACGCTATCTGGCATAGTGCAAGTCATCAAGGTTTTTTGTCAAATAGTGTCAATAAAATTAACATCTTAGAGTTATAACTCTGTATAGACACCATTTAAACACCTTTGGGTGTTCCATTCTAATATATATCAAAACTCTCTCATTCGTAAGCTAATGAATTAATGTAGGTTACGCAATACTTCCTGCTAATTTTTTCTATTAGCAACCCACAAAAATGTAGTTATTTTTTACACTAATCTGCCAATAACTTCGCTCTTTTACTCCGCAAAACAATTTAAATCAATAACTGATTGATTTGATATAAAAATAAATACAAGGCATGAATTTTGCTTTATATTTTGAGTGTGCATAATTCATTAAACTCTTCGAGTTAAAATAATTTAAAATTCCTAAACCAAGAATTTCGATAACTTGCTCAGCCATTACCGTCATAAATGGAGAAAAAACCCCCTCTATTATTTTTTGAAAATTAGTTAACAATTCCAATCGACTAAAAGCTGTTAGCTGGGCGACAAGCTTGAAAATTATCTCGCTTTTTTAGAGCGATTGAAATAAACATCGCTTTATTTCCATGGATAAGGCGATAATCATCCTTAAATAAAATAACCCCCGGGAAGCTCACTATGTTTGCTGTCTTCTTTCTGAAGAAAATTGTCGTTTGGTGTGTACTCAGTAGTTTTATTATTTTATGCGCAGGCTGTGCATCAAATAGTAAGACCGACCTAAATCTTGTTGCAAATGAACAGGTAAAAGTCCAGCAAGATGCAGTAAAAATTAACCCATCAAAAATTGACGCTACGTTACAGCCAGAAAATATGACGGAGGTAAAATCTTCACAAGCTAAATTCAAAAAAATTTACAGCAAATACAACGCAAGCTCAGAAAGCTTACCCAAACTTCAAAAACAAAATGGCACCGATACTAAACAATTTCTGGCAAACAACCGTAATATTATTGAACAATATCAAAAAATTCATAAATCACTAGGCCAGCAACCGACCAGATTCATAGAAGGCGAATGCCTAGATGGACTTAGAAATACGGCTCTTAGAGGTAAGCATTGGAAACCCATAGCGTATAAAAAAGCCAAAATGCAGATACCTTATTCCACGGCACAAATCCGGTCTTATTTTTATAATCGGCTCCATAGCACTTCAATAAGTAAACTAAACTCACTGCATGCT
This sequence comes from Crenothrix sp., assembly GCF_043729335.1. NCBI lineage: Bacteria > Pseudomonadati > Pseudomonadota > Gammaproteobacteria > Methylococcales > Crenotrichaceae > Crenothrix > Crenothrix sp. The sequence goes on along the minus strand of NZ_JAYTLQ010000013.1, from coordinate 103,591 downwards.
AGCGGACGGGGCACACTGAATTTTGGCAGAAATATACCCAGAAGCTCAACAAAGCTGCTTAACCATGAAAGAATTTTGACAACTATTTCAACAGGCCCGTGTGCGCCGAAAACAATGTTCCTGACAAAAAGCAGCAGTTTCAACCCATCCCAATCTGAAAAAAAGTCACAATTTAATCACTTAATTGCCCAAGCTGCACAACGACATCAGGTAGATGAAAAATTGGTGCATGCGGTCATTCAAACCGAATCGGCTTACAATGCCAATGCAACGTCTTCTGCGGGTGCAGTGGGTTTAATGCAGTTAATGCCTGGAACAGCTAAACAATATGGGGTAACAAACCGAAACGATCCCACTCAAAATATTAATGGCGGCACCCGCTACTTGCGCTATTTGCTGGATTTGTTTAACTCGAATATGGACTTAGCCGTCGCCGCTTACAATGCGGGTGAGCATACCGTGATGAAATACAACAACTCCATTCCACCTTATCCTGAAACACGCAATTACGTTCGACAGGTGTTATCGTTATACAATCGATAAGCTATAAATCACTTATTGCAGATATTTTTTTCAAATTACTTCTACTGCAATGGTATTTTCAACCTCGACGCCAAGCATGGTATTTAGCCAAAATACGCAGTAAAAGTTGCGGTGCATGCTGGCGCTTCCAAACACCCGCGGCATTTTTGTTGGCTTCGGCAAGCGTCGGGTAAATATGGATGGTTCCCAGAATCTTGTTTAAGCCAATGCCATGCTTCATGGCCAGAACGAATTCGGCCATCAAATCACCGGCATGCTCACCCACAATAGTAACGCCCAGGATTTTATCCTTACCGGGCTGCGTCAAAATTTTCACGAAACCCTGCGCCTCACCGTCGGCAATGGCTCGATCAAGCTCATCAATGCCGTAAGTCGTCACTTCATAAGCAATGCCTTGTTTTTTGGCCTCTTGCTCGTTCAAGCCGACTCGTGCCACTTCCGGATCAGTAAATGTCGACCACGGAATGACTGAATAATCGGTACGGAATCTTTTGAACTGACCGAACAACGCATTGACGGCGGCATACCAAGCCTGATGTGAAGCAGTATGGGTAAATTGGTAAGGCCCTGCAACATCGCCTACGGCATAGATATTAGGATAATTAGTTTCCTGAAAACCATTGGTAGCAATAGTTTTGTGAGCCGATACGGCAATATCCAGCTCTTCTAATCCGTAGTCTTTAATATTGGCACTTCGACCTAGCGCAAACAGCACTTGATCAAACGGTATTTTAACGCTTTGACCTTTATGTTCGGCAATGAGGATTTTTTCGCCGTTTTCAATAATAAATTCTTTGGCGACGTGTTCGAGGCGTAGATCCATGCCCTCTTCCCGAAAACGTATCATTAGCATTTCCGCTGCATCCAAGTCTTCCCGCACCAACAACCGTGAGGCCATTTCCACTTGCGTCACCTGACTGTTGAACCGAGCAAAGCATTGCGCTAATTCACAGCCAATGGGGCCACCCCCCAATACCAACAGGCGTTTGGGTAATTCGCGCAAAGCCCAGATATTTTCTGAAGTAAGCGGTTGAATGTTTTCAATACCCGGTATAGGCGGCACCAAAGGCCTCGAACCTGTCGCAATGACAATAGATCGGGTCGTTAACGTTTTAACGCCCTCAGCCATTTTGACTTCAACTTGCCACGGAGAAATTATCTTAGCTTCCCCGGTAATTACATTGACCCCTAACTCAGTGTAGCGCTGAATAGAATCATGAGGCTCGACAATTTTAATGACCGATTGCACCCGCTCCATGACATCGGCGAAATCAAAATCGGCACTGGCCTGTTTAATACCAAATTCTTTCGAACGTTTTAAATGCGACAACCATTTCGCAGACCGGATCAACGCTTTGGAAGGTACGCAACCGGTATTCAAACAATCGCCACCCATTTTATGTTTTTCAATCAAAGTGACTTTAGCTTTAACGGCTGCGGCGATATAAGCCGTAACCAAACCGCCTGAACCTGCCCCTATGACAATCAGGTTGTTGTCAAATTGCTTGGGTTTTTGCCATTGGTGTGAGTCGCTCATGATTTAATAGCCTCCAGCATTTTTTTGGCTAATAGTGGGAAAACACCTAATAAAACAAAGGAAGCTACCAAGGGCGGGGACAAAATTCCGGATAAGGAATCAACTTTGGCCAACTGTGTACCGGCATTCACATACACCAGCGTTCCGGCCAGCATGCCCACTTGGCTGACCCAGTAAAATGTCCAGGTTTTTATTGCCGTCAAGCCCATTGCCAGATTAATCATAAAAAACGGAAACAACGGAACTAAGCGTAAGGTAAACAAATAAAACGGCCCTTCCCTCTGAATGCCTTCATCAATGGCCTGTAACCGTGTGCCAAAGCGTGAGTTAACGACATCCTGAAACAAAAACCGTGCCGCCAAAAATGCCAGTGTCGCGCCAGTACTGGAGGCAAAGGACACTATCAACGTTCCCCACCACAAACCAAACACTGCGCCACCGGCTAGCGTCAAGATGGTGGCACCGGGTAACGATAAGCCGGTTACCGCTATGTAGATCACGCTATAAATAGCCACTATCAAAACAGGATGGGCATTGCGGTAAGTTTCAATACTGGCTTGCTGGGATTTCAACGCCTCTAAAGTTAAATAGCGCTGAAGATCAAAACTGAAAAAAATGATGATTAAAACGACGATCACTGCAAACAACACAATTTTGGGGGTTTTCATAATACAACTCCTGTTTGCTTGAGTAATTGATTTTACATGTTTGATGCTATTTGGCCGATGTTTTATTCAAAAATATATTATCGATTATTTGAATCAGATAAATCGCATTTGATTTTTTCGCATATCAGATGGATACCGTTTTCTACGGATTGGATATTGCCGATATAATATCCAAGCGCCTCTAAACCCTTAGCTTTCAATTCATCCGCCGAAAAATAATGCCGTCTGGCTAACTCCAGAATATCTTCAACATCTTGCTCCGAAAAGCGCGCTATTTTGGAAAGCGCCAAATCAATTGGGGCTAGACAATACAACTGAATAACACTGTCGTTGTGACTGATGGGTGCTCCTTCAATCTGCGCTTCAGAATAAAGGACAATATCCTCTTCATAATTTTCGTGCATTAACGAAAGTGTGGGCGTGTAATTAGTATCAAAATAAATAAAACCTTCTGAACCGTCTTCCCGAATGTAATTGACCAGCAAATCTTCATAGGGCAATAATATTTTTCGTGAAAATACCGCATCTACATCTTCAGTGTATCGAGTGCCACAATAATAATTCATGGCCATTCCCCCCGCCAAAATCATTTTGACAGGCTCACCCCGGTAACCGTAAGACTGGAGCACCGTTGCTATTTTTTCGACCATGACTTTGAGGGCGTTATGCAAACATACTTGGCTAGCATTCATAGTTTGAACCCTTGTCCATCAAACTGAATTTGTTTTTTTAGCATGCCGGAAAAACGCGCACAATCGAACCGATATTGTTTAACCAGAACCGGCAATTGTTTTAATTCTAAGCCCCATTGATAACATACCATCCCCAATTCCTGATCCCTTTTGTACCAAGTCGTGCCCTTAAGAAACAATGCTGCTACCTTTAACTGTTCGGAAATATGGCTTAATGAAATCCAGTCATCCACTTTAAACTCACGGTATTGTTGTCTGCAAAAATCAATCAATACCTTATCATCCTCTCTCATTAATTTCTCCTGAGCCGTATATAAAACATGAGCTTAAGTTTGGAATGTAACCTTTTGTTGGCGCACCAAAGCTAATCTAAAACTGACCGGTTATTTGTTTTTATCAATGTTCTAAACTTAAAGGCTTGTACAAAATCGTCTCATCCGCACCAAGCTTACAGGCATTCTCACTGAGATGCCGCCGCCACAATCTACCCCCTGGCATACCATGAAACAAGCCCAAAATATGCCGCGACACACTGTTTAAACGCACACCGGCTTTAAGTTGCCGTTGAACATAAGGTATTAATAACTCTAAAATAGCCTCACGTGATGGCGGTTCAGCCTGTACCCCAAAAAATCGCCTATCCACCTCAGCCAATAAATAAGGATTATGATAGGCTTCCCGCCCCATCATTACGCCATCAATATGCCGCAACACTTCTTCAGCCTGATCTAGTGATGTAATCCCGCCGTTAAGGATAATTTCAAGCTGCGGAAAATCCGTTTTTAATTGATACACTACATCGTAGCGTAACGGCGGAACCTCCCTATTTTCCTTAGGCGACAAACCACTTAACCAGGCTTTTCTGGCATGGACAATAAACGTCTCGCAACCCGCCTTGGCAATGGTGCTCACAAACACACACAGCTCTTCATACGAATCCTTATCATCCACACCAATTCTGGATTTAACGGTAACTGGGATAGCAACCGCCTGCTTCATTGCCGCCACACAATCGGCAACCAGATCAGGTTCCACCATTAAACAAGCCCCAAAACGACCATTTTGCACCCGCTCACTGGGGCAACCGACATTCAGGTTCACTTCGTCATAACCGTAATCTTCGGCCATTTTTGCGCAAGTGGCTAAATCTTGTGGATTGCTGCCGCCCAATTGCAAAGCCAGCGGATTTTCCTCAGGATTAAATTGCAAAAATCGGTGGCTGTCGCCATGAATTAACGCACCCGTCGTCACCATTTCGGTGTACAACAGCGCATGTTGTGACATCAGCCGATGAAAATAACGGCAATGCCGATCAGTCCAATCCATCATCGGTGCAACGCAAAAGCTTCTGTTTAGGGGCGGGTTAATCGTCATGCTTTAAAAATTCCAAAAACAAAATATTTTAACACACGGGGTGTGCGGGTTCTTTCATGGAATAAAATGCAACAGCTATGGACTTATCACTAAGCCAATGCCTTTTGGCTTCACACTATAACGCCGTGTGCTAAACAAGCGCTTGTTGTTAGGTTTATTTTTAGCATAGAATCGCTTTTTAATACAGGCAGTGAGATAAACCAATGGCTCATGCAGCAACTGTTGAACCCATGACAACTGATGATTTCTTGAGCTGGGAAGCTAATCAGCCGACCCGACACGAATTTGTTGATAACGAAATTTTTGCAATGGTTGGAGTAACACGCCAACATGCAACGGTGGCGGGTAATGTGTTTGCCGTACTTAAGCAGCATCTTAAAGGCACGCCTTGCCGTGTTTACATGGCGGATATGAAAGTAAAGCTGCAAACGGCCAATGCTTTTTTTTATCCTGATGTGTTTGTAACATGTTCGGAACAAGACCATCAAGCCGAGCTTTTTATGTCTGAACCCCGCTTGATTGTTGAGGTGCTATCGGAATCAACCGAAGCGTATGATCGGGGTGATAAGTTTGAGAAATACCGGCAGTTTGCTTCCTTGCAGGAATATATGCTGATTAACCCGATTAAACGCAAGGTGGATAGCTTCCGTTTGGATAATACCGGCCATTGGGTGCTGTATGAGTTTGATGGCGATGCGCCAATTGAGTTTGAGAGCGTTGGGTTGGTGTTGGATAACATTGTGCTTTATGAGGATGTTTAGCGCAGAATTAGCCAGTGAATTTACCCGCCGTATGGTTGGATAACATTGTGCTTTATGAGGATGTTTAGCGAGCCCAACTTATAAGGTGGTTTCGCGACAGCAAACCGCCATGCCCAATACATTGCAATGGCCAAAATAACGCATTTTCTTGCAAGCACTCAATTTACCCACCAATGATCTCCTAGGTAACTTCAAAGCCTCCCTAAAAAACCGATTGGAAGTTCAAGTAAGACGAGACCATTAGTTTGCCGCCAATTGATTGCAACGGCATCAATAGCCGAATATAGCCAAATCCCCGCATTTTCGATTTACATCCCCCTAAGCCCCGCTATATTGCCCGACTAAAGCTGAATATTCCCCCAAATTTGGATACAATGAAAACACACCTATCCAAAAACCCATAACCGAGCAGCCTTGCATGACCAAACAAACCGTATTAACCGGCATCACCACCACTGGCACACCGCATTTAGGCAATTACGTCGGTGCAATCCGCCCCGCCATCGCCGCCAGCAAAGATGCCAACTTCGCACCGTTTTATTTTCTGGCTGATTACCATGCCCTCATCAAATGCCACGAACCCGAAAAAGTGCGCCAGTCCAGCCTTGAAATTGCCGCTACCTGGCTGGCTTTAGGGTTAGATACCTCCAATGCCGTGTTTTACAGACAGTCCGATGTCCCCGAAACCATGGAATTAACCTGGATGCTGACCTGCGTAACCGCCAAAGGGCTAATGAACAGATCGCATGCCTACAAAGCTTCGGTAGCCGATAATGAAAACAACGCTGAGAATGATCCCGATAAAGGCATTACTATGGGTTTGTTCAGTTACCCTATTTTAATGGCGGCGGATATTCTTATATTTAACGCCCATAAAGTGCCGGTGGGTAAAGATCAAATTCAGCATATTGAAATGGCACGGGATATTGCCGGACGCTTTAACCACATTTACGGTGAACATTTTGTACTGCCAGAGGCCATAATTGATGCCAATACTGCAACTTTAGCCGGTTTGGATGGTCGGAAGATGAGCAAGAGCTATAACAACACCATTCCTTTGTTTGAGCCGGAAAAAAAGTTGAAAAAACTGATTAACAAAATCAAAACCAACTCACAAGAACCTGGCGAACCCAAAGATCCGACATATTGCACGTTGTTCAGTATTTACCAAGCGTTTGCCACGGCCGATGAAGTTGCCGCCGTAAAACTGCGTTACGCTGAAGGCATAGCTTGGGGCGAAATGAAACAGCTGTTGTTTGACTACATTAATGCCCATGTTGCACCGGCAAGAGAGATCTATGATGAACTGATGCAAAAGCCCCAACACATTGAAGAACAATTACAAGAGGGAGCTCGTAAAGCACGCGCCATCAGTGCTCCTTTTATAAAAGAACTGCGCGAAGCCGTTGGAATTTCAAGGATTGCATTGTGAATAAAGTAGAAACATTTGGCGGATGGCTGCAACAGTCATTATTATTTATTAAACTTGCGCCTTGGGTTTGGGGCGGCTACACGGCATTTGTGGCAGTGCTGCTAACGATAGGCAAAGTCTCTATGGCGCTGGGTGTATTAGGTGCAGTGGCCTCCTTATTTGTGGGTGTAGGTGTTAGCAAATACATAGACATGAGGCACAATGGGGAAACCAACCAGCCAGTGTCCTGGGCCATTAACAAAAGCTTGCCTTTAGCTTTATTGGCAGGCGTTGGCATTATGGTCTGCTGGTTTGTGTTTATGGTGTTTGCTAATTTGCTATCGGGTGAATATGACAAAATACTGGATTTTTTCCTTCAGTTAGATTTTTCCGATGTCCATTTAAAACGCAGATCAGTACGGGAAATTGCCAGCTGGCTATACGATTATGCTACGGTTGCCTTGATGTTTACCCTGCTTATGCTGTGTACGCTAGGCAGCTGGTTTAGTTATCCGCTAATGTTATTCCAGGATTACACTTGGAGCCGCGCCAAAAGCTTGGGTAAAAGCACGCTCGCCACCCGTAAAAAGGCACTCTATAACATGCTGGGTTTTATCTTTTTTGAAGCCTTGATGTGTGGGGCTTTTACACCGCTGTTAACCCCTGTTTTGTATATGCTGACATCCACCTTGATGTATGTTTCTTACAAAAACCTGTTTGAAATTAAAGCATAGCGATGCAGTTCGGAAAAGACTGGAATAAGGGATGGGTATTTTCAGCAGGAAGTTGAATGACCAACTGAATTTGTCCACCAAACTCTTGCTTTAAAATAACCCCATCGAGTTTTTTTAACAGAAACTCCAGGGGTTGTAGCTGTTGGTAATCCAGGGTCAACTGAATGCTAGCCAATTCAATATAAGGCGATATTTGCGCAGCCTCAATCACATCTCTGGCAGTATTGCCATAGGCTCGCATTAATCCCCCAGCGCCCAATTTAATACCACCAAAATACCGAATCACGGCAATGGTAAGGTTAATTAGATTTTTGCCTTCAATATGCTGAAATATAGGTTTTCCCGCCGTACCGGTAGGTTCACCGGCATCATAAAAACGATAAATCAAACCGTTTTCTGTTTTAAGCCGGTAAGCAAAAGCGATGTGGCTGGCATCAGCGTATTCAAGCGCTAATTGTTTAAGGCTGTTTTGTACCTCCTGCACATCAATACACGGTATAACGACCCCAATAAAACGGGATTTTTTTATGTTATTTTCAAGGCTATGTTTGGTTTTTATGCAGTACACGCTTATCTTTAAAAGTATTGGGTTTAATCATAGTAACTCAGTGAGCGCACAGCTATAAAAGTTTGGCATTTGGGTTGGGGTTAAACAATTAAGTTACCATACAATCATGTAAATTAAATTTTGCTTCAGCTGAGGTTAAGTTAATTATGCTATAGTCAAGCCGCAAAACTTTGCAAAAGATGTCATTTTAATTTAGCTGTATTCTATTCAGCTGACTATATAAAGCTAAATCGCACCTAGATATTCATAAACTAAAAAGGTAAAAACAATGATAAAAAAAATCTTGCTTGTAGCTATGAGTAGTACATTTCTTTTAACGGCTTGCGTCACCGATCCTAATACTGGGCAATCACGGGTTGGCAATACGGCCAAAGGCGGCGGCATAGGTGCTGTGCTGGGTGCTGCAACTGGAACCGCATTTGGCGGCAACGATCTTAAAAATGCCGGTTGGGGCGCTTTAGCCGGTGGCGCAGTAGGCGCGGCGGTAGGTGCTTATATGGATCACCAACAAAAAGAAATGCAGCAATCTTTGCAAGGTACCGGTATTGTGGTAGAAAGAACGGCCGAAAATACTCTGAATCTTAATATGCCGAGTAGCATTACCTTTGGCTTTGATTCCTCGAATCTTACTTCACAAGCTACAAGCTCATTAGATTCTGTCGCTAACGTATTAAATAAATATCCGGATTCAAATATTACAGTTACTGGCCACACCGACGATAAAGGTGCAGATGCCTATAACCAGAATTTATCTGAAAGACGTGCGGGCAGTGTTGCAGGTTATCTGTCCCAGCACGGCGTTAGCAGTTCGCGTTTAACCCAGCAAGGCATGGGTGAAAGGCAGCCTTTAGAGAATAACACCACCGAAGAAAATCGGGCTAAAAATCGCCGTGTAGAGCTAAAAATTGTTGCTAACAACAATGCAGGCGGGGGGCAAGGTGGTGGAACTCAACAGCAAGGCTATCCACAACAACAACCGCAAAACTACCCGCCACAACAGGGTTATCCGCAGCAGCAAGGCTATCCTCAACAACAAGGTTATCCGCAGCAGCAAGGCTACCCACAGTAAAATCTAATCGCTTTTTTCTGTAGCGCCTTGTGGCGCTACAGTTTTTAAATCATTTGCCCTAAGGCAAACGCCCCCAAATACGTGGTAACAAAATAAAATGAGGCCAGGGCAATACTGGCCGCCATATTGATGATAATGGCTCGCTTAAAAATATACGCGACTACCGCAAAATCCCATAACGCAAGGACGCCTAACAAATAATAACTTAAAGGGTCTTCAGTGACTGTCAACCAAACCATTACTGGAACAATTGCAACTGAAATAACATTGGCAGAAAATAAAACCGCTGTTGTTATTTGAATGTAAACGTAGAGCGTTTTATTTAAAAACAGTACTAAGCCAATAAACATAAGCGTCAAAACAGTTTCAATTCCCACTTCAAAAAACGCTTCGACGGGATCATCCGTCATATTAGCCTGCATCAGGTATTGGACTACAAAAGAAAACAGCAAATTTTGTCTAAAAAAAGCCATCGACCGGGGTAAGTCAAGAGGATTGCTTTTTAGCCAGCAAAGAGGCCAATACTGTTTTAAAAGATCCATAACATAGTTAGTCTGGTTACACGGTATTTATGATTATTTTATCGAATAGCCTTTTAAAATCCGTTTTTATAATTGCACTTGATCTCGGTAATTACTAAAGCTGTCATTTAATGATTGCACTAACTCTTTGGTTTTATCAGACAGCTGCATTAATCGGGCTCTGGTTTTTTTATTCCAGCCTACCGGCTCGGAAAGCGGCAGCATAATACGAGAAAAGGTCAGATTCTTTTCAAAAAGTCCGGATAAGCTTTCTATTAATTTTAATTCTTTCTGGCGCGTATTTAAGCGTTCAATGGTAAATTTTGCATAGAGCCTATTAAACATAAAGTGCAACGGTATCATAATGGCTACTAGCACCGCGAGTACTATAGGGCCTATGATGGGATCAATTAAAAGATCCAGCACGCCAATTTGCACCTCGGCCAGAACCAGCAAACTTGCGATGAAGCCTAGCACAATTAAGCTTGACATGTTCGATCTATCTTTCCAAACAGCAATGCCTTGCTTAACCTCCGGTATAAGCACGCTGTCAAGTTCACGGATGTTTAAGTCCAGCGCATGCAAAATACGATAAGACCGGTTATGGTCAGCATTGGCCATGCGCTGGTCTATTTCGGCAAAATCCAGCCTATTCGTTGCACTACTAAGGCTTTGTTGATTAGGGACAACAATAAACTGTCCGGTATCCAGACCCAACTCGGCGAGCCTTCTTTGCCAGGAGGCAATAAGATCATCGTGTCGTGTAGGGTAAAACGTTGGCGCCGGCCCATCTATCAGGTAAACAAATTTATTAAGATTTTGCTGACGAATAATATGGGCTATTAACTCTTCAATTAACGGCGTGGAGGAATCAAAAACGTCAGTAAATATAAATACCAGATCGGAGTTTTCAAGGACGTGTTGCGTTAATAATGAAATGATCGGATTACTCACGGCAGCACTCATATTGGGTGCATCAATAAATAATCTATTTTTTAAGCGCTCACTATTAAGCGTGCGTAGTTCTAAATAAGCGTTAATACGCTCACCTTCCCCCGCCTGCTGTTCTTCAATCTTATGGCTGATCTGATAAAAAGGATAACGGTAATCGACATCCAACGCCGTGCCGGGCAAAATAGTGGAAGCAGATTGGTTACTGTGTAATAAAGCAGTAAATTTGTGATGAGAGGCCTGAATGCCAGAAAATAATAGCTCTGAACCAAAATAACTATTAATAAACCTCGACTTCGCGGTAGAATTGCCGCCGATCAAACTAACGATAGGCCACCATGAGTTTTTTCTGGCGGTTGTTTCATCCATGTCGATAAGCCCCAAATCATATTCAACCTGATCTAACTCATGAAAAACTTTTGCTGCTTTTAACAAGAGTGGATTATCACTGGCAAAATGTTTTTCGAGATTGATCAGGTATTTGCTTACCGTCTTTTCAGTCATGATTGTGGATCCTTGTTCGTTAGATTTTTATAGCTGTAAACAAATAAGCTGAGGTTTTTACGCTCAAAAGTAACCTGATAATACAAAAAACCCGAACAATGTTAAAGGTATTTTATTGCAGTAGAGCAACAAGCGTTAGCGCAGCTTTTTTTTCTACCCTCTTAAACTCGATAAATAATACCTTAGGCTTATAAAATGTACCGCACTCACCCCATAAAAAACGTTTGGCCTACTCAAAACAAGCACAGTATCAATTATAGACATTTCAGCCTATTACTATTCTGTATCGTCGCAATGCCAGGCTGCTCCTCATTAAGTTTTAATAGTTATGGTGCAAATGGACTGCCTCACAAAGAATTTGTCCGCTACGTGGAAGAAGTCTTTCGATTGGAAAATAGGATGACCAGCGAAATGATGCTCTTATCTGAAGATGGGAATTCAGAGTTAGTGCTATTACAGGCAGAACAACACATGCACAAACTGTGTGCATCACTTAACGAATATGTGTCCCGTGATATTGATGGCTTATATAAAGGATATTTTTTACGCAGGCGCGTTGAAGATTCGGCGATGGACTGTGAAAAAGCGGCTCGTGCGCTTGAAGCATTGTTAAACAGTAGTAAAAGCTGATATTCAGTCATCGAACTTGCAGACCCTGTTTCGCAAGTCAAAATTAACCCAATATGCACGAGTTTTGAGCTGCCCATAGATTCAGTCTGATTTTTGATATCTACTATAATACTTAAGAAACATGCGCTAAATTTAAAATAATTAGCTCAGCTTATCCCTTTCTTAGTTTTTTGAGATGATATGTAATGACTGCAATTGCCGAAGAAATCCCATCACCTTGCAATGATAAATGTTTTGTTAACGATGATGATATTTGCACCGGGTGTTTTCGATCGTTTGTCGAAGTGCTTACCTGGACAAAAGTAGACGAAACCACGCGTGAATTTTTTATGTTAAATATAGAAGAGCGTAGAAAAAAATATAGCGACAGTTAGCACAATGCAGCTGTCGCTTAATAAGCCACCATAACGATGAAAATGGCTTTATTATCTTTCAAGCCATTGATGCAAAGACAGGAAGGTATCATTAGCGGCAGCGACAACTTCAGAAGTTTCAGTCGAGTCCTCATCAAATTGGCTAGCCATAAAATGCTGAAAGCCTTTCCATTCAGTGCCTACATTTTCCCCGTAGCAACTGTAAAAATTCAATTTATCATAAATGCCTTCGCCTAAATGTTCTTTGAGCCGCTTGGAAATAATGCGCCCACCTAAAACAGAACCTTCCAAAACATAAAGAGCTCCCATTCGTTTGGCAAATGAGTTTAATTCAGGTAACTTGTCACACACGGGAAGCTGTTTTAGTTCAGTTTCATCTATGCCCAGAAGATTGAGGTCTTTTATTAACAAATCGGTTTTTACTTTATGGCCTAAAATTGATCTATGCGCCTCAGTCAGATCATCGAATATTAAAGGCTCAATGGCTGAGAAAAAACCATAAAAATAACAGAGTAATGCTTGATAGTCCTCCAGGGAATAAACAGGCTCAAACAACTTGCTAAAACATTTGGTACGTTCTAACTGCTTGTGCGCAACAGTGGTTTCTGTTTTAAGCATTGACATAATCAGCGGCGGCTCTTCGGTAGCTGATCCATTAGTAGGTGTGCTGTAGTTAGGTTTCATAAGATGATTTAATCAGTACAAGAATTTAGAGGAAAAAATTAAACAGTGCGTTTCAAATATCCAAGGATACATAATTAATGGTAGACCATTATTAAATCTTTACAAAATATCTAATATTAATGGAAAGATTTAAATGTGCCCTACCCCCCAGTGTCAACTTATACAGCTCAAACCCTTGCCGTTTGAGTTTTGAGTCCACTTTGTCGGCTACCAACTTAAGACGGGAGAATTTAAAAAAAGCCGTTCGTGGTGAGCTTGTCGAACCATGAACAACAAACCCTTCGACAAGCTCAGGGCGAACGGATGTCCCGTCTTAAGTTGGTAGCCACTTTGTCCAGGAAGTTTTTTTACGTTTTTGGAAATAATTTTTGAAATTTTCTCTGGCAGAGATGATCATAAATTGAGTCAGACAAAATTTCTCATTGTTAGCCCACACAGGAAAACACTATGCTTTTCATTATTATATCCGTTGCCATACAAATGGCTCTTGCTATACATGTCCTTAGAACAAATCGAAAACCTGCGTGGGTACTTATTATTTCTTTTGTACCTATACTGGGCTGTCTTGCTTATATTTTTGTGGAATTAATGCCAGGATGGCTAGACTCTCGTTCCGGCCAGCCGGGGCAAAAGAAAATCCGGTACTCTAAAGATTCCGATAAGGCGCTAAAAGAAGCCATTGCTGATGTTGAACTGGCAGATACGCCGAGAAATCGCATGAAACTGGCAGAACATTATTTGATAAGAGAGCAATTTCAAGAGGCAAAAGAGCAATATCAAAAATGTTTGGTCGGCATTAATAAAACTGACCCGGCGCTTATGCTAGGGCTGGCAAGCGCTGATTTCGGTTTAACACATTATGCACAAACCATAGAGACTCTGGAAGCGCTAAAACTGGCAAACCCTGATTTCAAATCGCCACCAGGCCATCTTATCTATGCCCGAGCGCAAGAACACATCGGTAATATTGATGCAGCCAGTAATGAATACGAAGCCTTAATTCAGTACTATCCAAGCCCCGAGCCTACCTGCCGATTTGCTCTGTTGCTTAAAAACCATGGCGATATAGCGCGTGCGCAAGAATTATTTATGAAAGTTGTCGATTACAGCGAAAATGCGGGTAGGCAATACAATTATGTCCATGAAGAGTGGGTAACAATGGCTAAGCGAGAGGCCCGCAGTTAAGCTTTCGCAAAAAATATCTTCCGGAATTATCACGTCATTCTACGTAGAGACGCAAAATTTTGCGTCTCTACGTGCCATCAAATCCTGCATAAATCTATAGCTTGCTGTGGCTAACCCAGATAGGGCAAATAATTGCGCATTATGTGCGACAGCGTACAGATTAGTAACAAAGTGTTATGTCATAATTTTTCCATAGTAAATTCCTTGGAGCTTTATCATGAACTTTTCTACTACTTCCACCGCTGACGACCTGGACTATGGACGTTCAGAACTCATACAATCATCTCCAAGCGCTGTTTCATGGGGAGCAATTGTGGCAGGCGCCTCCGCTGCAGCGGCTTTATCCTTGATTCTTTTAATATTAGGAACAGGTTTGGGGCTGTCTTCGGTATCGCCTTGGGCCTATAACGGGGTATCGGCAACGACTTTCGGTGTATCGACCATTTTATGGCTCACCTTTACACAGCTCGTTGCTTCTGGTATTGGCGGTTATCTTGCTGGCCGCTTAAGAACCAAATGGATTGCAGTGCATACCGATGAAGTGTACTTTCGTGATACGGCTCACGGCTTTTTAGCTTGGGCTTTAGCATCGCTGGTCACCGCCGCGTTACTGACTTCTGCGGTGGGATCAATTGTTAATACGGGCATTCAAGCGGGAGCTTCTGTAGCAGGTGGCGCAACTACTGCTGCCGTGGGTGCAACTGCGTTCGGTGCAGACATGCCAAAACCTAAAGGCAATAATGAGGTGATGGGCTACTTTGTAGATTCCTTATTTAGAAAGGATATGAGTGCAGCCCCCGCCGGAAGTATCATGGAGCCTGAAGATAGAAGAGCTGGGGAATATGCACCCGAAGTGTCCCGTATCTTTTTAAATACCATTCGTAACCAACCGTTGTCTCCTGAAGATGTTCGTTATGTAGGCCAGTTGGTTGCACAACGTACCGGTCTGTCTCAACAACAAGCAGAAAAACGGGTTACTGATACTTATGCCCGAGCGCAAGCAAAATTGCGTGATGCAGAAACAGCTGCCAAAGAAGCTGCCGACAAAGCCCGCAAAGCTTCGGCTTATGCGGCACTGTGGTTATTCATCTCATTACTTGTGGGCGCATTTGCGGCTAGCTATGCAGCTACCGTAGGCGGCCAACAGCGTGATATGTAATACTTATACTTCTAACCTACCGAGGAAACAATCATGCGATCCATACTTTTATACTTAATTGGTATTCCTATCCCTATCATTATTTTGATTGCGTTATTTACTTAAAGCATTCAAATAATCCTGCTGCTGAGGGACTCAAATCCCTCAGCCTGTCCGAACATTAAAATTTTTGCCACCACAATTCTTAGCTATTTTACTAAGACATTCAATTTTAAAATATACCCTCTAGGGCTTATCCAAATAAGTCTTTTATAAATGATAGTCCTTAAGCTTTACTCATCAAAATGACACAGCCCCTTGAATTGCAAGATACTGCTGATAAACCTACCAGCTCGCCCTTAGGTCAGTTGAATCAGCTATTTCATCAAGAATATCAGCATTGGCAAAATCTAGCGCAGCAAAAAATAGCTACCGGTGAAATACCCGTTGCAATAAGGCTGGATGATCGCTTGGTTTTAGTATTAGCTAACCAGGAACATGTTTATCAAATCAATACAGACCGCTATCACGAACTTAAAGCCTTAAGCCACATTCCGCTTGCAATCTACTTCATTGTAGCCCGATCCCCCAGCGACTTGCACAGCCTATCCGCCATTAAAGAACAACTGGCGGCACTCTCTGATATTCTGGATGCTTTAAATGTGTATACCGATCCTATTCGATGCGCTTTAGATGAACTTGCAGAGTCTGTTTCTGTGAACAGTGGTGTATTAGCTTATGACGCGGTAAAAGACTTTGCTCGCCATCTTAAGCCTAATTTTCAAAAGCTACTGGCGGAAGCCGCTGATGATGAAATTACCCAGTTAATGGCAGCTATGTCGGCCATTAAATTAATCGTTGGCGATACTGAACAATGCGCAGAGATGTTTTTGGTTATCTGCGGTGGCCATCAGCCGCGCTATAAGCAGATCAGCAAACAATTTTTTGAACGTTGGCTGCGCCAGGAAACCAATTCCGACACTGAAACCACGCATCGCGTTATTTATGCGGAAAGTTGCAAAACGTTGGACGAAGCTATCAAGCTTGTTTCAACGCGCATAGTCAGTGCCAATTTAGGCGAAGTTTTTTTACATAGCCCGTTAAGCCTAGATGAAGATGTGTTAGGCAATGCCGGTATTGCGGCCATGGATCGTTTATTAAACAATTAAACCAATGACTGAATGCCAACCAATATGAACTGACAGCTTGCAGATGAACCTATTACCTAGATTGCTATTTTTAGATGACATTTTAAGTGCGATACCGTACAGAGATAAAATCTCATAAGCGTATTGTATGCTCATAGAAGTAATCAAGTGAATGAAAGCCAAGGTAATAATGGCAGATAAATTTAAAAGTACATTAATTGCCCCTGGGTGTCACAAATAATTGATTTAATTTTCAAATGCAGCAGGAAACCTCATGCTAATTAAAAATGCTCTCGCTAGCGTAGCCGTAAAAGACCTGAGTTTATCTATAAAATGGTATGAAAAGTTGTTTGGTTGCCAGGCAGACTCTATGCCCATGCCTGAGGTTGCTGAATGGAAATTTGAGCTCGGTGGCTGGATACAAGTCTATCAAAACAAAGAGCGCATGGGTTCAAGTTCCGTAACTTTCAGTGTAAACAATCTGAGCGAGCAAATTACTGCGCTCAAGAATCTTGGTATTGATCCTGGCCCACAAATGAACAATGATAAGGTAAAAGCAGTAATGATTAAAGATCCGGATGGCAATAGCATTGCGTTTGCCGAGGCACTTGATCCGAATATAGCTAAGTAATACTAAATATAATGTTAATTTCTCGGCCAGCATTAATTGAGTTTTACCAGCGCGTTCGAAAAGCATCGGAAGCCATCTGTGCGCCCTTGTATCCAGACGATTATCAAACTCAAAGCATCGCTGAAACCAGTCCGCCTAAATGGCATTTGGCGCACGTAACCTGGTTTTTTGAAACTTTCTTGCTTAAAAATTTTCTACCTGACTACCAAGCAGTTAACGAAAGTTATAACTATTTGTTTAACTCTTACTACCAAACTATTGGCAGTATGCACGCACGCGCGGAACGTGGCGTACTGTCCCGCCCCACTGTTGAGCAAGTTTACAATTATCGTGCAGAGATAGATAAGCGCATGCTGGATTTACTTGCAAATAGCGCTGAAAATCAATGGCCCGAAGTGGCTTCCAGGGTTATTTTAGGGCTAAACCATGAACAGCAACATCAAGAACTGCTGTTTATGGATATCAAACACAACTTGTGGAGCAACCCTTTACGGCCAGCTTATCTGCAACGCCCAGAACAAAGCATTTATGTTTTCTCAACATTAAACTGGGAAGATCGGCAGGAAGGTTTGGTAAGCATTGGCTCTGATGCAGACAGCTTTGCTTTTGACAACGAACGTTCTCGGCATAAAGTCTGGCTGGATGCACACCGTTTAAGTTCTCGGTTAATCACTAATGCCGAATATCAGAATTTTATCGATGATAACGCTTATCAACGCCCTGAACTATGGCTGGCAGATGGTTGGCATCATATTCAAAAAAACCAATGGCAGTCGCCGCTTTATTGGCAAAAACAGGAAAACCAATGGTATGAATTTACTTTATATGGCCTTGAAGCTTTAAATCCTACAGCACCTGTGGCTCATATCAGTTATTACGAAGCCGATGCTTTTGCCCATTGGGCCGGAAAACGCCTGCCGTCTGAAGCAGAGCTGGAAGGCAAATTGCTGGAAACTCCACTACAAGGACATTTTAGCGACAACAGCGTTTTTCATCCGCAAGCCGGTGTAGGCCAATATTATGGCTCATTATGGGAATGGACAGCTTCTCCTTATACTGCCTATCCACGTTTTAAAGCCTTACCCGGTAGCATGGGTGAATACAATGGCAAGTTTATGTGTAACCAATGGGTATTACGCGGAGGTTCCTGCGTTACCCCTTTAGATCACATCCGACCGACGTACCGTAACTTTTTTTATCCACATGATCGCTGGCAATTTGCCGGTATCCGATTAGCAGAGGATTTATGAACGCACTCAGAAAAAAAATCAGTTTCCACGATTTTCAACCTCAAGTTGAAAGTTTTCGCCAAGCGGTATTTGATGGGCTTTCTCGCAAAAGAAAGCAAATTTCGCCTAAATTTTTTTATGATGAAAGCGGTTCCAAACTTTTTGAAGCCATTCTCGAGCAACCCGAATATTACATTCCCAGCATCGAAAGAGAATTGCTACAAAAACATGCGAACGAGTTTGCCGAGCTGATTCAGCCTGGCGCCATATTGATTGAACCGGGTAGCGGCAGCTGCGAGAAAGTGCAATTACTACTGGACAGTGTTATCCCAGCCGCCTATGTGCCTATGGATATTTCAGGCGATTTTCTTCAGCAATCGGCTTATGATTTAGGTGAAAAATTTCCCTGGTTACCTATTTATGCAACCTGCCTTGATTTTACCCACAAAATGGTTTTGCCGAAAGGTGTGCCACAAGGTCGGCGTGTGGTTTTTATCCCAGGTTCCAGTTTAGGTAATTTTGATCCCCTCGACGTCCAATACTTTCTGGCTGGAATTCACCGGTTAATAGATAAAAACGGTGGATTGCTGGTGGGGATTGACCGCAAAAAAGAACATGCAACCTTGAACGCCGCTTACAATGATTCAGCAGGTATTACCGCACAGTTCAATCTTAACCTGCTAAGCCGCATTAACAATGAACTGGATGGTAACTTTAATCATGCTAAGTTTGAGCATTATGCTTATTACAACGATAAGCTGGGGCGAATTGAGATGCACCTAGTCAGCTTGGAAGATCAGGAAATTACTATTTTTGGGCAAGCTTTCAGTTTTACAAAAGATGAGCGTATCCACACCGAAAATTCTTATAAATACAGTCCGGATGAATTTATAAATTTAGCCAATGCCGCAGGCTTCAAGCATCGGCAAATATGGTCAGATGATAATGATTTTTTCAGTATTTACTTTCTTGAGGCGTATTAAAGCAAATACCGTAATGGGGGGGGGTAAATTGGATTGAAATTTTAAGGGATTTTTCGGTGTTAATAAACGCCTACAGCGTTTTCAGGTAAGTATTCACCTCCCGATCGAGGGGGATTCATTTTAAAAATCTCCCCTAACCCCTCTTTTTCAAAGAGGGAGACTGAATGATTACGTTTTCAGTATCGATTAGTTATATTCGAGGGAATACAAACCTAGGTTTGTACTCCACTACTAATAATTAAGGTTATTTACCTGATATGAAGACGCTGTATGTTTTAATGATGGTTAATCAAAATTATTTTCACCGAGATACAGATCATTGCTATGAGACACCCAGAATTCCCCTTATCTGAGCAATTAATTTACCTTAATCATGCGGCCATAGCGCCTTGGCCGCAAAGAACCAGCACAGCAGTCAGCAAATTTGCCGAGCAAAATACGCTTTTTGGCTCTTATTTTTACTCGGAATGGCTGGAAAAGGAATCTGAATGTCGCACACAATTACAGAGTTTATTAAATGCCCCCTCGGCAGATGACATCGCCTTGGTCAAAAATACCTCAGAAGCCTTATCTTTTGTTGCCTATGGTTTGGATTGGCATAACGGCGACAATATTGTCTCCAGTAGTGAAGAATTCCCCTCCAACAGGTTGCCGTGGGAATCTTTAAAAACGCAAGGCGTAGAGTTTCGCCAAGCTGATCTAAACAGTGCCAAAACACCTGAAGAGGCCTTATTTGCCTTAGTGGATAACCACACCCGCTTATTAACCCTAAGTTCCATACAATTTGCTTCTGGGCTACGTATGGATTTGGAAAAAATAGGCGCATTTTGCAAACGCCATAATATTTTATTTTGTATTGATGCCATTCAAAGCCTGGGTGCTGTTCAATTTGATGTACAGGCCTGTCAGGCAGATTTTGTTATGGCCGATGGGCACAAATGGATGTTCGGCCCTGAAGGTCTGGCGGTTTTTTACACAACACCTGAAGCCAGAGATAAATTAAGCTTAACGCAGTACGGCTGGCACATGATGAAAGATATTCATAATTATGAAAACCAACCGTGGGAAGTCCACCCTAGTGCGCGACGCTTTGAATGCGGCAGTCCAAACATGCTCGGTATTCATGCCTTTTCTGCCAGCCTGTCTTTGTTGCTGGAAATGGGAATGCCGACTATCGAAACCTTGGTTATTGAAAAATCAGATTATTTAATCGAAGAAATTAATAAAAACACCCAGCTGACTTTATTGTCTCAACCACGAAAGTTACTTAAATCGGGCATTGTTACCTTTAAACATAACACTATTGGCAATGATGATGTCTATAAGTATTTACAGAAAAATGGAGTGGTTTGCGCCTTACGCGGCGGCGGTATAAGATTTTCTCCCCATTTTTATAATACTCAAGAAGAAATGGCTGAGGCTTTAGCGTTATTTGCGAAAATAACCGCTTAGCCCAAAATCCACAGCAATGGTATTAGGCAAATAAATAATCCGTTAAATAGGTGTTCGTCCATTGTTCACCAAAACTACGGTTCATTAACCGAATACCCGGTGAATTAACTTTATGGTGTATTTTGTAGTTTTCCAAGTAAGTTTTATGTACTTGAGCTTGTTTTTTATCAAAAATTTCAGCCGATTTAAACAAATTGGTCAAACTTTCAATCAAAGACAAATGTGTCTCTCCTAGCGTAGCAAACGCATTGATGTCATTAGGGCGGATGAAGAACTCATCACCTGATCGACATTCCTCAAACCATAATGGCATAGTCTCTTGCTGGCTAAATTCAGGGTAGGCAGCATGTGCTGAATCCATAATTTTTTTGACTAACCTTGTTACTGACATTTGCTCAATTAAACATGCGGTGTCCATAAGCGCAATAATGGGTTTTTGACCCAACATGACAAATTCCATGCTGTATACCGGTAATTGATAGGTGTATTCGGGGAAAAAAAATACCGCAATAATATTGATTTTTGGCGCATGCGTATGAGCAATGCGCAATTGGCCCCAGTCAGAAATTTGGAAAAAATGATTCTCCAGTGTTAAAACCCCTTCCTGCTCCGTGTGTTCAATTTTGGAAAATTGATCAGGTAAAGCAATTTTTTGATAAGGACAGGCCGCAAAAATAGAGGCCGTTTTTTCTATTAAGTAGTGAAAAGCCATAGTTTTTTTGATTACTCAATGCTGGTCGGATCTTGTAATTGCTCTTTACACCATAACAAGGCAGAAATACTGACGTCTGTGAAGTAAGCCGGTGGATGTAGTTTTTGTACCCTGGCTATAGACTGAAACAAAGACTCGTTATGGACATAATTGATAGCCGCCGCTGCCACTAGCGGGGAGCGCGCCAAGCCGCGATGGCAAAAAATACCGGTTGGAACCTGATTTTCAAATTGCGTAATTAGCGTTTTAACGGCTGCTAATAAAGCTAATCGATGTATCAGTTCCGAAACATTCTCATAAACCTCAATAGGGATATGTTTTAATTCTGAAAAATCCACAAGTTTTTTCCCATCAGTAAAAACATCCGCAAAATTAAATTGCGAAATGGAATATACCGATAAGGCGGGCATCGGGTAGATTTGGTTAATATCTATTCCCGACACATTGATCCAATGTTGGACATGGGTAACATGATGAAACCGCGCTAACTCATGTAAAGACGGCAGACTGGATATATATAATTTAGGGGTAATACACAAAACTAAACAGGACTCAGAACGGGGAAATTATTGAGTAAATCACGCAAAATAGATTCACGCACTTTGTTTTCGGGTAACTGTCTGTTGGGATGATTAAATAAATGAAAACCCTTCCATTTATCTTTGCTTAGGCATTGATCTTTAACCAATGATTCGGTTAATGCCAGCAATGCTGCGTTTGGAAAATCAGCCACATCCCATACAATTGAGAAATCACTCATTAACGAGTAAGCATCGGCAAACTGCGCACCGTCGTTAATATGAATCAACACGGTCACATCATCTACAGGGCTATCTACAGTTGCCACCACAGAAAGCGCCGCCACCAGCGCATCGACTGATGCCTTAGGATTAGGCGCTAAAATAATAGGTGTATTGATATTTTTGGCGCGATAAGCCAATTTGTGCAGCTGCGCATTGGGCTGTAAAAGTTCTATGAGACCTTTATGGCGCTGTTCACTTCGGTCAAAAACTGCGGCAAACTTAGATTCTGTTGACAGTTCCACAAGCAATGGATTTTTGGCTTTTATCAAGCCTAATGCTTCGAGTTGATAAATTGACCAGACGTGCGAATAAAATAAACAATGAACGGATCTTGATAGGGCCATCTTATGAATCCTGGTTATTAAAAATTGTAATAATGGTTTTATTTGCTTCAATAAAATCCACTGTGACGATGTACAAACCGTCGAATGACACAGCAAATTTTGTGGTAGTTTGGGTGAAACTTCCCCTTATTTTGTGCTTAAGATCAGCGCCACAGCAATATAATTCAGCGTGTTCCGTTAACCAAAAAATAGTATTGGCTACACAACTTATTTGTTTTATTTTTTCAGCTAAAACCTGTGCTTTAGTCTCTTGTGAGTCTTGAAAACACCAGATCGAATATTTATTTTGGTCTTTAACATTCAAGGAAGCGCCAAGAAGATAATGGTCTACGCGTTGCGTCATGGCAACGAGAGGACCATCCAGTAGCCATTCGGATAAAATAGTTCCGCTACTGTCCCGTTTGACCAATTTTTCGTTAGCCATGCCTTCGCTCATACAAAAGCCGCCATTCTCAAACACACTTATTTTGGGATCAAATAGATAGGAAGATGAACGAAAATAAAAGTCAGTGTCCTGGCTTAAATCGTAATAAGAAACGTTAAAATCATCGGTAAATAACAAAATATTGTTATCAAAATAAAACTTTTTAGAGCCGTTGATTTTTTCTATGAGCGTAGTTGAAACCATACGCTCTAAATCAAATTGTTGAATGCGCGTTGGGGTTGCATAAACCAGCGATGCCGATCCAGTCACTTGAATCGAATGCGTATGGACTAGCGTTTTTATTACTGAATTGGGATATTTTGGGTCGATGATATCGGTATAGTTTAAATAGGTTAAACCGATTAACATCCGATCAGCGGTATGAAAACAGTGCGCTGCCAACAGATTATCGTCAATGGACAGATTTAACTGTTGCAGCTTAAGCCCGTTTTGTTTTAAAGCACTGGAACAGCTCGCTTTATCTTGTTGCGGTAATGCTGTGGTTTTTAGTGTTGAACGCGTGATGTCATATTGAATTTGTAATTTCTTTAAATATGAACACGCTAAACTGGCGCTCTCGAGTCTTTTTTGCGGCGATTTCGTTAATAAATGATCGATCAAATCCCGTAAAGGTGAGTATTCGATAATTTCCAACGAAGGAATTTGGGATAAATTAGCCTGGGTAATTTCTTCAACGCTGCCTATGAAAGGTCGAAAACCTGTACATAATTCAAAAGCAACCACACCCAAGCTGTATAAATCACTGTTAAAAAAAAACTGATTACGTATGCGTTCAGGAGCGATATAAGCCGGTGTACCTGTAACATGACGGCCTTCTTGCGCTTCACGTAGAAAACAGGCAGCACCTAAATCGCCTAAAACAAACTCAACATTGCCATCTGCGTTGGAGCGCAAAAAAATATTTTCCGGCTTAATATCGCAATGTATGCGGTTAAACCCATGCAGGTAAATAAGTGCTTGCAGAATATCGTGCAAACAGCGAAAAACCAGCGCAATGCTTAAAACCCCTGTCGACTCTAAAAAATCGGCCAGGTTTCCATCCGGAAAATATTCATAAACCAGACAAGAATCCCCGTCGGCGCGATGAAAAGTATTTAAACAACGCACCAAGTGAGGATGTCTTAAGTCATAAACGGCGCCTATTTCCCGTAAATAAGCCCCTTTTATGGTTTGCTTAAAACACTTGATAATCACCTTACACGCCAATTGCTCGTCAAAACATACCAAGACGCTACTGACTGAGCTTTCGCTTAGAATTTCCAGGACGCTGTATTGTTCTGGAAAAAGGCTATTATCAGGTAAAACGCAATCTTGCCAAGGCTTCATTAGGACTTAACTCATGTGCAAAACCGGATTGCTCTAAGGTATCAATACGCGCCTTAGCACTGATCAAAAACTCACTGGAATCGCTGCCAGTGGTTTCATAGCTGACTTGTATGCAGCTTAAATCATGGCCACTGATTGTCGAGAATATACCCTGCAACATCCCGGCTATCATAAATTCAACAGGGGTATTGATGTGTTTTAAGGTTTCTGCAAACAAGCTGTTTTTAAGCTTGGCTCTTATGATGCCCTGGGTTTCAGCATCATCCAGATAAAACTGCATTTTGCCCCAGCCATGACTGGAAAAATAGCTCTCAAGCAACTGAATAAAACTGTCAACATTCAGTTGTCCCATCTTTTGCTGAGCAACGACATTCACTTCTTTATCTAATGAGGCACTGATTCTTTCCCCCCAAATAATACCGCAGTTTTTGAGTATTAATGACCAGGCATCCCCGGCTTCATATTTCAAAACATCGTAAATACTGCGAATAACATCAGAGGATAAATAGATAATTCTGACATCGGTAATACTGAGAACGGTACCTTTATTAAGATCAAAATTCAGCGAACTGTCGCCAAAGAGTTTATCCAGAACCTGTGTGCTCAGCTGCCCACTGTGTTGTGGATTTGAAACAGTATTGCTTGTTGTATTCATGGCATTGATCTCAGTCTGATGAAAGTATGTCAACGGCCAACTGCAGATGGGGCCTAATCATGTTAAATGTCTGTGGAGAAAGCACTTCTTGATAGTTGACGATCAACCGTGAATAAGTTTCGTAAATTGAACGCCGACCTTTAGGAGGGATAGTATCGGCATGTTCTGTTATTTCCGGATGGGGCAACGGCTGACGTGCTGCAGCAGTTGTCGGATCTGTTTCTTCACGTGCGGGATAAGAAAAGGACTGCAAAATAGTTTTTAACCAAATTAACAGCTTATCCCGAAACCAATCAGGATCATCTTGCAGCATGCTGTGGGTTGCATAAACGCTGACATAACCAATATCCCTGAGCGCCTTTTCCAAAGCGTTTTCATGGTGTTTTGGATAAGGATACATGGAAAAAATCTGTTTAACCGTTTTGGACACAACCGCTAGTTGAACGTCCATTATTTCACGGGCAGCGACTTCCCGGCTTTTGAACTGTGGAGCCAACATACTGTATTGGTTAAACTCCTCTGCCGTAAGATGCCTGCTTTCCGCCGTCAAGAAAAGACTTCTTATCCGAGCATCATCTCTGAGTTTTGATCTCATCTCTGTTTCAGCTGTACTCATAAGTTTATTCCTAATTAAATGCTATAAATGATTCGTTGTGTGCTTGGTAACAATTTTTAACGCGGGCCATCCCAGGGTAACGAACTAAAAAATGTATCGATTTTCTTATTGCCCTGCTGGCTATTAAGCAAGTGAGATTTTTGGGCGGCCAGCAAAGCAGACTGACTCGCTGCTGAAAAAATACTGGCGATGTCATCATTACCCCTATCTGCAACCCCTTGAAAGGCAGCGATTGCCACAATAGGTTTATCTTGCCACGGTAAAGACTGAAAATAACGGCCTACCGGTTGGTTTAGTTCAAAAATTTGTGAGGCTGCAAAGAGATCGGTTTGATGATCGGGCTTATCTTGATTCGCACTAAGCTCAGTGTGCTGGCCATTAACCCGAATGACATTGGCATGTAACCAAGGCATGTCGGAAAAAAAACTTTTTGCAGTCTGCCCATATATACCTGTAGCGGCGCTGTCAGCAAGATTAGTCAGATTTAAATCAACAACATTCTTAGGGGTTGCGATGTACGGCTGTGGACTTGTAATACTGGGTGAGAGAGGGCTTCTAACCGGCGGCTGTATCCAAGGCAATTCTTCAAAAAAGCTTCTAGCAGAAAGACCACTATGGCTCAGCGCAGAACTAATCTGAGTTATTGGTGACTGCACGTCTGTTGCACCTAAAGTATCAGCAATAGACTCAACTTTCTGGCCTATAACTTGAGCTGCCCAGGGTAATTCTGAAAAAAAACTACGAGTGATTCGAGTATCTACCGTTGATAGATGAATCTCTTTGGGATGCTCACGGCTTGTTATTTCAACGACATTGCTGACATGATTAACGACCCCTTGTTCTTCAACACCAACGACTAGCTTGCTAGATTGATCGGAACTTACGTCTTTCTTTTTTGAAAACCAGCCGAGTCCAGAAAAAATATGTTTGACTTTAGGTTCATTCGGTTCGATTGAAGATGGAACGCTTTGCGTTGTTGCGTAAGCATCAATTTTTAGCGAAGCCTTGGCATCGGTTTCGTCAAAAATTACATGGGATGATTTCTGGTCGATATTTCCAGTATCGACTGAAGAGATATCCTTAGAAATGACTTGGCCACCTTGTTCTACGCTGTTTGCCAATAATGCCAATGCAGATCGGAAAAAAGCTAACTGAGCAGAGGTATAATATTGCGTCATGATGCTTTATGCCTATGTCTTAATAATTAAAGAAGTTTTTCCATAATTTCTTTGGCATTAGCGCCTTCTTTGCGCCAAAACTCAACCGCATTCACTTGTTTTTGACTGCCTATAAGAAACTTGCAGACATCATTGCCCATGGCATAGCATTGAATTTCAATACCGCCTCTTTCCGCTTTGTCCAGAAAAGAGAATACGCCGGCAAATAAGCCTGCATACATGTGACATACCGGTTTGCCGGCTAGCTCCATGGATTGGGCAATAGCAGAATTTCTTAGCTCGACGACAATTAAACCATGATTTTCAAAGCTGGTATTTAAGCGCCAATCACCAAAACCTTGAATAATCAGCGGCCACCACCAGGTTTCCAAAACAAAACGTCTGTTCATTTGCCAAATATCGGTTTTGCCGCCGCCAAATTCATGGCGCATGCGTTCACTGAAGCGTTTCATATCACGAAGCGCCCATTGATGACCGCAACGGTACATGAGAAGTCCAGCCGAATCACCGACCTCCTCTTCCATGCCTAAATGTAAGCCATTAATAAACGATTCGCTTACCTTGGCCGCTCTTTCGCCATCACGCAGATACAACGCGCCTTTTTCAGGGTCAGCCGTGAAAAACTCTTCTGGAACATAATAATTGTGGTAACCATCAAAACCACCTTCAACAACACTTATAGCCATATTGTGCCTCTCTTTATTTTTAATGTAGTTCGGTTTCTAAAGATCTGTAATAACAGTTTGCAGGTTGCACACTGTCTTTTTGTTGCTTACGCACATAAAGGCTTTAGTGTTGATTTTTAGCATCGGTATATTTAACTTTTGATATTTCAAAATCCAGGTTTTTCAATTCTTCCACAATGGTGCGGATAATAATTTTATTGGCCGCAACAAGAATATCGCCGGTTACAGGATGCAGAATCGGCACTTGAGTGCGCTGCCCAATCAGTTGCTCTAAAGATTCGAAAGAATCGATATATAATCCTTCCGGGAAGGCAAGTTCAATGTCATCACCGATAACATGGGCTTGGCAGGCTAAGCGGCTGTTCGCTCTGGCTCCTGTCAAAACCGCTAACGTTAAAGATTCTTTAGAGGTTGGTGGCGTTAAATGCTCAGGGTTCTTAACAACATAAACATGGCAGGTCGCGCACAGACCTCGGCCACCGCAAAGCATTTTTACTCCCACATCACGGGACAGCAAAGCATCCAATAATCGCGATTGCGAACTGACATCTATTGTTTGCAGACCTTCAGCGTTAAATTTTATTTTCATTTAGCCTCAATGAGCTCTAACTTTAAGGGTATGTTTAAATATACATTTAGCCTATCTTCGATTGATACCACGTCTGCCAAGCCGATTTTTTAGGGCTTTTATTCACAGGAATAACATTAGAATCAATTTTATTAAATACGGCATTGACGCTAGTGGGTTCAATAGCTTTATCAGATAACGGCTTACTAATTACGAATTGTGCGTCGGTATTCCAGGGCTTACTAGTGACCGCTATGGTTTTATTAACATCTCTTATCGCGGCTAAAAAATACCAAACACGTTTGCCCAGCTCATCATCAATATCTATAAGTAAATATTCCGCATCAATGTGCGAACCCATTGTATTTATGGTTTCATTCGCATCGTAATTACTGGTATATAACCACTTACTATTCAGATTTTTTTGACAATTTGCCAAGAGTTTTTTAAAACCTTCGACCTGTTCATCAGGCATTCCAACGCTAGCAATTTTGGTTTTTTCCACATTCGCATGCTGACTACTGAATATAGATTTCATATATCACCATGAATAAAACCAAATAATAGTTATTTAAAATCAATATATTATGATCATTATATTTCAAAACCGTATATTGCCCCGACCATTTTCAATAG
This sequence comes from Crenothrix sp., assembly GCF_043729335.1. Taxonomy (NCBI): domain Bacteria; kingdom Pseudomonadati; phylum Pseudomonadota; class Gammaproteobacteria; order Methylococcales; family Crenotrichaceae; genus Crenothrix; species Crenothrix sp. The sequence goes on along the minus strand of NZ_JAYTLQ010000013.1, from coordinate 74,835 downwards.
AAAAAACCTATGTTTTTTTAGAATAGCCTATTAAGAATAAAAGTAGACGAGACCTTGGTTTTTTTCAAGTCAGTAGCGACATTTTTGTGGTCAATTGTAAATCGAAATTTACAGGCTGCCTGTTAGTGGCTAAAACGATGTTAGGGGATGAATAGACTTTTTGGCTAGATTACCTGTTGCTTGGTAATCCAGTATTTGCAGCGAGTTGAGGGAATTAAAGGCAAGAACCAACGAATATCGCCCCGATGGATCCACGGCGATTTTTATCAGACATTAGGAAAACTCTTGGTGAAAGAGTTAAGTCAGCTATGAACAGTGAGGAGTTGTATATCAGGAAAACCAAGAAAGATTCTGCGCAAATCTTATCTTGTTTATAACCCTATTAATAGGCGATTAACCCAAGGCTGTGTTAAGTCGAAAACTTCAGCCAGTTTAGCCTTCGAAAGTGTTTGTAGCTTTTCTACTAATTCTGTTTGCTCCCATCGACACAGGATTTCTCAAGTTCCCACACTGGAACCATCAATGCTTATTCATATCCTCAGTCCAATCCCGCCAAATAGACATCAACACTGCCATTAACGTAGGGCCTAAAAACAAACCCAGTAAACCAAAGTTTTCAAGGCCGCCAAAAATACCCAGCAGCGTCCATATAAAAGGCAATTGTACGGAGCCGCCAATTAATAGCGGGCGTACATAGTTATCTGCCAGTAAAATAACAACCACCCCAAAAATAGCCAAGGCAACCCCTGCGCCCATGCTACCTTCTGCCACTAACACCAGTACACAAGACAGCACAATTAACTTGGCGGCAAACGGAATCATCGCGAAGACGCCGGTCAATGCACCCAAAATGGCAGGGTGGCTAAAACCTGCAAACGCATACCCTACCCCCAGCAACAGGCCTTCTCCTAAACCGACCAATACCAATCCATTCACTGTGGCACGCACAGCGGCAGCCGCATGTGTGGCGTAATGAATGCCGGTTTCACCGAACAATTTTCGACTGATAGCCAAAATTTGTCGCCCTAAGCTATCACCGTGTCGATATACAAAAAACAATACTACCAAAGTCAGTAAAAACCCCAAAAACCGGTGCATCAGTTGGCTAGCAAAACTTTTGGTATAAGTGATAGCCCCGCCAGTGCTCAACCAATGCAGCGACTCTTCAGCTGCCGCAGGACTGCCGACACTTTTCATCCAAAAGCCGCTCGCCCAATCCCCTAACACCGGCAATGCTTTTAACCATGTTGGGACGGGGATACCGGTATTTTTAATATCAATAGCCAACTGACCCAAAGATTGCGCTTCGTCAATCAATCGACTGAATCCATACCCTAAAGGCACTAAAATAACAGCACCCATCAGCAGCGTTAAGCCTAAAGCTACCCAGGTGACGTTACCGTGAAATTGAGACGCATTTAATAAGCGTCGATAAATAGGCCAAGTGGTGATTGCCAGCACTACCGCCCAAATCAATAATGCCAAAAAACTGTGTAAAACCCAAGCGCCCAGTAACAATAAAACAAAACCGCCAATAAGACGCGCCCTAACTTCCTGATTATTTATCATAGTGTTTGTTGAATAATATACGAGGCTAAATAGTTACAGCGTTTTCAGTATCGATTAGCTATATTCGAGGGAATACAAACCTAGGTTTGTATTCCACTACTAATAATTAATGTTATTCACCTGATATGAAAACACTGTATATTGAATTGTTAATAAATAGAACAGGAAAATACCCGTTAGCTAATCTTAAACCGTTTGGGTTTTAGTCGATATACGCGTCCGCGTTTCAAATAATGCGACTATTAATAGATAAACGGCCATCATCATACTCGCCGATATCCAAGGTGCCCAATTGACCTTCTGCAACAACAATTGCTGCCCCAGATACAAGTCTACCCCTAGCCCGATGTAAGTCAGTACCCGAACCACATCGTAATTAACCGGATAATATTTACGCCCCAATAGATACGACATAACCGCCATACTGGCATAACACAGCAATGTTGCACACGACGAACCCACATACCCGTAATGAGGTATCCAAATAATATTCAATACTATCGTGAGTACTGCACCTAAAAAGGACACAACTGCACCCAGTAGGGTTTTATCGGTAAGCTTGTACCATATCGACAAGTTAACGTAGATCCCTAAAAACAAATTGGCCAACAACAGAATCGGCACTACATTCAGGCCACTGCGAAAATCCTTGCCCAGAAAGTATTTGAAAAAATCAATATACAAAGTGACCAGCAAGAAAATGAACATGCAGAAAATCACAAAGAATTTCAAGACTTTCGCGTAAATAACCCTGGCATCGCTTTTATCAGCATAGGAAAAGAAAAACGGTTCTGCCGCATACCGGAACGCCTGTATAAACAATGACATTAAAATGGACAGCTTGTAACAGGCGCTGTAAATACCCAGCATCTGCATATTGGTTTTCAAGTCGTAAGGCAATAAGTGTTTAAGTAGAACACGCCCCAGCATTTCATCAATGATGCCAGTAAAACCAATAAACACCATGGGCAAGGAATAACGCCACATGCGTGCAAACAGCGCACGATCAAATCCCCAGCGAATATTGAGAAGTTGCGGGGATAACAGTGCAAACTTACAGATACTGGCAATCAAATTGGCAATAAACACATAACCTATACCAATTTCTGGCCGATATAGCTTACTGAGCCAAAAATCTGGGTATTGCGAATAAAGTTTAGGCCAATAAATAATGAAAAATAGGCTAAGCAATACGGTAATCAGAATCTCACAAATTTTGACACCGGCAAAACGTAGCGCCTTATTCTCTGCACGTAAGCGCGCAAACGGTATCGCTGCAATCGCATCGAGAATTAATATAACAGTGAAATACAAGACGTATTCAGGGTGATCGGCGTAATTGAGCGCCGGTGATAATCGGCTATTAATTGCCAATATGGCCAGAAAGAAACCAATATTAACTAAAACAACGAAGATTAACGCGGTTGAATAGGCAGTATCTTTACCGGTATTTTCTTTGTCTCTGAATCGAAAATAGCCGGTTTCAAAGCCAAATAACAAAAATACCGAGAAAAATCCGGCGTACGCGTAAAACTCGGAGACTACGCCGTACTCCGCTGCGGAATAATGGTAGGTAACCAGTGGAACAAGGAGATAGTTAAGAAAGCGCCCAAATATACTGCTCAGGCCATATACCGCTGTTTGAGATACCAGCTTTCTGATGATGCTCATGGTGCGGTTATACTCTTGATGTTGTGAAGATAAGGCTAAACAAAATATTAATTATATAGACAAGTACAAAGGCTTAAAACACCGCCCCCACTGACAATAACTACTTAACCAAGTTTAACAACACACCCGCAGCCACCGCAGACCCAATAACACCGGCAACATTCGGTCCCATCGCGTGCATGAGCAAGAAATTATGCGGATTACTTTCCAAACCGATTTTATTAGCTACTCGCGCCGCCATAGGTACTGCCGACACACCGGCTGCGCCAATCAATGGATTAATTAACGTTGTGCTAAAGCGGTTCATAATTTTGGCCATAATCACGCCCGCTGCGGTGCCAATGGCAAACGCAACAGCGCCCAGCGCCAAAATACCCAGGGTTTCCATTTGCAAAAACGCGTGCGCACTTAATTTAGAACCCACCGACAGCCCTAGAAAAATAGTGACAATATTGATTAGTTCGTTTTGCGCCGTTTGGCTTAAGCGTTCAACCACACCACAAGCATTCATTAAATTACCGAGTGCAAACATACCGATTAAGGGTGTAGACGAAGGTAACAACAGTGTGGAAAGTACCAATAGCATGAGCGGGAAAACAATTTTTTCGGTCTTGCTGACGGCACGCATTTGCTTCATTTCAATCTTGCGTTCCGCTTCTGTAGTCAAAGCCCGCATGATGGGTGGTTGAATTAAAGGTACTAAAGCCATGTAAGAATAGGCTGCTACTGCAATGGCACCCAATAAATCAGGCGCAAGTTTTGAGGCCACATAAATAGCCGTAGGCCCATCTGCACCGCCAATAATACCGATGGCAGCGGCATCTTTTAAGGAGAACTCTAAACCCGGCACTACATTAAGCGCCAATGCCCCCAATAACGACGCAAAAATACCAAATTGCGCAGCAGCACCTAATAACAAAGTTTTTGGATTAGCTATCATGGGGCCAAAATCGGTCATAGCGCCTACCCCCATAAAAATGAGTAACGGAAATATGCCGGATTTAATACCAAAATATAAATAATAAAGTATGCCACCTTCTTCTGCGATACCGGCAATAGGAATATTGCTCAAAACGGCGCCAAAACCAATCGGCAATAATAATAGCGGTTCAAAGTCTTTTTTAATAGCGAGAAATAATAACAAAAAACCAACCAGCATCATAAATACCTGTCCACTGGTAAAATTATAAATGCCGGTGCTATGCCAAAGTAAAATTAAGTTTTCCATGATTTTTTTTATTTTTCTGTATTTATAAGGACACTAAAGCATTACCGCCTGCAACTGCACCGCCCTCCTTGATATGGACAGCACTGACGATACCCGCATATTTGGAGCGTACTTCGGTTTCCATTTTCATCGCTTCCATAACCACGACCACTTCACCTTCAGCCACGAAGCTACCAATATTAACCATAATTTTTAGAATATTACCGGCCATCGGCGCATAAATAACCGCGCCGCTAGCAATCGCCGGCGTACTGGTATTAAGCACGGCAGGAGCGGCTTGAATATTTAAAGCGCCATTACTCGGCCCAACCGATACATTGTAAATTCTGCCATCCACATTAACAGCATAGCTTTCGGTAGCATTATCCGCAGCAAGACTATTGATTTTGGCAGGTGCAGCCGCTATTTCAGTGCTCGGCATAGGTTCAAAGGCAGAAGGATTGCCTCGATTAGCCAAAAACTTCCAGCCTACCTGGGCAAACATGCCGTTAATTAACGCATCTTCTTCCGGATGACCAGTAAGCTTAACGCCTTCGGCCTGGGCTTTTTCTTGAACATCGGCAATCAATTTATCCATTTCCGGCGCAATAAGATCGGCAGGGCGACAGGTAATGGCTTGCTCACCCGCTAACACTTTATCTTGCAGCGCTTTATTGACAGGCGCAGGTGTTGCACCGTATTCGCCTTTTAAAACGCCGGCGGTTTCTTTGGTAATGGTTTTATAGCGCTCGCCATTCATTACATTTATAACGGCTTGCGAACCGACTATTTGTGAAGTTGGCGTGACCAGTGGAATAAAGCCTAAATCTTCCCGTACACGCGGAATTTCTTTAAGCACTTCATCAAATTTATCACTGGCGCCTTGCTCTTTCAGCTGGCTTTCCATATTGGTAAGCATGCCGCCCGGCACTTGTGACACCAAAATTCGACTGTCCACGCCTTTCAGGCTGCCTTCAAACTCCGCGTATTTTTTACGTATTTCTCTAAAGTAAGAGGCAATTTCTTCCAGCTTAATTAAATCCAGGCCTGTTGCACGCCCAGTATCTTCAAGCGCCGCGACAATAGTTTCTGTGGCGCTGTGGCCGTATGTCATGCTCAGTGATGAAATAGCGGTATCGACATTATCAATACCCGCTTCAGCGGCCTTAATTAAAGTCGCGACACTCAATCCGGTGGTGGCGTGGCTGTGCAACTGAATAGGAATGCTGGTACTTTTTTTCAAGCGACTGATTAATTCAAAGGCTTCATAAGGCTTCAGCAAACCCGCCATATCTTTAATGCAAATGGAGTGTGCGCCCATATCTTCAATTTGCTTACCTAAACTCACCCACATATCAATAGTATGTACTGGGCTAGTGGTATAAGACATGGTGCCTTGCGCATGAGCATCGGTAGTTAACACGGCTTTAACAGCGTGTTCGATATTACGCATATCATTCATGGCATCAAAGATACGAAACACATCTATGCCGTTAATTACGCAACGCTCAACAAACTTGTCGACTACATCATCGGCATAATGCCGGTAACCTAAAATATTTTGTCCGCGCAACAACATTTGCTGAGGCGTATTGGGCATGGCCGCTTTTAATAAACGTAATCTTTCCCAGGGGTCTTCACCTAAGTAACGAATACAGGCATCAAAAGTAGCCCCACCCCATGATTCAATAGACCAATAGCCAATTTGATCGAGCTTTTCACAAATGGGCAGCATGTCTTCAACACGCACTCGCGTCGCTAATATTGATTGATGCGCATCCCGCAAGACAACTTCAGTGATTGCTAAAGGCTTTTTTTTATCGTTGGCCATTCTTTCCATTTCTCCAAAAAACCGCGTGGGTATTTTTACTTATGTCTATTTCGGTGTTGATGTATTGCGGCAGTAATAGCGGCAACAACGCTTTTATCAAGGCTAGTGGAAAGTATAGGATTGGACGGCACAGGCGCTTCAGGAAAAAACCGCTGTACTAACGCAGACATGACATTAATAGCAACGACCAGCATAGCTAAAAACAAAAACACAATACCCATTCCGACAAACATTAATTCCAGCCCAAGGCTTAATTCTTCTGTCATTGCTTCGACCTTGATAACACTTAAAATACTTGAATTTATGAACACATTATCCATAAAATTCGACTTCTAAACAAACTAAACATCACAAGTGTCCCCTGAAGTGTAGATTGTCGGAGACTTTGTTTTACGGCCACTCAACGGTAAACGCAAGCAACCAAGTTAATTGGACAATATAAGCAATTGAAATACCAAGCAAAGGTAATATGAAGCCGCTATTTTGATTTTTAGCGCCACTAAAAATTGAAAAAACCTGTTGGTGAAGCCAGTTAAACCCTAAATCGCTAAAACTCATCAGCCGTTAAGGTATCAAGATCGTATTCTGCGGTGGCTTACTGTTATCCAGCTCTGGATAGTCCAAGGTATAATGCAGCCCCCTACTCTCTTTACGTAACTGGGCACAACGCACGATTAACTCAGCAACAATCACTAAGTTACGCAACTCCAGCAAATCACTGGTGACCCGAAAGTTACCGTAATATTCCGCAATTTCTTTTTGAAGCAATTCTATGCGGCTCATGGCGCGGTGCAAGCGCTTGTCAGTTCTGACGATGCCCACGTAATCCCACATAAAGTGACGCAATTCATTCCAATTGTGGGATACCACCACCTCTTCGTCAGAATCACTGACCTGAGATTCATCCCAATCGGCAATGTCACCAATAGGTAAAATGGAAGGAAGCTTTCGTAAAATATCCTCACTGGCTCTTTCTGCAAATACCAGGCATTCAAGCAATGAATTACTGGCCATGCGGTTAGCACCATGCAATCCGGTACTAGCAACCTCGCCAACCGCATATAAATTAGCAATATCAGTACGCGCATGGCTGTCTGTGAGTACGCCGCCACAGGTATAGTGTGCGGCAGGCACTACGGGAATAGGTTGCTTGGTAATGTCTATACCAAATTCCAAGCATTGCTGGTAAATCATGGGGAAATGTTCACGAATAAACGCTTCTGGTTTATAACTGATGTCCAAATAAACACAATCTATACCGCGTTTTTTCATTTCATGATCAATAGCGCGGGCAACAATATCTCTCGGTGCCAATTCGCCTCTGGCATCAAAATGCTGCATAAAAGGCGAGCCGTCCGGTAAAATTAATTTAGCGCCCTCCCCTCGCAACGCCTCGCTAATTAAAAACGAACTGCCTTTAGGATCATAAAGACAAGTAGGATGGAACTGCATGAATTCCATATTACTGACACGACAGCCTGCACGCCACGCCAAGGCAATGCCGTCACCTGTTGAACTCTGTGGATTAGTACTGTAAAGATAAACCTTGCTGGCACCGCCTGTGGCCAAAACCACAACACGCGCAGCTAACGTTTTAACGTGTTGGTGTTCATTATCCAAAACATAAGCGCCCAACACCCTTATCTCAGCGCCATCTGTGGGCTCAGAAGTAATTAACTCAACTGCGTTATGATCTTCCAGTAAATCAATATTGCTATGCTCGCGGGCGCGTTCAATCAGCGAGAGAGAAACCGCTTTACCGGTTGCATCCGCCGCATGTACCACCCGGCGATGCGAATGTCCGCCTTCTCGGGTTAAATGCAGCTTTGTTTCACCGGACTGGGTATGTTCTTCGGTAAAATTGACGCCTTGCTGGCGTAACCAATCGATAGAAGCCTTACCTTGAGTCACGGTCAGCCGCACTATTTCTGGATCACACAGCCCTGCACCGGCATTAAGCGTATCTTCAATATGCGATTCAATCGAATCATCGGCATCAAAAACGGCCGATATGCCGCCTTGCGCATAATGTGTACTGCCTGCTGTTAAAGCGAACTTGGATAAAACCGCAACGCGTGTGTCATATTCAGCAAGTTTAAGCGCTAAACTTAAGCCCGCCGCACCGCTGCCAATAATCAGAATATCGTAATGTGTCAAAGAAGGCATAAAAACAAAAATTACCACCACGCTTGTGGCTTAGTTACACTAGTTCATGGATAATAAAGCTTTTTAAATTGATAGCAATTTTTTTTTGTCTCGATAGAACTTCTGCAATTTAATTCTGTCTCTCTAAATATGAAAAGATAATCGTGAATAGTTACAGTAAAAAAAGTGAACAGCTCGACGAAGACCTAGTGTTAAAAGTGCAACAGGGGGATAAAAAGTCCTATGATCTGTTAGTACTAAAATACCAACACAGAATTATTCAACTGGTTAATCGTTACGTTAAAGATCCCAGCGAAGCCCAAGATGTAGCACAAGAAGCCTTTATTAAAGCTTATAGAGCATTAGGTAGCTTTAGGGGGGACTCTGCTTTTTATACGTGGCTATACCGTATCGCCATTAATACCGCTAAAAATTATTTAGTGGCGCGAACACGGCGTAGTTCTGATTATGAAGTCGACATCCAAGATGCAGAAGCCAGTGAAAATGCGCCTCAACTGCAAGGTATGGAAACACCTGAACGCTTATTAATAAGCCAGGAGATAGTCGACACAATTAAGACAGCAATAGAAAAATTACCTGAGGATATGCGCATAGCCATCATGCTGCGCGAATTTGAGGGTATGAGTTACGAGGAAATTGCTGAAACAATGGATTGTCCTGTAGGCACGGTACGATCGCGCCTTTTTAGAGCGCGTGAAGCGATCGATAGTAAGTTAAACCCTTTGCTTGATTAGCGGTGATTTTTAATGCACGAACATACCCATGAAAAAATTTCTCAGTTTCTTGATAACGAGCTTGCAGCTGACGAGGCGTTAATATTGATGAGACAAATGACGCTTGACGGCGAATTACGCAACACATTTTTACGTTATGAAGCCATCGGTCATGCGCTAAAAACAGAAACTTATATAGCGCCCAGAGCTGATTTTTTAGATCGCATTCATCAAGAAATTGAACACGATGCTGTTTACTTTTTACCCCAACGTAAGCAGGCTAAATTCAAACCCCAACACAAAATATTGGCCTTGGTCGCTTCCGCTGCCCTTGTTGCCGTAATTTTACCAAAAGACGTTACCCGTATAAATGGCGCCCAAATGAAAGCATCTTCCGGTATCAGCCTAGCGCAGCAGACGCAAAAAAGGTCGGAAAATGTTATTAAGCAATTGCCGCATGCTGAATTAATGCCACTCAATGCGCAAATAAATGATTATCTGCAAGCTCACCCGAAAAATACAACTGTTGCCGGTAGTGACAATGCCGCTTCCATTGCAAACATAACAGCTTATGGTCAAAAATAGCCAATCCAACAATTTGCCAAACGATAAAATGAGAGATTAACATCTCTACTGCAATCTGCAAATGTGTAAAAATACCGTTTGCTGATTGCAGGAAATTGTTAGACTGTATTATTTAAAATCAACACTCTTAATCCAAATCACGCTAATTCAATAAACTTTTCTTTACTCCTAAAAACCGACATTAAACTCGGAATCATAGCAATCACCGCCCCCGCATAATAAAATTTTCATTGGTGTTATTTTTTACGACCTATCGCAAAAAACAGACGGTGGACTAAAAATGAATATTCCAAATATAAAAGAAAACAATTATTTCTTCGGGGACAGGGATTAATAAATTACAACAACATGGGAAACTGCCCCCCTTAAATAGATAGCCTTGAAATGTATCGACCCTATTAATAAATCAGCATTATACTGTAGAAGAAGATTAGAGCTTCTGCGTGCGTTACCTGTGTAACATTTATATTTATATTATCACTGCTTGTAGATGAGGAATTTATGCTTAAAAAGCTAAGTTGGTGTTTTTTTCTGGTTATTTTGTTCTCTGAACCGACAATTGCCGATTTGCCCGATTTTACCCAAATGGTAAAAGCGAATGGTACGGCGATAGTCAATATCAGCACAACGCAAAAGGCTGCACCTGAGGTGGATGCAGGGCTAAGGCAACAACTACCTGAAGGTATCCCGCCTGAAATGGAAGAGTTATTTAAACATTTCCTGGAAAACCCTAATGGCGCACCCGGCGGCGGAGGCGGTGGGGGGCTTGGTCCTGAAGAAATGCAATCACTAGGCTCTGGCTTTATTATTTCTCCTGATGGCTTTATTTTAACCAATCACCATGTCGTTAAAGATGCCTCGGAAATTATGGTGAGGTTGACTGACAGAAGAGAATTAATCGCTAAATTAATTGGTTCTGATGCCCGTACCGATATCGCTTTGCTAAAAGTGGATGCAACGGGCTTACCGGTAGTAAAAATAGGCTCTCCTGCTCAACTTCAGGTTGGGGAATGGGTTTTAGCCATCGGTTCACCTTTTGGATTTGAACAATCGGCAACTGCGGGTATCGTCAGCGCCAAAGGACGCAGCTTACCCGGCGGCAACTATGTGCCCTTCATTCAAACCGATGTCGCGATAAACCCCGGAAACTCCGGTGGCCCTCTCTTTAATATGAAAGGCGAAGTTGTCGGCATAAATTCGCAAATTTATAGCCGCACCGGGGGATTTATGGGGTTATCTTTCTCCATTCCTATGGATATCGCTATGAATGTTGTCAATCAGATTAAATCCCACGGTAAAGCATCGCATGGCTGGTTAGGCGTACAAATCCAGGATGTCACAAGGCAATTGGCTGAATCATTTGGCATGAAAAGACCGCAAGGCGCGTTAGTTTCTAAAATATTACCTAGCAGCCCCGCTGAAAAAGCCGGTTTGCAAATTGGCGATATTATTACCGAATTTAACGGCCAACAAATTGAAAAGTCTGGTGATCTACCGCCAATGGTGGGTGTGACCCCTATTAACGAGTCAGCGACTTTAACCATTATTAGGCAAGGCGATACTGAAAAAGTTGACTTTAAAGTGGGCTTATTACCTGAGCAAGATGAAAAAATAATTGAAAGCAAAGTAGAAAAAAAGCCCACCAATAAACTAGGTATCAGCGTTAGCGATTTAACACCTGAGCAAAGAGAAGCCTTGCAGAATATCAATGGCGGTGTGTTAGTTCAAGATGTCACCAAAGGTGCTGCAAGAGATGCTGGCATTATGCGGGGTGATATTATTTTACGTATTCAAAATACTGTTATTGCTGATGTTGATGACTTTAATAAAATGATTAAGAAGTTTGATGCGGGTAAATCGGTAGCACTTTTAGTGCAACGCCGCGGTAGTCCGATATTCCTGGCGTTAAAAATCGCTAAATAAGCTGTATAACTCTGAATTACCCGTTATACGCTCATGTATCTTACTTTAACGGTAAGGTGCATGAGCACTCAAATTTTGCACTGCTCCGACCCGCAACTTTTTGTACCTAATTCAGGCAATTGATGTTAGATTAAGCAAAATATTAAGCTGATCCTAACTTAATTAACTGTTGTTTTTACTGGATGAATTATAATGGCAATTAAACATCTTTTTGCGCCTTGCACACTGATGGTTTTACTAACGGGTTGTGCCAACGACTATTACCAAGCTCAGTATCCTGCACCTGTTTATGGTGGCCAATCCCCTATCAATACCCAGCTACCCCCGCCTGTTGCTAAGCCCTTGCCTGATGAAAGTACTGTTGTTACCAAACCCTTAAAAGAGTTTAAACCTCGGTCGGTTCCTATGGAAATACCTGACCGTGTTATACAGGAGCCAGAACCGGAGCCTGTTCCAGAAGAAAAAGTAGAAGAGCTTCCCCCGCTCGTGGAAGATGCACCGGCACCAGAACCTCAAGTAACACAAGAACCTGAGGCAGATACCTCTTTTACCCCTTTAGAATCCAATGCGCATTTATCAGCACCTGTCAGTGCTTTAGTTTTGGCGGCTAAGCAAAATACTGACAGCGGCAATCCAGAAGCCGCAGGAGCTGCTATTGAACGAGCGATACGTATTGAACCTAGAAATGCGACGCTGTATTACAAACTGGCAGTAGCAAGACTTAATCAATCGCAACCGCGTTTGGCGGAAGATTTAGCTAAAAAAGCCGCGTTGTTGGCATCGAATGATCGGGAATTGAAAAAACACAGCTGGCTATTAATTGCCAAGGCAAGAGAATTACTGAGTAATCCTGAAGGGGCTAAATTGGCAAGGAAGAAAGCAGGCAGTTTTGATTAATAAGCAATTAATTTTATGCCGTTATTTAGTTATCGAAACACAATAAATGTAAATTCAATTAAACAGATTTGATTATTATTGGCCCAAATATTAATCAAATCTGTGTCATTTTTATCGTAAAGCAAGATTTTTTTATCAGCAATAACTGATTACCGCTTATTAGCAATCATATTCCAGGCACAAAGCCACGTTTGAGATTGATACGCATCGGCTTTTTTATTTAACTCACCGGATAATACTAAGCGCAAAGTATTATTTACAATCCCAAAAAAATGCGCATTTACCAGTGCCGAATCAAGATTACGAATTTCTCCTGCTTTAATACCGGCTTGAATTATTTTGATAATCTTAACAAAAGCAGCCGTTTCTACTATCGGCTTTTCATCGGGTAAAAATTCATCAAATTTTGAAAATAACAAAAACCGCATCACATCAGGCGCATCGTCAGTCAATTTAAATAATAAATCGACAATGTCATGTAATTGTTCAGATGATTTTTGATTTCTACGCCGGATATCTTCAATAGATATATTCAAACTATCGATAATGTTTGCGTATAACGCCGACGCAATGGCTTGTTTGCTGGAAAAATGTTGATAGATGATAGGCAAGGTTTTTATACCCGCAGCCTGTTTGATATCAATTAACGAGGTATTAAAATAGCCTTTTTCAGTAAATAACTTTAAAGCAGCTAGTAATATATGATCCTGCGTTTCAACGGTTGTGTGTGTATCTAGTTTTTCTTGATCCATTCTTCTTCTGTCGTATCGTATCCAATGGGCTATATAGGTTTTTATAAAGCCCAAAGGCTTATTTTATCTTTTCCTATACAGTAATTAGGCTTAACGCAAAGGCATCAATCCGAAGCTTTTAATGTGTTAATTATTTTCTGATAACACCAAAAATGCTGCTTTTAAATAGCTAATCATAGACCATAATGTCAGTATGGCCGCGATATACAGCAAAGTATACCCGCAATAATTGATAGGAATACCTAGCAGGTCTTCACGGTACAGCAACATACCAATGGCGAGCATCTGCGCCGAGGTTTTCCATTTACCTAATTGCGAGACCTTAACCGTACCTTGTTGGCCGATTTCTGCCATCCATTCCCGTAGCGATGCAATCGTAATTTCTCTACCGATAATAATCGCCGCAGGAATGGCTAAAGCCGCACTGGCTTGTTGCTGAACCAACAACACCAATACAATCGCAACCATCAATTTATCAGCGACAGGATCTAAAAAAGCACCAAACGGGGTTTCCAGCTGCATTTTTCGGGCAAGATAACCGTCTAGCCAATCGGTAATGCCCGCAGCCAAAAAAATCAACATGCAGGCTACATTGGTATATTGCCAAGGCAGATAAAAAACCACCGCTAACAAAGGTATTAACGCGATCCTTAGGAGTGTTAAATTGGTTGGTAAGTTAAATTCAATTTTCATCTTGGTGAAATAATGCGTAAATGCGTTGTGCCAATTGCCGGCTAATACCGTCTATACTGCAAAGCGCATCAATTCCCGCGCCTGCTACCCCTTGCAGCCCCCCAAACTGTTTCAATAAAAGCTGACGGCGCTTAGGCCCTAATCCGGCCACTTCTTCCAATACCGATTGCTGCATGGCTTTGGCGCGGCGCTGTTTATGGCCGGTTATGGCAAAACGATGCGCTTCGTCGCGGATATGCTGGATTAATAACAGCGCGCTGGCGCGGGGATTAATATCCAGGGGCTGCTGCTGTCCCACCACAATCATTTTTTCCATGCCTGCTTTTCTGTCAGGCCCCTTAGAAACGCCGACTATCATAACACTGTTTATGTCTAATTCTATCAATGCCTTTTGCGCGGCGGCGACCTGTCCTTTACCTCCATCAATAAACAAAATATCCGGCGCGACAATTTCATTTTGCTTAATGCGCTTAAAGCGCCGGTATACTGCCTGATGGATAGCTGCATAATCATCGCCAGCGGTGATGCCTTCAATATTAAAAATCCGATAAGCCGACTTTACTGGGCCTTCGCGATCAAATACCACGCAAGAGGCCACGGTTTGCTGACCCTGGGTGTGGCTAATATCAAAACATTCAAGTCGCTTGGGCAGTTCTTGCATGCCCAACACTTCTTGCAGGCTTAGAAAACGTGCATAACTGTCCTGCTTGTTGGCCAGCTTGCTGAGCAACGTATTTTCGGCATTGGTTATTGTCATCTGCAACCATTTTAACCGCTCTCCGCGCACACGTGCTGAAATCGTCACCGCGTGTTTGGCTTGGCCAGCCAAAACTTCGGCTAATAAGCTGGCTTCTTCCAGCTCATGGCTGACAATAAACTCATGCGGCACGGGCTTGTCAAAGTAATATTGCGCGATAAACGCCTGGATAACAGCAGCAGGATCGTTTTCGTCGGTCATTTTAGGGAAGAAGGCTTTGTTGCCCAAATGCTGGCCGTTGCGAATAAAAAATACCTGAATACAGGCGAGATTGGCTTTGGTCGCACAAGCAATGATATCGACATCGCCTTTCTCGCCCTCGATAAAATTTTGCTCCAACACCAGCCGCAGCTTGATAATTTGATCCCTAAAGCTGGCGGCCAGCTCATAATTCAGTTCCGTCGCGGCATTTTCCATGTTCACTATCAACTGATCAACCAGTACACCGCCCTTGCCTTCTAAAAATAAGATTGTATTATCAACATCATGGCCATAACTTATTTTGTCGATTAAGCCCACGCACGGCCCCGTGCAGCGTTTAATCTGGTATTGTAGACAAGGCCGCGTACGGTTGTTGTACACTGAGTCATCGCACTGGCGGAGCGGGAAAATCTTTTGTAGCATCTTCAGGCTGTCTTTGGCGGCACTGGCGCTGGGATACGGGCCAAAATACTGACCGGATTTTTTCTTGGCACCACGGTGCAGGCCAATTTGCGGAAATTCGTGACTGGATAAATGGATATACGGGTAAGAGCGGTCATCACGCAAACAGATGTTATAGCGTGGCTTGTGCCGCCTGATTTGCTGGGCTTCCAGCAACAGCGCCTCGGTTTCGGTGTGGGTGACGGTGACCTCAATGCTGGTTATCTTGGTGACCATCGCCTGCTGTTTTGGCGAGGTGCTTTGCGCCCTGAAATAATTCGACACCCGATTTTTCAGGTTTTTGGCTTTACCAATATAAATAATGTCGCCCTGAACATTGAGCATTTTATAAATGCCTGGCCGTGTGGTCAGGTTTTTTAAAAATGTCGGAATATCAATCGGCGTTTCTGGGGTTTCAGCGTTCACACAGCCTCACGATTCTTAAACAGATCACTCAAGATATTGGTAATCTTTTACACAGTGTTCTACCATGAGCGGAAAATCGCAACACAGCATCTCGTATTCTTCAGTGACGCAATGACAAATTTAGAAAAAATCTTCAGCGCCGATGGCGCATTATCACACAGCATAGACGGTTATCAGCCCCGCGCAGCACAGACCGAAATGGCAAACGCCGTCGCCTTGGCTATTGATGACAACCACAACTTAATTGCGGAAGCAGGTACTGGCACCGGCAAAACCTTTGCTTATTTAATTCCGGCTATTTTATCCGAAAAGAAAGTCATCATTTCAACCGGCACCAAAAATTTGCAAGACCAATTGTTTAACAACGATGTGCCGATTATCCGCAAAGCGTTGAACGTGCCGTTTAGCGCCGCGTTACTTAAAGGCCGTAGTAATTATCTGTGCAAATACCGCTTAAGAGATGCCTTGGACTATATCCGTGGCTACAATAAAGAAGAAGCAGTCGCGCTGTCGAAAATTAAGCTATGGGCAAAAAAAACCAAGATTGGCGATATAGCCGAAGTCGCCGACATTGCAGAAGGCGATCCGGTGTGGCAACACGCCACCTCCACACAAGACAATTGTTTAGGCCAAGAGTGCCCCGATTATGATGATTGCTTTCTGGTGAAAGCGCGTAGGCGGGCGCAAGAATGCGATGTGCTAGTCATTAACCATCATTTGCTATGCGCCGATTGGTCGATCAAAGACAGTGGTTTTGGCGAATTATTACCCGAAGCCGAAGTGATTATTATCGACGAAGCCCATCAACTGGCTGATACTGCGTCCAATTTTTTAGGCATCAGTATCGGCAGTAAAAAACTGCTGGATCTGGCCAGTGATACCTTGCAAGAATATTTCAAAGATGCCACCGATATGCCGGTATTACGCAGTGCCTCGGAAGATTTGGAAAGTGAGGTGAAAAATTTACGGCTGGCATTTGGTGTGGAACAGAAACGCGGCGACTGGCAAGATATTGCTAATAACCCTAAAATCCTTGCTAGCCTTAATAAAGTCAAAACCCAGTTACAATGCTTAACCAATCAGTTGGAATTGGCTTCAGTGAAAACTAAAGGCCTGGAATCGTGCTTTAAACGCGCCGATGAACTCATGCAGCAGCTCACTGTCATTATGGACGACAAGAGCGGCCAATGGATACGCTGGTACGAAACTTATAAAAAATCCTTTACCCTCAGCCGTACGCCACTGGATATTGCCTCGGAATTTCGCAATTTTATGCAATATTACCAGGCAAGCTGGATATTTACCTCCGCGACCTTAAGCGTGGCCAATACCTTTGATTATTTCGCTAACAGTTTAGGGCTTAGCAACACCGTCAGCAAAAGCTGGGATAGCCCGTTTGATTATCCCAATCAATCGTTGTTTTATCACCCCAAAGGCTTGCCGCTGCCTAATTCAGCGAATTTTGTAGCGGATATTATCGACTTTGCCTTGCCGGTATTGCAAGCCAGCCGTGGGCGGGCGTTTTTTCTGTTCACCAGCCACCGCGCCTTAAAACAGGCGGCGGATATTTTGGCCGACCAACTCGACTACCCGTTATTGATCCAAGGCAGCCAGCCCAAAACCCAGTTATTGGCAGAGTTCAAGCAACTTGGCAATGCGGTCTTGCTAGGCACATCCAGTTTTTGGGAAGGTATCGACGTGCGGGGCGAGGCCTTGTCGTGTGTTATTATAGATAAATTGCCGTTCGCCTCGCCTGGCGATCCGGTGTTAAAAGCGCGGCTGGATACGCTAAGCCAACAAGGCCGTAATGCGTTTTTTGAGCATCAATTGCCGGTGGCCATTATTGCTTTACGGCAAGGCATTGGCCGGTTAATCCGCGATGTCAATGACCGTGGCGTATTGATGATCTGTGACCGGCGCTTGTTGAAAAGCAGCTACGGGCAATTATTTTTAGACAGCATCCCCGCCATGAAACGCACCCGCAATATCGACGAAGTTTATGATTTTTTCCAAAACCAGCCTACCGAATGAAATTATTAGCCGTAGAAACCGCCACCGAAGCTTGTTCCGCTGCCCTTTTTGTTGATGGCGAGATGCTGGAACGTTTTGAAATCGCCCCGCAGCAACACACCAAGCTTATTTTGCCGATGATTGATTCGTTGTTGGCCCAAGCGGGTTTAAAACCTGCTGATCTGGATGCGTTGGCGTTTGGTTGTGGTCCAGGTTCATTTACTGGCGTTAGAATTGCTACCGGTGTTATTCAAGGCATAGCATTTGGGCTGGATATTCCAGTCGTACCGGTATCTACTTTGGCAGCATTGGCGCAAGGCTTTTTCAACCACAATGCTGCGGATTTGGATGTGGTATTTTCGGCAATGGATGCACGTCTTGGTGAGATTTTTTGGGGAGTTTATCAGCGTGATGGCCAAGGTTTTGCACAGTTAATCGGCCAAGAAGCGGTGACACCTGCCAGTTCCGTTATTTCCTCTGAAGTACAAGGCGTGGGAGTTGGCTCTGCTTGGGCTGTGTATCAAGATGAGTTGAAAATTTGCTTAGGCGATAAGGTGAATTATTACGAAACGCAGCATTTACCGAGTGCTGGTAACGTTGCACAATTAGGAGTGTATGGTTTTGAGCAAGGTTTGGCCGTTAGCGCAGAATCGGCTATCCCCGTGTATTTAAGAGATAAAGTGGCAAAAACAGAACTAGAACGCAAAGCCCTTATCCCGTAAAAAAGCTTTAATAAGGTAAATCAATAACGCCGCTACAAATTATGCCGCACACTTTTCTAGCTAATAGCAAGCTTATGGTATAATGTACAAATTTAAATAACTCAAGAGAATACAAATGGCTAAAGAAGATCAAATTGAAATGGAAGGCAAGGTTATTGATACCCTACCTAATACCATGTTTCGTGTCCAGCTTGAAAACGGTCACATTGTTACTGCACATATTTCCGGCAAAATGCGTAAACATTACATACGCATATTAACTGGCGATAGCGTTAAAGTAGAAATGACCCCTTATGATTTATCCAAGGGGCGCATCTCGTTCCGTATGCGCTAAAGCACTTAACTATTTTCAGAGACAATCAACTCCTTGTTTTCAATATCAAGGCTAAGATCGTTATTCTCTACATAAATACGCACGTTACCGCCGCTCACCAACTTGCCAAATAACAAATCATTCGCCAGTGGCTTTTTGATTTTTTCCTGAATCAATCTTGCCATCGGTCTTGCCCCCATGTCTGGACTGCAACCGTGCTCGGCTAGCCACAAACGCGCGTCAGCATCTAACGTTAGAGTGACGTGCTTGTCTGCCAGCAATGCTTCCAGTTCAAAGATGAACTTGTCAACAACAGACCCAACAATCGAAATATCCAAAGGCTTAAACTGAATAATGGCATCAAGACGGTTACGAAATTCCGGAGAAAAGGTTCTTTCGATCACTTTCAAACTGTCTGTAACATGATCTTGGTGCGTAAAGCCAATGGAAGCGCGACTGCCTTCCGCTGCCCCAGCATTCGTGGTCATCACCATAATAATATTACGGAAATCCGCTTTACGGCCGTTAGTATCGGTTAAAGTACCATGATCCATTACTTGTAATAATAGATTAAATACATCAGGGTGGGCTTTTTCTACTTCATCAAGCAGTAAAACGGCATAAGGATGCTTAGTAATCTGCTCCGTTAACAAGCCACCTTGATCAAAACCCACATAACCTGGAGGTGCGCCGATTAACCGGGACACGGTGTGACGTTCCATATATTCGGACATATCAAAACGAATCAACTCCACGCCCAGTACCTTGGCCAGTTGGCGCGTCACTTCAGTTTTACCGACACCCGTAGGGCCTGCAAATAAAAATGCACCAATCGTTTTCTGAGTTTCTCTAAGCCCTGCACGGGATAGCTTAATGGCTGACGTTAATGCAGAAATGGCTTCATCTTGTCCAAAAACCAGCATTTTGAGGTTTTTATCCAAGTTACCCAGCTTATCCACTTCATTAGAAGACACTGACTTGGCGGGCACTCTGGCCATTTTTGACACAATATCCTCGATTTCAGTGACATCAATAACGGGCACACGCTCAGCCTCAAGCTTCATCCGCTGTCTTGCTCCGGCTTCATCAATCACATCAATAGCTTTATCCGGCAAATGTCGGTCGGTGATATATCGATCCGATAATTCCGCAGCTACCCGTAATGCGTCAGGCGAATATTTCACATTATGGTGTTCTTCAAAACGCGTTTTAAGGCCTTTTAAAATCAAAATAGTTTCTTCAACAGAAGGCTCTAATATGTCAACCTTCTGGAATCTACGCACCAAGGCATGATCTTTTTCAAAAATACCGCGATACTCTTGATAAGTGGTAGAACCAATACAGCGCAACTGTCCTGAGGCCAATATCGGTTTAATCAGATTAGACGCATCCATAACCCCGCCTGATGCAGAACCTGCACCAATAATGGTATGGATTTCGTCTATAAACAAAATCGAATCTGGCTCATTTTTTAACTGGTTAACCAAATCTTTCAAGCGTTTTTCAAAATCGCCACGGTATTTGGTTCCGGCAACCAATGCGCCTAAATCCAAGGCATAGATCACACTCTTCATCAAAATTTCAGGGACACTGTTTTCGACAATTCTTTTTGCCAAACCTTCAGCAATTGCGGTTTTACCGACACCCGCTTCTCCGACCAATAACGGATTATTTTTGCGTCTGCGACAGAGAATTTGAATTGTTCTTTCCACCTCAGCTTCTCGACCCACTAAAGGATCGATTCTACCTTTTAAAGCTTCATCGTTAAGATTAGTAGCATATTTTTCCAGCGGAGTACTGGAAGCTTCAGCATCGTTATTATTCATTTTGGGAGCTTGTTCGGGTGATAACGCATGATCCTGATCGTTTTTGGAAATGCCGTGTGCAACATAATTAACCACGTCCAACCTTGATACATCTTGCTTATTTAGTAAATACACGGCATGGGAATCTTGTTCACTGAACAAGGCGACAAATAAATTGGCACCGGATACTTCTTTTTTATCGGAAGCCTGTACATGAAAAACCGCCCGTTGCAATACCCGCTGAAAACCTAACGTGGGTTGCGTCTCACGGTGAATACCTTCAGGGATCAGCGAAATAGTTTCATCAATAAACTGTTCTAACTGCGCACGCAGCACTTTAATATTGCAACCACAGGCTTTCATGATCGCTTCTGCAGAGGAATTATCCGTTAAGGCCAGCAGTAAATGCTCGACGGTAATAAACTCGTGACGCTGATCGTAGGCTTTTTTAAAAGCCATGTTTAAGGTAATTTCCAGTTCTTTACTTAACATACACTCTCCAACTACAGTTCTTCCATTGAGCACAGCAGTGGATGCTGGTGCTGTTTTGAATATTCGTTAACAATGTAGACTTTGGTTTCGGCAACGTCTTTAGAATAAGTGCCACATACGCCGACCCCCTGCGTATGTATTTGTAACATAACTTGCGTTGCTTTATTGGTTGACATCGCAAAAAATTGTATTAGAAGCTCAATTACAAAATGCATCGGCGTAAAGTCGTCATTTAATAAAATAACTTTGTACAAAGGCGGCCTTTTAAGCTTAGGCTGCGCCTCTTGTACACTTACATCGTTATCATCGTCTCTTAGTGGATCAAAATCGGACATAGTCACTCGTAAACATAAAGTATTCTGACCTTTAACATAATGCCAATATAAAAATATTTCAAGACTTTGTGCATAAGAAAATCTAATTACCTCATACGTTAAACAAACCAACAGCATAAACAGCCTATTGTGAAAACTTAATTATTTAGCTTATTTTCAGCAATTTGCCGGTCAATTTAAAGCTATGATCATTTCTTAGTACATTAAGTTGCATGAAATGAAAAGTCACTTAATTATAAATCTTAGCCGCCATAATACCGCTAAATCCAGTAGAATATTCGCTTTATTCATTTGGAATCACATTGATGGTTTGGAAACCCAACGTAACCGTTGCGGCAGTGATTAGACAAGATGACCGATTTCTCTTTGTTGAAGAAGAAACCTCTAGCGGTCTTCAGTTTAATCAACCCGCAGGACACCTTGAAGAAAACGAAGACTTGATTGCGGCGGTCAAACGTGAAGTCAATGAAGAAACCGCGTGGCATTTCGAACCAGAAGCCATTATCTCTGTTCAGCTATGGCGACAAAATCCCGAGGCAACCAGCTTTATTCGCTTTTGCTTTGCAGGCAGTTGCCACAGCCACGACGCCAGCCAAAAACTCGATGACGGCATTGTAGCCACCCATTGGTTAACGCATGAGGAAATCATCGCCAGACAAATGCGCTTACGCAGCCCTTTAGTACGCCTGTGCGTGGAAGAATACCTCAGCGGTCAACGCTATCCTTTAACGTTGCTCAAATCTTTGCTCGATATTAACCATGCGTAAAAACATTATCGTGGGCATGTCTGGCGGAGTTGATTCTTCGGTCACTGCGCTGTTATTACTCGAGCAAGGTCATGAGGTTACTGGCCTATTCATGAAAAACTGGGAAGAGGACGATGGTACAGAGTACTGTACTGCCATGCAAGATTTGGCCGATGCCCAACAAGTCTGCGACAAACTGGGCATTGTGCTTAAAACCGTCAATTTTGCCAGCGAATATTGGGATGAAGTCTTTGAGGTGTTTTTATCAGAATTTAAAGCCGGCAGAACGCCCAATCCGGATATTCTATGTAACAAACACGTCAAGTTTAAAGCCTTCTTAAACTACGCCACTGAGGATTTGGGCGCAGAATACATCGCCACTGGCCACTATGCACGGGTTAATGAAAAAAACGGCGAGTATTTTTTGCTGAAAGGCTTAGATCCTAATAAAGAGCAAAGTTATTTTCTGTATACCATGGGGCAAAAACAGTTAGCGAAAACACTGTTTCCGATTGGCCATTTGCACAAACCGGAAATTCGCGCTCTGGCTACCAAAGCTGGTTTTGCCAACCATAAGAAAAAAGACAGTACCGGCATTTGCTTTATTGGCGAACGTAAATTTACCGAATTTTTGCAACGCTATTTGCCCACGCAGCCAGGGGAAATGCGTACACCGGAAGGTCAGTTAATCGGTAAACATCATGGCTTGATGTATTACACCTTTGGCCAACGCCAAGGTTTGGGTATTGGTGGCGTAAAAGATGCACCCGATGAACCGTGGTATGTTTTGGACAAAGATTTGGACAATAACCGTCTAATCGTAGGCCAAGGACATGACCACCCCTTAATGTTGCACAATACGCTGGAAGCCAGTCAACTCGACTGGTGCAGCAATAAACCGCTCACAAATCCTATAACCTGCTACGCGAAAACCCGCTACCGTCAGGTCGATCAAGCCTGTAGGGTCACACCGTTATCGGATAACCAGGTACGCTGCGTTTTCGATGAACCGCAACGTGCCATCACACCTGGGCAATCCGTGGTTTTTTACGATGGCGAGATTTGTTTGGGCGGCGGCATTATCGAATCAAAAACCAATCAATAATTTAGTAATTTCTGGACACACACATGACCCATTTTGCTTTAACCGCCATCTCTCCTATTGATGGCCGCTACGCCGACAAAGTAGCCGCTTTACAACCTATTTTCAGTGAATATGGACTGATTCGTTTTCGGGTTATTGTTGAAATTCGCTGGTTACAAGCTTTAGCAAAAAATCTGTTAATTGTCGAAGTTAAGCCATTTTCTGGTACGGCAAACCAGTTACTTAACAACATCGTCGCAGAGTTTTCTGAAGCCGATGCCCAGCGCGTCAAAGACATTGAAAAAACCACCAATCATGACGTTAAAGCGGTTGAATATTTCTTAAAAGAAAAGATCACTGGCAACTCAGAATTGGAACAGATCAGTGAATTTATCCATTTTGCCTGTACCTCAGAAGATATTAATAACTTGTCTTACGCCTTAATGTTAAAAGAAGGCCGTGACGTTATCTCAAACCAAATCAGCGATTGCATCAATGCCATTAAAAAAATAGCCACCGATACCGCCGATCAACCCATGTTATCGCGCACCCATGGCCAATCTGCAACGCCCACTACCGTAGGTAAAGAATTTGCCAACGTTGCTGCCAGAATGCAACGCCAGCACGCACAACTGCAAGCGGTTGAGTTGCTCGGTAAAATCAATGGTGCAGTGGGTAATTATAACGCGCACACCGTGGCTTACCCTGATGTCGACTGGGCTGAATTTGCCAAAAACTTTGTCGAGTCTTTAGGATTGCAATTTAATCCTTACACCATTCAAATTGAACCACACGATTATATTGCAGAATTTTTCCATGCCTTATCGCGTTTTAACACTATATTGCTGGATTTTGATCGCGATATCTGGGGTTATATCAGCCTGGGGTATTTCAAACAAAGAACCATCGCCGGTGAAATTGGTTCATCCACTATGCCGCACAAAGTCAATCCGATAGACTTTGAAAACTCCGAAGGTAATTTAGGCATAGCCAATGCTTTGTTTACGTTTTTGGCGGAAAAATTGCCGATGTCACGTTGGCAGCGCGACTTGACCGATTCCACTGTATTGCGCAATATCGGTGTAGGTATTGCCCATACCAGCATTGCCATACAGGCCAGTTTAAAAGGTATTTCCAAGTTACAACTTAATGTCGATGCACTTGAAGCCGATTTAGATAACAATTGGGAAGTGCTTGCCGAACCCATACAAACCGTGATGCGGCGTTATGGCATAGAAAAACCTTATGAAAAGCTGAAAAACCTTACACGCGGACAACGGATTACTCAAGAAGCTATGCTAGCTTTTATTGAAACACTGGAAATTCCGACCGAGGCCAAAACGACTTTGTTGCAGTTAACACCAAGAACTTACACCGGCTATGCGGAAAAACTGGCAAGAAACATTTAATTTTGTGACGTAGTTCACAACACAAAATTTTAATTTGTGCCATAATTAAACCGTGATAGAAAGTTTCTTTGGCGGACTCCTTAGGTTGACTTTTTCATCACATTTAAAGGCCGTACCAGCCCTACGGCCTTTATTCTTTTTAGCTCCCCTATATTAAAAGCATAAAATCCCCTTAGAAACTATTTGTTACACGGCTTGTTTTGGGCTTCATACGAACTTTCATGATCTGCAAATTTTAACCTGATCATCTTAAATGCTCAGATAAATGTCTGGCAAAACGCTCCACTTACCTCTGATTTTTTTGATCATCTTCAATTCTTGCCAGCTCCATCTAAATCACTTTGTCACTCAGTAATAATCTGACGTTTGGCGCTTTATTTTTTGCGCAGCGCTGTTTAATCCATTAAATTTTAATAATTTGTACTAAAATATTTTTTACAAGTTAATGGCAAATATAAATTTCAGTCGCTTCCACCTGACAACAAATTACAATTAAATTAGCAATGACAATATGCTACATTGATCCAGTTGTTTTAATCGGCTACCCACTTTTAAGACGGAACAGTTTAAAAAGCCGTTTGTGGTGAGCCATTCGACAAGCTCATGAGAGCCTTGTCGAACCATGAACAACAAACCCTTCGACAAGGGTGAACGGATGTCCCGTCTTAAATGGGTAGCCTTTTAAGCTAAGCATTTTTCCCTCGTACTAAAAAGGGATTTTATTTAATGATTGTCTTTATACCGCCTAGTTAATCTTTGTATTTTTCAAATTTGATTGTAAGCCACTACGTAAAAGCCTATGAAATTTCCAGCCAGTCTTGAGAAGCGAAGTAAACCCTTTTGGATAATAGTAGGACTTATACTCGCTGCTGAAATAGGCATCCTTGACTTTCTTAGCGGGCATGAACTTGCATTTTCGCTATTCTATTTATTTCCTATTTCTCTCGTTACTTGGTTTGCCAACCGACGAACTGCAATTGTGCTGGCCATTATGTGCGCATGGGTATGGTTTGTCGCTGATGTAGCGGCTGGAAGCTCATATTCACATTACTTTATATATATCTGGAATACCCTTATCTGCCTTAGTTTTTTTATGGTAACTGTATTGCTTTTATCCGCTTTAAAACGGGCGCTGGCTCGCGAAAAACTATTAACGCTTATAGACCACTTAACGGGAGCCGTCAATTCCGGTCGTTTTTATGATTTGGTACAGGTAGAAATTGATCGTTTTCAAAGGCACAAACATCCTTTCACTTTAATCTATATTGATATCGACAATTTTAAGGCAGTGAATGAGAAATTGGGTTATCCGATTGGTGACCAGGTTTTATGCGCTATAGTGAGGTATGCGCAAAAACATTTACGAAAAATAGACGTGATTGCGCGACTTGACGGTGATAAATTTGGATTGTTATTGACTAAAACCAGCCAAGGTTCCGCATGTATTGTTCTGGCAAAATTTCAATGTGGTCTTCTGCAAGAAATGAAACGCAACAATTGGCCGGTAACGTTCAGTATTGGGGTGGTGACTTGCAATACCTCGCCATCAAAAACTAATGAGTTAATGACCATGGTGGATGAGTTAATGTATTCCGTGAAACGCGGCAGTAAAAATGCAGTTAAATACGCAAGCTATACGGGATAAAACTGGTTACGCCGCAAATCATTGGTTGGATTTTGCCTTTGTATTATCCCCCTATAAAATTGTTTTATACTGGAATTTACGATTGATGGTTAAATTCGCCGTGTTATAAAATGGTTTTTATGCAATGATTTATTAAAGGGATTTGATGGCATCCCGTTTTTTATTGCTATCGCACAATGAGAAATAACTATGAAAACAAGTCGGTTAAAAATTCTAAATTTTAAAGTGTGGCTTCTATTAGTGCTAATGTTTACCACGAGTTCTGTATTCGCGTGGTCTGCAACATCTCTCGGTGGTGGAAATTGGGCCATAACCTGTGCAAATGGCACATCATGGAGCTACAGCGGTAGTTCCGCAGGGCTAGACGTAGTGGGACCTGCATTGTGTCCTGCTGGAATAGTGGTCGTAAATCCAAATGGCAATCTGCCAAAAGGCGTAACTCGTGGCGTTTCCCAAAAGGTTAATCAAGATATTATAAGAAATACAAAAGAGATTGGAGACAATAAACCGCAAGGCCTTAGAAGATACCCACCACATGGTTATCCTTGCCTTGGCTGTGTACCCTGCCCTCCGGATTATTGTGATGATGCAAAAAAGAACACAGTGT
The DNA here is from genome assembly GCF_043729335.1 of Crenothrix sp. Lineage (NCBI taxonomy): Bacteria > Pseudomonadati > Pseudomonadota > Gammaproteobacteria > Methylococcales > Crenotrichaceae > Crenothrix > Crenothrix sp. The sequence goes on along the minus strand of NZ_JAYTLQ010000013.1, from coordinate 47,835 downwards.
TTATTGCACCACCATATTCTGTGTTTATTACGCCGCAAGCGAAAGCAATAGTAACAACGCCTGTTAGCCCCGCCAAATAGCGATCAAGTTTTAATTTTTCGTTAGAGTGTGAAGATAACGAGTAAATTTCGTTATCTTCACTTAACAACTATCCGTCGTACGGTCGCTTTGATTGCCGCGCCTTAGTCACTCTGGGTGTTGAACGCGACTGAATCCGCATCACCCCAATCAGCAAAGAGACACTCAGCAATAAAGCCGCAAAGAAAATCGCGAACAAGTTGCCGTTAAACATAACAACGCATGACACCACGATATAAATAACCGGCGAAAGCTCATACCAAACTTTTTCTAACATAATAGTCATCCTTTTTAGTTAAGTTAGAGGTGTGCGGCCATAAATTTATATGGCCTATAGCCATTGTCTATTGCTTTAACTCCTTGCACAATAAGTAAAAATACCTAGAGAGAATGGCAGTCAAACTTTAAGTCAACCGTTTTAATAAACACCCTCCCCTAAGCCTATTTTGCCGAATCGATATACTGTCAAAACTAAAACTTCTTCTGCCAGTGTTACAATTACTATTTTTTGCACACGGATTTTTGAAGATGTCATGTTAGTACACATTAAAACCCTCGGCTGTCGCCTGAATGAAGCCGAACTTGAAACCTGGGCACAGAGCTTTCAAAAGTCCGGCCATCACATCACCCAACAAGCACAAGCGGCCGATCTGATTGTCATTAATTCCTGTGCCGTAACCCACGATGCCGCGAGAAAATCACGCAACCTGATACGCCGCGTACACCGTGACAATCCCAAGGCAAAATTAGTGGTCAGCGGTTGCTATGCTACTTTAGATGAAGAAGAAGCCGCATCCATAATGGGTGTTGATATGGTGGTTCGCAATGCCGATAAAGACCAATTAGTCGAAAGAGCCCTGACTGAACTCAACATGGAAACTATGCCGGAAATGTCTTCAGATCCGGGGGAATCATCGTTATTTACCCGTGGAAGGCAGCGCGCATTTGTTAAAGTACAAGATGGCTGTCGTTACCGCTGTACGTTTTGCATCGTTACCATTGCCCGTGGCGAAGAAGCCAGCCGTCCTATTGATAGTGTCATCGACGACATCAACGCCTTACACGCACAAGGCATTAATGAAATTATCCTTACCGGCGTACATTTGGGCGGTTATGGTAGCGATCTGGGTTACACACTGTGCGATTTAATCAAAGCCATTTTACAACGCACTGCGATTCCAAGATTACGCCTGGGTTCGCTGGAACCGTGGGAATTTTCCGGCGAGTTCTTTGAATTATTCAACAATCCACGGCTGATGCCACACTTGCATTTACCGTTACAAAGTGGCGCTGATTCTGTATTACGCAGAATGGCGCGGCGCTGCAAAACCGAAGAATTTGCCGCTATTGTTCAGCAATTACGCCAACACGTTGCGCACTTTAATATTACTACCGATATTATCGTCGGCTTTCCTGGCGAAACCGAAGACGAGTGGCAACAAAGTTTAAATTTCATCCAAAAAATCGGCTTTGGCCATATTCATATCTTTACCTATTCCAGCCGCAAAGGTACTAAAGCTGCCAGTTTGCCTGATCACATTGGCAGTGATATTAAAAAACAACGCAGCCAGCAGCTACACAAAATAGCCAATGCGATGAAACTTGAGTTTTACCAGGACAATATTGGCCAAGAATTTCCGGTGTTATGGGAAGCTTACAGCGAAGGTTGTGACGACAGTAACAAACGCGTGTTTGGTTATACGCCCAATTATCTTCGCGCTGCGGTTATCATCAACAACCATGAGTCCCTGGAAAATCAGTTAGTCAACACCAGACTAACTCAGGTTAACGAGGATTATATTTTCGGGGAAATGGCCACATCTACTGAATTTAGGCTTATAAATAAGCCAGCCAACGAATTTCAGGATGTTGTTGTTTAAATCGCGCATAGCGACAGCACATTAAATACAGCGGTATTAATAACAAAACCCAGGCTATGTAGACTGTTAGCAGGTTATGTTGGTACTCCGATACCTGAATATTGATCTTAAAACTCACCTCGCGTGCCCCAACAGCAGCCCCGTGTATGAGTATAAGATGAATCAGGTAGAAAAATAACGGTACTTTGCCGAACACAATGAAAGGCTTGCTAAATTGATACCGCTTAGCGGACTCAAAAACTACTAGACCTAATAACATAGGTCCCAAAGTCATCAGTAAATACAATAGCGATGGCGGATATTTTTCGCAGTTTAAAATAGCCAACAAGGTGAACAAAGTATTTTTTTGCACAAACCAGGACGGATTGCCGTAAATATTGTTCAGGCGCAGCACTAAAAAACCAGTGACTAAAACGACTCCCAAGATTAACAATAGCGTTTTTCGAGGTTTTGCTGTCCATAAAAATACCGGAGCTAGCCAATACCCTGCTGCCATCACGCCTAACCAAGGAATGAGCGGGTAAAGGATAAATAAAGAATAGCCCGGCAGGTAGTCAATACGCCCAGGCACATGCAAAATTGTCCATAACCACCCCCATGTTCCCAAATCGGCAGGTTGAATCGTATCAAACAGATTGTGACCTGTAATGATAACCACGGCAAACAAGCCTATAGCCCAGCGCGGCAAAAAAACCACGCCTGCCAAAACAATCATTGACCATCCCAATGCCCAGATCACTGCACCGTATAGATCATGATAATTCCAACTGAACCCCCAACCAAAACGCACTATCGTCAGTTCCAAAACAATCAGCCACGCACCGCGCGTGAGTAAATATTTAGCCAGTTGCCCTGTTGTCAGAGCGTAGCGCACGGTATATAAATACGCACTGAGACCTGTCAAAAATATAAAAATAGGCGCACAAAAGTGAGTGATCCAGCGGGTAAAAAACAGCGCCACCGTAGTTTGGCTTAAATCGGTAGGAGAAAACGGCACACTGGAGAAAAAATCACGGGTATGATCCAACGCCATTAACGCCATTACCAAGCCACGCATTAAATCGATTGATTCAATACGCTGCAAAACCGGCGTGAGTTTAATGTCTATAGGCATCGGGGATAAAGAATCGCTTTTAAGTGTTTGGCTCGTTTCTGTCATCATCAGCAATATAACGTAATACTCTAAAAAATTCGGTATTTAAGCTTGTTCTTCAGGCTTATCCCTTAAGATGTTAATGTGTACGGCGGTATGAGAGTAGCTTTTATATCCAAAAAATGGAATTTAATCTACTCAATTAGCATATTAAAAACAACAATATTACTCTTGGCTGGCAGTTCTGTGGCAAGATGCAGCATACTAATCATTAAATATATTCTTTCAGCTGTCAAAAGCCGACTTCGCTCTTCTCATCAAAAATTTAACAAAAAATTATGCAAATTCAGTGGTATCCCGGACACATGTGCAAAGCCGGCAAAGAAATTAAAGATATGTTGCCGAACGTTGACGTCATCATTGAAGTTATTGATGCACGCATTCCGTTTAGCAGCCAAAATCCTTTGTTAGCAGAACTCCGCGGCAATAAACCCTGCATTAAAGTCTTCACTAAAAGCGATCTGGCTGACGCGGATGTAACCGCGCAATGGCAAGCCTATTTAGAGCAAGAACACGATGTAAAAACCTTGGCAGTCACTACCGATCATCCGGAAAAAATACGCCAGCTTATTGATTTATGCCACAAGATGTACCCGAATGTTTCGGCGGCTAACAAACGCACACAAGTGTTAATTATGGGGATTCCGAATGTCGGTAAATCGACGCTGATTAATATTTTGGCCGAGCGAATTATTGCTAAAACCGGCAATGAACCTGCTATTACCAAAGGCCAACAACGCATTAATATTGGTGAAGATATCGTGCTATGGGATACGCCTGGTATGCTGTGGCCTAATATTGAAAACCGGCACAGCGGTTATAGACTCGCTATTACCGGTGCTATTAAAGACACCGCGATAGATCATTTGGACGTTGTGATGGTGGCGGCAGAATATCTGTTACAACACTACCCTGATGCGCTTATGGAACGATTTCAACTCGATACGCTACCCGAAAATGAGCACGCCTTACTGGTCGCTATTGGCACGCATCGCGGCTGTCTTCGTACCGGCGGTGCTATTGAAATGGATAGAGTTGCTAAAATTTTTCTTACCGAATTTCGCGCGGGTTTATTAGGCAAAATCAGTTTGGAAACACCGGATATGATGGAGCAGGAACTCATTGAAGTTGAGGTTATCCGTGAGCAAAAAGCCGCCAAAAAATTGCTGCGTAAGCAAAAGTTTATAGGCGACAAGACGACTGAAAGTAAGCTAGAAAAATAGACAAGCAAAGGATTGCAGACCCAATTCAGATGACGTTAATAATTTCGGCTACCTACCTAAGTCGGAGCAAGGTGAAGGTGTGCCGTTCGTGGTGAGATTGTCGAACCATGAGTGGCACACCGCCCACCCTTCGACAAAAGCCTCTAGTCATGGGCGCGCCGCTGAAGGATCCGAAGCGTAAAATTATGGGTATGCAATAAACTTAACAGTACAAACAACAACCAACAGAGGCAGAAAATGAACGCAGTCGAATTTCAAACGACCGTCCATAACGGTGCTATTAAATTACCCGACGATCAAAAATCTTGGGATGGCAAAAAAATTAGAGTTATTTTGTTAGACGAAGCCAGTCTTGACACAACAGACCTATCAGCAACCGAAGCCACACCTGTTATTGATTTTTTTAGCTACGCGGGCATTTGGGAAAACAGAGAGATTAATCAGGACACAATACGCACTAAGGCATGGCGAGATACCAAAAGATGATTCTTTGTGATACCAATATCCTCATTGAATTCTATAAAGCCAATCCAAGCGTTACACAAACTTTGCAGCGTATTGGCTCAGCTAATATTGCCGTCAGTGTTATCACGAAAGCTGAGTTATTTTATGGCGCAAGAGACAAACAAGAACTCGCCCAAATTAAACATCACCTATCTGCATGTTATTGTTATGAGCTTAATGATTCCATTTCGACACATTTTATAAAAATGATGAGTCGTTACTCACTGAGCCACAAAGTTTCAATTCCCGATATGTTAATAGCTGCAACAGCTATTAACCATGATCTTGAGCTTTATACTCTGAATATCAAAGACTTTAAGTTTATCCCTGAGATTAATTTGTATCCCATTGAATCATAAATGTACATCACCGCTAAACAAGATTTTCAGGGAACGGTGTCACCTGCCCCGTCTCTCGAAATGTTTTGTAATGACTAAGCACTAGCCCGTGATCAAATGCCAATTTGTCGGGTAATTCATCCAAATTAAAAATCCGGCAATTTTTGGCATCATCGGCAGCCACCGGTGTGCCTGACGCTTCGACAACATAAACAGCGGTAACGGTATGGCCACGGGTGTCACGGGCAGGGTCGGAATAAAGTCCAAGCAAAACAATCAGCTTAACATTTAGCCCGACTTCTTCTTGCGCTTCACGTACCGCTGCCTGTTCAATTCTCTCACCGACATCAACAAAGCCGCCAGGAATCGCCCAGCCATACGGCGGGTTCGCCCGTTCAATCAACACAATGGGGCGACCAGGATAATCGATTAACTCGATAATGGTGTCGGCGGCAAGTAATGGCGTAACAGGTTTGTACATATGATTTTCCAAGATTATGAGTTATGGCTTGCTAACAAAAAAGCAGATATATCATCGTGTTAGTTTTTAAAACCCAGCGCAGGCTTAACATCAAACGCCACACAAACCCGTTCCTGGTCAGCATGAAACGGCACGGTGCGATGAAACAAGGATGAAGGAAACAACACCAAATCACCCACCTGTATATCGACAATCCGGCTGGGGAAATTATCGTGTAAGCGCGGGTAATCATCGCCATCGGTACTGTAGGCAAAACTGCCTTCGTGTGTAGTGTTTTTTTCAGGTAACTTTAAGTAAATACAGCCACTGATCCAGCCTTCTTCATGGATATGAGAGGTCAAATACCCGCCTTGCTTCATGCGTAAATACCAGGAGCTGGCAAATTCAATGTCGCGCGGGAAGCTCAAAATAAGCTCCCAGTCGCTGTCAGCAAAGTGTTGCCGATACGCCAGCACCTTATTACGAATAATCGCGGCCAGTTTTTGAAAGGAAGCTTCGGTACGCATCAACAAATTTCCGGCAGATTGCATGCCATAATACAAACGTCCCTGCTTACGTTCAGCAATCGCCAGATGTTGAATATTATGTAATAGTTCCGCTAAGAAGTGGCTATCGGGTGCAATCAGCTCATCAATACGCGACTGCAACACATAATCCATAGGGTTTTTGCAGAAGTTATAGGTATTTCCCACCCCAAAATTAGTCGCATAATGCGTAGATAACGTACCCAGCAAAACTGAGGTATGCCGATTGTTTGCGGTGAACTGGTCGAATTTGTGCTTAAACACCTCAAATTGCCGAGTTTTATAATAACACTGTAAAGCTCGTTCCTTGGCATCGGCAAAATCGGAATTTTCAAAGTAGGCAATGGCATCCTGCAAACGATTTATTAGACAGAAATATTCACCTAAATTGTATTGGGCACGGCCATGATTAGGCTGCACCGCCAGCGCCTGTTCATAACACCGGATAGCGTCATCCATTGCCCCGCGATCACGCAAAGTTTCACCCAGACTGTTCCAGGCATCGGCAAACTGTGCATCGAGTTGAACAGCCTCCCGAAACGCCGAAATAGCCGCATCGTGCTTACCCTGATCGTACAAAGTAGTGCCCAGATTAAAATAACCCCGCGCATCCGCGCGTAACGCCAAAGCCTTACGGTAACATTGCTCGGCCTCTTCTAATTGGCCGCCTTGCTGCAACACCGTACCCAAATTAGCCAAAGCTTCAACAAATCCAGGCTCCATAGCAATGGCTTTACGGTAATGGCCATCGGCATCTTTTAATTGATTTCGCGCCTGTAACAAAATAGCCAGATTAAAATGCGCCACCGTAAAGTTAGGCTTCATCTGCACGGCTTTACGATAACTGGCGATAGCCTCATTCGAATCGCCCAGCTGCGCCAGGATTACGCCTAGGTTAAAATGGATTTCAGCAATGCGGGGTTCCAACGCCACCATCTTGCGAAAACTGGCCACGGCCTCACGGTATTTACCTTGTGCCTGCTGACTTAAACCTAGAAAATTATACAAAGCCAGCATTTTAGGAGATGCCGCCAGTAACGCTTTAGCTTTAGCTTCTGCTTTAGAAAATTGGCCAGTTTGGAAAAGTTGCTCCACTGCCTGCATATCAGCAGGGCTGGGTTGCCGAGTTGTTTTGAGCTGCATTGTCATGAAAATTGTCTCTTATAAAGCCACGCATTTTACAGGGCTAATCTGCTATCATTATCTCGCAACTTAAAGCTCAGATTGAATGGATTTTATTTTTATAGGCATAATCTGTGTTTCAATTATAAGCTTTGAGTAGTCACTGCAATTTTATAACTCCTAATTAAAAGAAAAAAATGTCAGAATTTAATAATGTATCGGTAGTAAAAAAAGCTAATGTTTATTTTGGCGGCAATGTCAGCAGCCGTACTATTCATTTTGCCGATGGTTCGGTAAAAACTTTGGGCTTCATGTTACCCGGCGAATATACCTTTAATACCGCTGATCCAGAAATCATGGAAATCATTGACGGTGATCTGGATGTCCTGCTACCCGGATCAGAAAACTGGTTAGCCATAACTGGTGGACAATCGTTTGAAGTACCGGCCAACGCAAAATTTACGGTTAACATTAAAACCCCTACCGATTATTGCTGTTCGTTCCTCAAATAAGCCACATTGCAGAACGCTAATGGAACGGGTCGCTATTTTTGTTGATGTACAAAATATTTACTACACGGTAAAGCAATGCTATCAAAAGCATTTTAATTACCAGGCGTTCTGGAATCAGGCCACCCAAAACAGAAAAGTCGTTGCTGCCTTTGCGTACGCCATTGACAAAAATGATCCCAAGCAACAAAACTTTCAACAAATCCTTCGAAGCATTGGTTTTGTCGTTAAACTAAAGCCCTACATCCAGCGCAGTGATGGCTCTGCCAAAGGCGATTGGGATGTAGGGATTACTTTAGATGTCATTGAGTATGCGCCTAAAGTCGATAGCATTATCCTGCTATCCGGTGATGGCGACTTCGACATGCTGCTCGATAAAGTCAGCACTTCATACGCCGTGACTACTGAAGTGTATGGCGTGCCACTACTCACAGCGCCCTCTCTAATTAATGCAGCCAGCGGCTTTATTGCGATTAATGACAATCTTCTCTTGTAACATGAACTTGCAATCCGTACTTAACGGCGCTCATGATGGTCATTATTCATCTGGTAGAATTTTAAATTATTTGTGTTATATTCAACCCCACACTATTTAAGAAGTGCATTTTAAATGCTTTACAAGGCCTGCTTGGGTCACCTACTTAATTTAAAAAATAACGGTTGGCACGTGGTAGTGCAGTAACTTATGCGATGTCCGTTTTGCGGTGTACAAGATACGCGCGTACTCGATTCCAGGCTGGCTAATGAAGGCGACCAAGTACGTAGGCGTCGCGAGTGTAATGTTTGCAAAGAGCGCTTTACTACCTTTGAAGTCGCCGAATTAACCTTACCGCGTGTTGTAAAACGCGAAGGCATACGTGAGCATTTTAACGAAAGTAAACTGCGTTCCGGTATGCTCAAGGCCTTGGAAAAACGGCCTGTCAACAGCGATGCGATTGAAGATGCCGTCAATCGCATTAAAAAAGAATTGATGGCCAGTGGTGAAAGAGAAATCTCAACCCATGAATTAGGTGAAAAAGTCATGAAAGAATTAAGCGGTCTCGATCATGTCGCCTTTGTACGCTTTGCGTCTGTGTACCGTAGTTTTCAGGATGTCAGCGAATTTACCGATATGATTGAACACTTACAAAAAAAATAATGTCTGCACAAGATGCCCTGTACATGGCAAGAGCGCTTGTTCTGGCAAGACAGGGAATTTATAGCACCGATCCTAATCCACGGGTGGGCTGTGTCTTAGTCAAGAATAACGCCATTATTGGTGAAGGCTGGCATGTTAAAGCGGGCTTTCCACATGCAGAAGCTGAAGCCTTAAAAAACACCCAGGATGCCAAAGGTGCTACCGCGTACGTCACCCTGGAACCGTGCAGCCATTATGGCCGAACACCGCCGTGTTGTGATGCGTTAATTGCTGCGGGTATAAGCCGCGTTGTTGTCGCTATGCAAGATCCGAATCCTTTAGTGGCAGGACAAGGCCTTAAAAAGCTCCAGGCAGCAGGTATTGAAGTCATCTGTGGCGTGTTGCAACATGATGCCGAACTGTTAAACCGTGGCTTTATTACCCGGATGACTCAACACAAGCCCTTTGTACGCAGCAAACTGGCCATGAGCCTGGATGGGCGCACGGCTATGGCATCCGGTGAAAGTAAATGGATTACCTCGGCGGAATCACGACGTGATGCGCACAGGCTTAGAGCAGAAAGCTCAGCAGTTTTAACTGGCATTAATACGGTGTTAGCCGATGACCCGGCGCTTAACGCGCGTGTTGATGTTGATGTTGAACAACCGATCAGAGTGGTGCTAGATTCACAGCTCAGAATGCCAGTGACCGCGCAAATAGCCAGTTTGCCAGGCCGGTGTTTAATTTTGACCTGTAGTCAGGATAACCTTAAACGTCAGGCCTTGGAAAAAGCAGGATTTGAAGTTTTTTATTTTGACAACATCAATGCTCAGCCTGATTTACAAACGGTTATGGCTTTTTTGGCCGACCAGCAAATCAACAACCTATTGATAGAAGCTGGGGCTATCCTGAATGGTGCGCTACTTTCAGAGCAATTGATCGACGAATACATCATTTATATGGCACCTTGTGTGTTAGGCGACCAAGGTCGCGGATTATTTTCCCTGCCGAACCTACACCGTATGGCCGATAAAAAAACATTCAAACTGAACGATGTCAGGTCTATTGGCCCTGACTTAAGATTAACGCTAACTCCAACATAACATAGGGTATTCATGTTTACAGGCATCATCTTAGCCATTGGGAAAATAGCACAAATCGAGCCTAATAAAGGCGATTATCGCTTAAAAATTGATACGGGTAGCTTGTCCCTGGATGGCTGCGCGCTTGGCGATAGCATTGCGGTAAACGGCGTTTGTTTAACAGCCGTTGAGCTTGGACAGCATTATTTTTGGGCGGACGTCTCCAATGAAACGCTATCACGCACTACGCTTGCTAACGCCATCCAAGGCAGTCGCGTTAATCTTGAACTGGCGCTTACTCCTTCAACGCGCATGGGCGGTCATATCGTCAGTGGCCATGTGGACGGCATCGGTACTATTATTGACAGAAAAACCGATGCCCGCTCTATCCGCTTTAAAATCAAAACGCCCGATGATCTGGCCAAATACATTGCTGAAAAAGGCTCTATTTGCATCAACGGCATTAGCCTTACCGTCAACGAAGTTAATGGCTCGATGTTTGGCGTCAATATAGTCCCACACACCCTTGAAAAAACAACATTAAATGAAGCCACGACCGGAACCTCTGTCAACCTAGAAGTAGATTTATTAGCGCGGTATATGGAACGCTTACTGCAAAACGAAACGACATCCAAAAACAGCAATAACATAACGGAAGCGTTATTGCGCAGGAGTGGTTTTTAAGGAGTATCCCTTGAGTAACATTATGATTAACCATCGCACCACGCCCGCAAGGGGCGTAAAAGAAAGGAACATGCCCTTTCTTATGGCTTATAAGCCTATAGAAATACTATTTTTACCACTATTATTTTCAGCTTGCTTTTACAGCGGCGACTTGTGGTTATTGCTCAACTTACCGTTTGGCATGACCAATCTGTCTTTGTTTTTGCAGGCCTTTTTAATAATCGCATTGGCAGCACCTTTAGTGGCTTTTTGGGCCATAAATCGCCATGGGACTTTTGTTATTGGTGCTGATAAAAAAGGCATTTATTACAAAAAACTGGACGACAGCTCACAGTTTGTTTTTATCGGCTGGGAATCCATTAATACCCTCAGCATCAGTGAGACCGGCAAAAAAATCCTCGTTATTGAAACCCACTACAACAAATTCAAAAAAAATAAGTTGCCCATACCCTGTAACGGTTCGGTTTATTTCTTAAAATCTGGTACTATTTGTCTGGAATTTAACACCTGTTTTTCCTACAAAACGGCGCATATTCTAAAAAATCTTAATGAATTAAAACGCGGTTACTTTATTAAAAAGGCTGAGCTTAACAATACGTGAATAGCATAGAAGACATTATAGAAGACTTAAGGCTAGGTAAAATGGTTATCATCATGGATGATGAAGACCGCGAAAATGAAGGCGATCTGGTTATGGCGGCCGCTTTCACACGTCCCGAAGACGTTAATTTCATGGCACGTTATGGACGAGGGCTGATCTGTTTAACATTAACTGCCGAACGCTGCTATCAACTGCGTTTGCCGTTAATGACCAATGAAAATAAAACCGCACATTCCACCAATTTTACAGTATCTATAGAAGCTGCCACCGGCGTTACTACCGGCATTTCTGCCGCTGACCGCGCACGCACTATTCAATGTGCCGTGGCATCCGATGCCAAAGCCGATGACCTGGTACAACCGGGACATATCTTCCCTCTAATGGCCAAATCCGGCGGTGTTTTAAACCGCGCCGGCCACACTGAAGCCGGTTGTGATCTAGCCCGTTTAGCGGGTGTTGAGCCTGCGGCAGTGATTGTTGAAATTCTTAATGAAGATGGCTCCATGGCCAGACGGCCGGATCTGGAAATCTTCGCACAGCAACACAATCTAAAAATCGGTACCATTGCCGATTTAATTCATTACCGCATTCAACATGAAAACACCCTGGAACGCATTAGTGAATGCATTTTCCCCACCGAATTTGGCGATTTTCGCTTGTATGCCTATCAGGACAGAAACGACAATAATCTACATCTGGCGCTGGTGATGGGAATAGTTTCTGGCGATGAACCGGTTTTAGTCAGGGTTCACGCCCGCAATTTACTGGATGATGTGTTTGCCTCCAAACGAGGTGATGGCAGTATTTCTGTGCGTATGGCTATGCAGAAAATAGCCGCCGAAGGCCGCGGAGTGTTAGTTATTATCCGGCAGGCGGATGGTAATAAGGCTTTAATAGAATTAATCCATCGCTACCAATTAGAAGATCACGGTGTTATCAATACTAAAACAGCTGCTGATCTTCCCGATGGGCGCATGACCGGCACCGGTGCTAGAATACTTGCCGATTTAGGTGTGCATAAAATGAAAGTCTTAGGTACGCAAAAAAAATACGTCGGCCTATCTGGGTTTGATCTGGAAGTTGCCGAGCATGTGGGGTAAAAAAATTCACTAAACTATAGATTTTTTACCCGAAATTCTCACTTTAACGTAAACTTATAATTTAAGTTAAAGGACAAGAGAAAATTTACCCAGACATGAAAAAAAGACTTCCTAAAAAACTTAATAAAGAACCATTACTTGAGGCATTACTTGAGGTGCGGTTCACATGTGATTTATCTGCATCCACTATTCTACCTGGCTTATTATTCGGTAAGCTTGACGGTAATAAATCCATCGAACAGCTCTCTACTGCGCAAATTCCTACAGCAATACGGGAAGCGGATCCTAATTTGAGATTTGCGCCCGTATATAGGCTAATTTGGAAACAATTTCACATAAATATTGGTGATAAAAGTATTTCTATTGGTTGTCAATCTCCTGATTACCCAGGATGGGTTGAATTTAAAAAGGCAATTCTAGACGTAGTAGATATATTAATAGGCACAAATATCATCCATTCTATAGAACGCTATTCTATTAAATATGTAAACCTTATTCCCGCTGACAGTCTCGAAGAACAAGCCTCCCTAATTAATTGTGATATAGCAATAGCCAGTCATAAGGTTTCAAAAGACGCTTTCCAGCTACGTGTTGAGATTCATGAAGATAACTTTATTAACATAATCAGCGTAATGTCGTCTGCTGAGATATTATTGCCAGATCATTCTATCAAAAAGGGCGTGGTTGTTGATATCGACACTATAGTTGTAATCAGCAATGAACCGCTAGATAAAGTATTTGAGAATTTAGAAAGCACTAGGCAGTTAAATAAAGCAAAGTTTTTTGACTGCTTAACTCAAAAAACTATCGACTCATTGGAGCCAACCTATGAATAAATTTAGCTTAAACCAACAATCAAGCACATTTGGCTCTGTCATCATAATGTGGGGTATATTAGCTTGTCAGTTATTGCCAATTTCAGAAAATAAAACTAATTCAGCTAGAGAATTTAAAAAAGAAAATAATATTTCAGATAACAGTAACTCAACTTACAGTGAATATAATAGCTTTACTAAAAGTAACTTTAAATATGAAATAGTAAATGCTAATTTTGAACAAATTATCAGCGAATTTTATTCCAAATTTCTTATAAACCAAGAGCCTTTGGGAGAAGAGTTTGAAAGTATTTTATTTAATAATTTGTGGGATTTGTACGAAAGCTAAAATGATTGTGAATAATGATTCTATAAGCACTCAAATTCCATATTATTTAACTCAAGAAGCAAAACAAGGGCTCATCAAGGCTCTGAAAGATTTTCCTGAAAAAACGAATTATTTTACAAACCTTTATCCTAACGAACTTTTGCAAGGTGACGGAATAAAATCTCTTGAAGTTCTTCGTTTTGAAGATGGCAGCAGAAAATCTATAAAAGGAATTTTATTAACGAATTCCTGTGATATGGATCTTAAAAATAAGCGTGAATTTCCTATAAAACTTACTTTTGCGCCACTTATCAAGCTGGATAATTATATTAATCTCCTAAAACAGCACAATTTAGATTCAGAGAAAATTGACAACAAAATCTGTTCTATTAAAGAGCAAAAAATAACGTATATTTTTTATCTACCCAAAGACAGTTATCTTGAAGATGACCATATAGCCTTACTTAATGATCTGCATACAATTCCATTATCCGCCCTTGAAAAAGTTGATAAAAATTCAAAACTATTTACATTAAGTCAAGTCGGATTTTACCTATTTATATTCAAACTATCAGTTCATTTTTGTCGATTCCATGAAAATGTAGAGAGATAACTAATAAATTACACTACACGTAAATTTTCAATGCAAATAAATTCAATTGCAACATTATTACAGAGAGAACCATGTCAACAGTAAAGACATTTGAAGGCACATTATCAGCACAAGGCGGCAAATTTTGCTTAGTCGTATCGCGCTTTAACAGTTTTATTGTCGACCAACTGGAAGCCGGTGCTATCGATGCCTTAGTGCGTCATGGTGCCAATAAAGATGATATTCATCTTGTTAAAGCACCGGGCGCTTTTGAATTACCTTTAGTGATACAGCGTGTCGCTGCCAGCAAAAAATATGATGCTATTATTGCCTTAGGCGCTGTTATTCGTGGCGGCACACCGCATTTTGAATATGTAGCGGGTGAGTGCGTAAAAGGCATTGGCCACGCGGCTTTGCAATATAATATTCCGGTTAGCTTTGGGGTATTAACGGTGGATACTATTGAGCAAGCCATAGAACGTGCAGGTACTAAAGCTGGCAATAAAGGTGCAGAAGCTGCTTTATCTGCCATTGAAATGGTCAGTTTGCTTAAAAACCTGGAAGTATAATGAGCCAAGCACGTACCAATGCCAGAAAAGCCGCTGTACAAGCCTTATACCAATGGCAAATGACCGGACAAAATCTCACTGAAATTGAAGTCCAATTTCATGAAGAAGACCGCCTTAAAGACAGCCAAAAAAGCTACTTCGCAGAACTGTTTCACGGCGTACCTGAACATCTGGACACTATTGATAAAGCCTTAACTGAATTTGTCGATAGGCCGGTAGATACCATTGATCCTGTCGAAAGAGCTATCCTAAGACTCAGTGTTTATGAATTATTGCACCGACTGGATATGCCCTACCGTGTGGTCATAAATGAAGGTATTAATCTGGCCAAACTGTTTGGTGCCGATGGCAGCCACAAGTATGTTAATGGCATTTTAGATAAAATTGCCCAGCAAAGCCGAGCGGTTGAAATCAAGATGAAAGCCGCCGCCAAATAATGTCGCTATCCGAGTTTGGCCTGATTGAGCGTTTTTTTTGCCAGCAAACACTAAAAAATAGCACCACTCAATTAGGCATAGGCGATGACTGTGCGCTATTAAACATTCCTTCTGGGTTTGAATTAGCCATCACCACCGATACCATGGTGGAAAACGTGCATTTTTTTGCCGGTACTGATCCTGAACAACTTGGCCACAAATTGCTTGCCGTAAATTTGAGTGATTTGGCCGCCATGGGTGCAAAACCTATCTCGGTAACCCTGGCACTCACCTTACCCAAAGTAAATGAAGACTGGCTTGCAGCTTTTGCCAAAGGTTTTTTAAACTTAGCGCAGCACTATGGTGTTGAGCTAATCGGTGGCGATACCACGTCAGGACCATTGACTTTAACGGTGCAAGCGTTAGGTTTGGTACCACAAGGCAAAGCCTTAAAGAGATCATCAGCCAAAGTGGGCGATTTTATTTACGTTACAGGACATTTGGGCGATGCCGGATTGGGTCTAAAAATAACTCAGGGCTATGCCTGTAACCATCCAGATGAAGCGCTAAAACACTTCAACTGCCCCAATCCTCAAATTGAAACGGGCCTGGTCTTAATCGGAGTTGCCAATGCCTGTATTGATATATCAGACGGTTTGGCGGCTGATTTAGGCCATATCTTGCAAAAAAGCCAGGTCGGGGCATGCCTTGACTGGGAGGCATTGCCGCTGTCATCTGCCGTACAAACTTATATAATTGATACCGATGACTGGCTTTTGCCATTAAATGCAGGCGATGACTATGAGTTATGCTTTACGGTAAGCCCCGAAAAAGCCGCACAATTAAGCGTGCTCTGCCATAAAATTGGTATCATAGAAGCTCAATCGGGGTTACGGCTCCATAAATCAGGTACACTTTCGCCCTTGGAGATGACAGGTTTTGAGCACTTTAATTAATGCAACATACGGTAAAAACCAGCTCACCCCCAAACAGATTCTAACCGACCCGGTTTTATTTTTAGCTTTCGGTTTTGGCTCCGGCTTAGCTAAAAAAGCCCCAGGAACTTGCGGCACGGTAGCCGCCATTCCTGTGTATTTACTTTTCGCACAAACGCCATTATTGGTTTACAGCATTCTGACTATAATCCTAACGCTAATCGGTATTAGCGTGTGTGGTATTGCTGCCGACAAATTGGGCGAACACGATTTTGGCGGCATCGTTTGGGATGAAGTGGCAGGCTACCTGATTACACTATGGTTTGTGCCTTTTAGCTGGCAAGCTACTCTAGTCGGTTTTGTATTATTCAGAATTTTCGATATTATCAAACCCTGGCCCATTAAATGGGTCGATCAAAAAGTACACGGCGGTTTTGGCATTATGCTGGATGATGTGCTGGCGGGAATTTTTGCAGGCTTGATATTGATGTGGATTTTTTAAGCCATTGTTTGCACCCCTAGATTGTCTATCGTATCGTTTGCCGGTTTATGAATAATCTTTTGCCGATCATTATCGCTTTGTTGCTAGTCGCCCTCAACGGCTTCTTTGTGGCCGCTGAGTTCGGTCTTGTCAAGCTGCGGCAAACGCGTCTTCGGGCCATAGTTAAAACCCAAGGATTTCGTGGTCGTATTCTAGGCAAAGTACATGCAAAACTTGATGCCTACTTATCCGCATGCCAGTTGGGTATTACCTTGGCTTCGCTAGGTTTGGGCTGGGTTGGCGAACCCGCCTTTGCCAACCTGTTAGAACCATTATTCATCAGGATAGGTGTCATTTCACCAGAGCTGATACACGGCATTGCATTTACTTTTGCGTTTTCGACAATCTCATTTTTACACATTGTAGTGGGTGAGCTTGCACCTAAATCGATCGCGATTCGTAACCCGGAAAAAATAGGCTTATGGAGCGCTGTGCCGCTATATGCGTTTTATTGGCTCATGTATCCGGCTATTTGGTTACTCAATTCCAGTGCCAATTTGATATTGTACGTATTTCGTTTAAATAATGCCCACGGCAATGATGCGCATTATTCCTCGGACGAACTTAAGATTATTTTGCGTAACAATTGTCCAGATGATCGCTTTAGCCGCGACGAATGGAATATTCTAGCCAAAACACTCGATTTCAGTGAACTGGAGGTATCTGACCTCATGCGCCCCATCCACGAGCTTACTGCCTTACACCGTAACAAGTCCTTGCAGGAAAATCTAAAAACCATAGCTCAAAACCGCTACAGCCGTTACCCTTATTTTGACACTAATAATGTTGACGTTTTAGGAGTGATTCATTTGAAAGATTTGTTTTTCGCCCAGCAAGAAGACAAAACAATTGACGACTTAGATAACTACCTGCGGCCGATTCAATATATTTCACCCAGCACTCCTTCGCTTGAGTTATTCCGTCATTTTCGTATGGGCGCGTCCCATTTTGCCATCATTGGCCAAAAAGGCCACAAACCGCAAGGCTTTATCACATTAGATAATTTGTTAAGTGCCATGGTTGGAGAAATACGCGATGAATTCCGTCAAAATAACCAGGACTGGATACGGCTTGATGACGGCACACTGACGGGCAAAGGCAGTTTACCCATTTTCTCATTGGAACGGATTTTAGGCATCGACATTGAGAACGAAGAACTTGAACTGGAGGATGAGGTTTCTATAGGTGGGCTTATTATGGCTAAATTGCGTGATATCCCTTTGGAAGGCCAAGAGATTGAATTTAAACAATTTAATGTCCTCATCACAAAAATGAATGGTTCACGCGTCGCTTTTGTCAAAATCTACCCCATTGAGACAATGGACTTAGATGACGTTTAAATTTACGCCGATGTAGACAATACCTAAGATAACTCATAGGGCATTTCGTGGTTAGCCTGATAGTGCTATCTTTTTGATAGTCTCAACCCAATCATCACCGCTGTTCAGGCTTTCGACCAATTGAATTTTTTCACCACCATGTTTGTGAAAAATTTCTTGATATTCTATGCCAATCTCATAAAGTGTTTCCAGGCAATCGGCTGTAAATGCCGGCGAAAAAACCAGCAGTTTTTTAGCGCCTTTTACCCCCAGTTCTTCAATAATTTTATCCGTAAACGGCGTTAACCATTTATTATTCAAGCGGCTTTGAAAACTCAAAGTATATTTATCTTGAGGTATATTAAGTTTTTCAACAATGGCCTTGGTAGTTTGGTAACACGCGGCTTTGTAGCAATAATAATTGCTGTCGGTTAAACCGTCTTCGCAGTGGTGATGTTTGCATAAAGCACCATCGTTATAGACTTTATCAACTTGTCTTTCCGGCAAACCGTGATAGCTAAAAATAATATGGTCGTATTGAGTAAGATCATATTTTTTAGCCCGATTGACGATGCAATTGATAAAATCGTCGTTATCAAAATATTGCGAAACCATTTTAATTTCCGGAATCACCCACCATTTGCTGACAATTTCCATAAAACGCTGCAAGGCACTGCCAGTACTGCTGGAGGCATATTGAGGAAACAACGGAAAAACAATAATCTTATGATAGCCTTGCTGGCGCATACGCTCCAATACAACATCCATACCAGGATTCTTGTAGCGCATGGCCATTTCTACGCTAATGCCATCGCCCACGGCTGCCTGTAATTTTTTTTGCAATGCCAGCGTATTCATCAATAAAGGTGAGCCGGTTTCCTTATCCCAAATAGCTTTATAGAGTTTTGAGGAATTACCCGCCCGAAACGGCACAATAATACAGTTGACCAGTATTTTTCTAGCTAACCAGGGAATATCAATAACTCTTGGGTCATTGAGAAATTGGCCTAAATAACGCCTTACATGCCAGCGGCTGGGGCTATCGGGGGTACCTAAATTTAAAAGCAGTATGGCGGTTTTTTGTTTCATTGATGGTTTGCCTTTTCAACGCTGCGTCACAAAGAGGTTTTATTGAAATTATACTCGAATAGCAAGATGCTAAGGGGATGAAACAGATTGGTTTTAAAAACTAAGATTCCCTGCAATCATCAGACAATTACGGCAAAACAATAATCTCCCGCAACAATGCTGTTGCATAACACCCCGCAGGCAAACTAAACTCAAGCTCTAATGTAATATCATCTACAAACTGCCAGTGCAAATCCTGCACATTAATGCGCAAAGCACGCCGAGCCATTTCTACGCCGCAAGCAAGCAAACCCTGAGCAAGCTCCGGATAACAATCAATCACCGCCTGTTCCAGCCTATTCAAAGGCAGCATCGGCTTGGCTATACCCCACAAGATACCCGTCGGATGTATGGCTTGTTCTGCAAGTCGGCGGACAATCTCAGCATCGGGTTGTTCTGCTTTAAAACTGCTGTGCGAACCATCAAACATATAAGTATCATCGGCCAAAGCCTGATTCCAGCTGCCATCAACCACACGAGCACCTAGAATCTGATTGAACAAAAACGACCGTGCCGCAGAAAGATAAAGGCTACGCTGCTCTCGCCCCACTTTTGCGCCTTGAAACATCGCCAAGGCCTTATTGATATTTTGCCCGTCGTGGCCAAACCGCTGCGAACCGTAATAATTGGCAATACCTTGCACCTTCATGGCTTCCAGTTGTTGCAACGTTTTTACTTTATCGCCTTGCCAATCCCGCACGGTGATCTTAAAACTATTGCCGGACAACACGCCGCGCTTTAGTTTTCGTGCATGACGCACTGACTGCAACACCTTAATTTTATCCGATTCCAATAGCATCCAATCTAGATCAGCCTTTCCTGGCAACCAGACACTAAACCATTGTGTGGTCACGGCATGACGATCTTTAAGACCCGCATAACCAATATCACGTTGCCGGACATCGGCAAATCTGGCTAATTGCCTTGCCACAAACTCGGTATTTTCACCGGTTTTTTGTAATTGCAAGAAGGCATGTTCACCGCTACCGGAAGGCACAAACGACAAATTTTCCATCACGACAAAATCTTCCGGCACGATACGGATGTTGCCAGTGCCTGAAGGTGAGCCATTAACATACGGCCAAGTAGGTAAATCAATATTCATAGCGACTCAAAAAGATAAAATCTAGTAACGGCTGGGCCGCTAAAAAGACAACACGAATCAAAGATTGGGCTACCAAGACGGAACAATTTAAAAAAGCCGTTCGTGGTGAGCTTGTCGAACCATGAACAAACAAACCCTTCGACAAGGGCGAACGGATGTCCCGTCTTAGTTGGTAGCCAAAGATTGAATGGCTATGGTTGAAATGCCAATAATCCATGTATCAAGCACGTTCTTGGCTTTTAAATAAAAACGTGGGAAATTATTACAACTGAACTTGAAAATTATTATTTTTTTGAGTCATAACATCGACGCTTTATGATTCCTGACTAAATACCTACTATCACACAGCGATTAAACATCATTGATACCTAACCTGCGCATTTTCTCAAGTGCATACTGCTGTAATGACTCTAAAATACTGTGATCAACACCATCAGCATTTTTTAATGCCTGTAACCGGGCAAAGTAATCTTTAAAAGTACTGCTGGCACTGGGTAAATCACCTATTAAACGGGCGCGACAAAAATTTTGCCATTGTTGCTGCTCATTCGTATTAAGCGTTTCAGGATAATTACGGGCACGATAGCGGAACAACATTTCTTCTAGCCGAGCGTCAGTAAAGCTAAAACCCTTAGTCGCCAGTTGCTCCGGCGCTATCGTGCGAATTTTAGCCATTTCCTGTTTATCAGCTTCAGAAAAAAAGCCACCTGTGTAGATTGCTAAATCAGGATCGGATATATCATCCCATTCGCCATAGCTACTGGTAAATACCGCAGACAACTTTTCTGCCAAACCACTGGCTTGCTGGATTTTATCGATGTGCTTTTGGCACAGCGCCAAATCAATCTCCAAGCGCTGCGCATCTTCTGGCCTGATGACAGAAATCGGCGCCAATACCGGACATTTATTAATATGCACAGTTTTAAGCGGGATGCGCCCAACACCTTCGGGTAAATCTACTTTTGCAGTAAAAATGCGGCGCTGAATTTCCTCCACTGATAACGACAACATCGGTTCCGGATCAACCGAAAGGTCATAAACCACCATGCCATTGGTATTGGTAGGGTGACGACACACCGGCAGCACAATCGCCAGACAATTTTTACGTGCAGGATATTTGCCAGAAATATGTACAACGGGCTTAAAACTGCCGAATTGCAACAAGTTAATCGCTTCTGATTTTAGGCGATGCAGCCAAAGAAATTGGTATAGCTTAGGTTGCGCGGCCTTTACCAATTTGGCGATGGCAATGGTGGCATACACATCGGACAGCGCATCGTGCGCCCTCTCATGGGCAATATTATTTGCTTTAGTCAGCCCTTCCAGTTTAAAGCTGGGGCGGTCTTCCTCGTGATTATATGGCCAAACGATACCCTCAGGGCGCAAGGCTTTGGCAGCCCGAACGATATCAATCAAATCCCAGCGGGAGTTACCGTTTTTATATTCGCGTTCATAGGGATCGTAAAAATTACGGTACAGGCAGTTGCGGGTGAACTCATCATCAAAACGCAGGGTGTTATACCCTAATACACAGGTGTTGGGTTTTGAAAACAGTGCATACACACGCTGAATAAATTCTGCTTCACAGACACCTTGCTGCTCAGCTAACTGTGGCGTAATACCGGTAACCAGACAAGCATCCGGTTGCGGCAAATAATCCGCTGGCGGCTTGCAATAAAAGCTTGTGGGTTCATCAATGATATTGAAATCGGCATCGGTACGAATACCAGCAAATTGCGAAGGCCTATCACGCTGCGGGTCTATACCAAAGGTTTCGTAGTCGTGCCAAAAAAAACTGTGTGCTTCAGCCATTACATTTCAAACACATGAAAGCATGAGGTAATCAAATTTCTACCTGACCTTCCGCTTCTACTTTTTTTCGGGCTGCGCATTTTTTAAGACACACACAAGCCGCACTATTAACACCGCCACAAGAACCTTTAATGGCGCGACGTCCAAACATAACGCCTATCGCCATTAAACCGATAACAATTAGCATGAATACAAAAGTTACAAGAAAATAAGTCATGATGACACCTGAATAAGTAATTAAAACATTGTTATAGTATAACGCATCAATTACGGCCACGCCCCAAGTCTCTAATTTCTTTTAGCTGGTCATTTTCAAAGCGTAGATATTGGCGCAGGCGGGAATGGCCAAAATCATATATCCATTCATCTACCAGTATATCTACTTCCTGCCCGTACGCTTGGCCATAATTGAACCTATTATTTTGAAATTGGCGGTTATTACCGAAACCAAATTGTCTGATGTGAGCATCATTGAAAACTTGCCGTCTTTCCACATGAAATGAAGCAGAGGCAGGCTCACCGCATAAATCGTAAACGAATTGTTTAAAATCACCCGGTTCCACTATTCTGTGTTCGCATTTTAAAGCGAATAGCTGTTGTGAAAACGACATACACAATAAAAAGATAAATCCATGCAAACCCTTCATCGTAGCACCTATTCAGCTGTATTAATTCCGAGCAAAACCCATTTTATTTTACAATACCTAGATCATATTACGTTATTAATATGAATAAGAGCTGAACTTAAAACAAGCGTTCACTCTCTTTTGAAAAATATACAGGGTAAACCCAACAATAAATAACTTTTATTCCCTCTAAAAAAACACCCATGCACCCTTAGTAATTTACCCATAAAAAAAGCCCTGTACTTAAGTACAGGGTTTTCATTAAGCATTCATCTAAAACAATCACTAATTTACATAGCGTCCTGCTTAACCGCCAAAATCATCCAGCATAATGCTTTCAGGTTCCACGCCGTTGTCGATCAACATCTTGATCACAGCGGTGTTCATCATAGGCGGCCCACACAGATAGTATTCACAATCTTCGGGGGCTGGATGGTTTTTCAAATAGTTTTCAAACAACACGTTATGGATAAAACCCTTATAACCTGTCCAGTTGTCTTCAGGCAAGGCATCCGACAAACCGACATGCCAGGTAAAATTGGGGTTTTCCTTGGCCAACATATCAAAATCTTCCACATAGAACATTTCGCGTTTGCTACGAGCGCCATACCAAAAAGACATCTTACGCTTGGATTTAATCCGGCGTAACTGGTCAAAAATGTGCGAACGCATCGGTGCCATACCTGCACCACCACCGACAAAGATCATCTCAGCCTCAGTCTCCTTGGCAAAAAACTCACCATAAGGCCCTGAAATAGTACATTTGTCACCGGGTTTCAAATCAAAGATATATGATGACATAATGCCCGGCGGTACGCTTTCATCAGCACGCGGCGGCGGTGTTGCAATCCGCACGTTAAGCATGATTTCTTTTTCGACTGGGTAACTCGCCATCGAATAAGCACGCAACGCGGGTTCTTTCACTGTGGATACATAGCGCCACAAATTGAATTTATCCCAGTCTTCACGGTACTCTTCTTCAACATCAAAATTGCTGTACTTAGCCACATGCGGCGGACATTCAATCTGAATAAATCCACCGGCACGGTAGTTAATGGCTTCGCCTTCTGGCAAATCCAACACCAATTCTTTAATAAAAGTGGCCACGTTATTGTTGGACTTAACGGTGCATTCCCATTTTTTAATACCGAACACTTCGTCTTCGACTTCAATGTTCATATTGTGCTTAACAGACACCTGGCAAGACAGACGCTCACCGTGGGCAGCTTCTCGCTTGGTGATGTGGCTTAACTCAGTTGGCAAGATTTCGCCGCCACCTGAGTGTATCTTTACTTTACACTGGCCACAGGTACCGCCGCCGCCGCACGCAGAGGACACAAATAAACCGTTATCCGCCAACGCACCCAATAATTTTGATCCTACAGGGACGTGAATTTTCTTTTCATTATTAATGAGAATTTCAACGTCACCTTCTGCCACTAATTTACTCTTTGCACCGATAATACCAAACACCAGTGCAATCACGAATCCCGTGAAAATAATAATCCCTAACAAAATTTCCAGCATGACAGCCCCTTAAAGTTGGATTCCAGAGAAAGCCATGAAGCCAAGCGACATCAGACCTGCGGTAATAAACGTAATACCCAGACCTTGTAAACCTACGGGGATATCACTGTATTTAAGTTTTTCGCGCACGCCTGCCATCACGGTAATTGCCAATGCCCAACCTAGGCCACTGCCAACACCGTAAGTGACGCTTTCGCCAAAGTTATAATCGCGTTCAATCATGAACAAACTGCCGCCTAAAATCGCGCAGTTTACCGTGATTAACGGTAAGAAAATACCCAGAGCAAAATACAAGGCGGGGAAAAACTTGTCTAACACCATTTCTAAAATTTGCACCAGCGCTGCAATCATACCGATGCAGCTTAGCAACGCCAAAAAGCTTAAATCCACACCTTTAATGCCCATCCACGACAGAGCATCTTCTTGCAACAAGGCATGGTAAACAAAGTTGTTGGCCGGTACAGTAATGGCTTGCACCACCATAACCGCTACACCTAAACCCATTGCGGTAGAAATCTTTTTGGACACCGCAATAAACGTACACATGCCTAAAAAGAAGGACAGCGCCAAATTTTCAATAAAAACCGCTTTTACAAATAAACTTACATAAGCTTCCATCAGTGATGTCCCCCTTCACCGTGCGCTATATCCAAAATTTTAAAGTCGATTTTTTCCTGTTGTTCTGGCTTCCACTGACGCACAGACCAAATGATTAAACCAATGATGAAAAACGCGCTAGGTGGTAACAGCATCAAGCCGTTAGGATCATACCAGCCGCCATCTTTGGTCAATTTAAAGACTTCAAACCCCAGCAATTTTCCAGACCCTAAGGTTTCTCTAAAAAACGCTACAATAATTAAGATCAGGCTGTAACCCGCGCCATTGCCGATACCGTCCATAAAACTTTCGATGGGCGGGTTCTTCATGGCATAACCTTCCGCACGACCCATGACGATACAGTTGGTAATAATCAAACCAACGAATACCGACAAAGATTTACTGACATCGTAAGCCACTGCCTTTAGCACCTGATCCACCACAATGACCAAAGAAGCAATAATGGTCATCTGGACAATAATACGGATGCTGCTGGGAATATGATTTCTAATCGCACTGATGGCCGCGCTGGAAAACGCCGTCACCAAGGTTAACGCCAACGCCATAATCAAAGACGTGGTCATCTGCGAAGTTACCGCCAGCGCCGAACAAATCCCCAACACCTGTAAGGTAATCGGGTTGTCGTTGACCAACGGTGCGATCAAGACTTTTTTAGTTTCGTCATTGATCAGTTTATTTTTTAGCTCATCATTTAATATCGCACTCATGATTTGGCCTCCTTAAGCTTAACGGTTCTTACCTTGTTCAAATACTTGGCAAAACCTTCTTCGCTCATCCAGTATCTGACCAAATTAGTAACCCCGGTGCTGGTTAATGTTGCGCCTGCCAAGCCGTCAACTTCATAGATGGCTTCTGGCTTGTTGTTATCCACTACGCCTTTAATCAGATGCAAAGCAGGTTCGCCAAAATCAGCGCCTTCCACCGAGCCTTTATCGAACGAATGTTGCTCAGTTTCCGCATAGACTTTTTTGCCTTTCCATAATGCACGCCATTTTGGATTAACGACTTCACCGCCTAATCCCGGTGTTTCAGCTTGGTCATAAAAGTTGATGCTTTGCACGGTTTGGCCGTCAGAATCCAGCGACAAAAAGCCGTACAGTGTAGACCACAGGCCATAACCACTCACTGGCAAGATGATAGATTTGATTTTTTCGCCGTCTTTTACCAAAAACACTTTGGCCACTTTAGCTTTTACACGAATATGGGCAACGTCTTTAGTTTTAGGGATAGCGATGCTTTGCGCAGGATCTTTAGCCGCTTTGCGTTGGTCGTAAGCGTCAGCATCCATGTTATCGACATAGCTACCGGTTTCTAAATCGACCAGTTTCGGTTCAATACGTTCAGAAAAGGCTTTATCAATATCGGCACCGTCTTCCAGTAAGCCCGCCACATCCAGGATATTCTTCTTCATATCCAAAGACTTGTTGTAGACTTGCATCGGTTTTAACGCCACAGCGCCAAATGATACCAATACTGCACACACTAAGCACAGCGCAACCGCGATAGCGAATGTTTTTTCCAGACTGTCATTGCCTAAGGCAAGTACTTTATCTTTGTAGGCTTTAAACTTTTGATAATGCTCACACTTATCGAGTGTGGCACATAATTTTTGATATTGCTCAGACTTTAGCATGGCGTTTCATCCTCCGTCTAATGTTGGCCTGAATAACGAAGTAATCTATGGTTGGGGCAAACATATTGGAAAATAAAATAGCCAGCATAATGCCTTCTGGAAACGCAGGGTTAACCACGCGAATCAACACAGTCATGATGCCCACCAATGCCCCGTAAACCCAACGACCGGTATCGGTCATCGCAGCACTGACAGGGTCAGTCGCCATGTACACCATACCAAACGCGAAGCCACCCATGGTCAAATGCCAGTACCAGGGGATAGAGAACATGGGGTCGGTATCGCTACCAATCACGTTAAACAACAAGGACATCGCTACCATACCGGCAAATACACCACCGATAATGCGGTACGAAGCCACACGGGTGTAGAGCAAAAACGCTGCGCCGATTAAGATCGCCAAGGTAGATGTTTCGCCCAAACAGCCAGGTTCAAAGCCCAAAAACGATTGCATCCAGCTATAACCTGCCGCATACACGGCATCCAAACCACCGTTAGCCGCCAGTGCCAAAGGTGTCGCTGCGGTATAACCATCCACAGCAACCCACACAGCGTCACCGGAAATAGAAGCAGGATAGGCAAAATACAAAAATGCACGGCCGGTTAACGCAGGGTTCAAAAAGTTTTTACCAGTTCCGCCAAACACTTCTTTACCGATAACAATACCGAAAGAAATACCCAGTGCAACCTGCCATAACGGCATGTCGGGCGGCATAATCAAGGTATACAGCATGGACGATACCAAGAAGCCTTCGTTGACTTCATGGCCACGCACGGTAGCAAATACCACTTCCCACACACCGCCTACCGCTAAGGTAATGATGTAAATAGGTAAAAAGTACAACGCACCATGCACCATATTGGATAACGGATTGGCCGCATTATAGCCAAACACCGACATAATCATGCTGCGCCAGTTGTCTATCTGCGCCAAGCCCATCACTTCCATGGCATGGTTGGCTTGATAACCGGTATTGTACATAGCCATCAATACGCAAAACAGCGTACCAATCACCACAAAAGTCATGGTGCGCTTTAAATCATTGCCATCACGGACGTGCGTTGAACCGCGCGTCACATCGGCAGGTGTGTATATAAAAGTATCCACCATCTCGTAGAGACCGTAATACTTCTCAAGCTTACCGCCTTTTGTAAAATGCGGCTCTATGCTATCTAAAATATCTCTAGCCGACATTTACCCTTCCTTCTCGATTTTAGTTAAATTGGCCCGTAATACCGGTGCAAAATCATGTTTACCGGGATCAACAAACGTAAAGAGAGACATATCCTCTTCATCCAATTCCAGACAACCCAACAATTGCGCCTGATCAGAATCGCCTACCACCAAAGATTTTAATAACGGTGTCGATAAAATATCCAACGGCATCACGGTTTCGTAAATACCCACCGGTACAATCGCACGGTTACTGCCATTTTTGTCTGTCGTCAACGGGAACTTGCGGTCTATGCCTTTTTTGCGATCTATACTGGAGGTGTAAACATCCAATGCCGAATACTTGTCTTTACCAGGCACTATCCAGCCGAACAATTCACGCGCACGGCCTTCTTGCAACGCCGAGACCTGATTACTGTAACAGCCTAAATAATTTGCCCAACCTTCAGCGATATGGCCATACAATACTGAACCAGAAATCACACGATTTTCCACCGCTTCCAGCTCATTAGCGACCAAATCAGTTAAGTTAGCCCCCACACGGGTACGCACTAAACGTGGATTTTTAACCGTAGGCCCTGCTAAAGACACAATTCTTTCAACGTTTAACTTACCCGTGGTAAACAAAGCACCGATAGCGATAACCGCTTGGTAATCAATTGTCCACACGACAGTATCAATACTGACCGGATCAATAAAATGAATGTGTGTGCTAGGCAATCCCGCTGGATGTAAGCCTGAAAACTCAGCCACGACCACTGAAGGCGTGCTGCCTACGGCAATATTAGCGCCGGTTGCTTTACAAACATAGGTCTTGCCATCTGTTAATTTGGCAATAACAGCCAAACCATTAGCAAAATCGTTACCGCGTGCTTTAATGACCACAACCGGATCAGCGGCCAAAGGACGGGTATCGATAGCGGTAACGAAAATGCTCTTAGGCTTGGCAGTCAGCGTTGGAATCTTGCCATAAGGCCGAGTACGCAAAGCCGTCCACAAACCCGAAGCAATCAGATTAGCTTTAATTTGCTCAACCGTTAAGCTGGCCAGTTCAGAATCTTTTACAGTTAAGAAAGTTTCTTGTTCATCGCCTTGCAGCTCAACCACTACCGATTGCAAGACACGTTTGTCACCACGATTGATTGATTTAACAATACCAGCACCGGGCGAAGTAAATAGACATCCAGGATTTTTCTTGTCAGAAAAGAGTGCTTGCCCAAGTTTGACCTTGTCGCCCTCACTGACCATCATCGTAGGCTTCATACCTACGTAATCCATACCCAAGATAGCAACAGATTTAACTGGATTGCCATCCCCAATAACTTGCTTGGGACTTCCCGTAATGGGTAAATCCAAACCTTTTTTAATAAAAAATTGCATTGTAATAAGCCTGCTCTCCAAACTTTGTGCGGCAAAATCAATGCCTTTTATTTAATACAAAACAAAAGGCGTATTAAGACCAAAAACGTCGGTATTACACCATAAAAACGCTGTTTTCTCAACAACAGCAAACCCCAAGTACGTGATAAGAATTGCGAAAAAAATTGATAACTAGCGTAAATTATTATCCGATTCTATTATTTTCATGCTTGAAATCCCACCATTAAACCCATAATATAACGATATAACAGGAAGTTATATTAAAATTCGACAGTTTTACTCCCCGTTAAAAAAATTGCACCAGCACTGCTTTCTTCTAGCCATCCGTAAAACTTAAAAAAGACAATAGTGAAATCATTATAAAAATTAAACTAACAGCAATGTAACATTAAAGACAATAGACTTAAATCTCCTTATTTTAGTGACGCCCTAAATTATCGCATGAGATATTTTGGGTATAGAATTAAGATGCGCTACGCCCCTATTTCTAGCCGTTAACTTGAAGTTTGCAAGTGGATAACAAAAGTATCCGCCAATATAGGTCATTTTGCGTCTATTTCTTTTACATTTAAAATAAACTTTACAAAATCACAAGTTATTAGAAACATATAGCACTAAACCCTAAATCGCCTTTCGAAAATATGTCATTTTTTTTTACAATCATCACAAGCAAAAAAAATAAAATTTAATATAAACAGTATGTTATGTATTGGCACGAACATTGCTTTACTATTCATGGCGTGTAGCATGATTATTGTGTTATTGTTTAACGTAAGGAGTCCACCTAAATGTATACCAAAAAAACGCTTGCTCAGGCGATATTTGTGCTTGGGCTATTGCTCAACACGCCCACTTATGCAAGCATAATTGTTATTGATAATTTTTCTGTCGATCAACAACCCATAAAAGATAGCACAGCAGACAACTCACCCATTTTTGTTACTAATGAAGTGCGCACGCTCAGCCACAATTTGCTTACCTTTAGCCAGCCACCACAAAGCGCAGCGACAATATCTTATGGCGTCCTAAATATAAGTAATGGTATAGGCGAAAATAGTCAAGTTACCGTTTCATGGCTTCTTAAAAGTGATTTATTGTTTGGCGCTAAAAGTGCTACTTTTGATTTTGCCTCTATTAAAGCTGACAATCCAACCAACTTAAAGTTTTTACTCAATAACGCAGAATTAGTAAAGTTTGGTATTTCAGCTAATACTCACAAGCCTATGTCGTTCGCACTTAGTTCCGAGCAACTGCTTGCCATTAAAGGTGGTGGAACACTTGCACTAGAGGTTAATGGCGCGTCTGGCTGGGATTTAAGCGTGGATGCCATTAGCTTTCCTACCGACAATCAAGCCACAAATATTCCCGAACCCGCATTAATGGGATTAGTGGGTATTAGCTTGACAGCGCTTAGTTTTGCGCACAAAAAGAGAAGCTGAATATTAAGCTCTCCGTTAACATTATTTACCAATCTATACCCTATTAATCAATAACTTGAAAAAAAGTCTCACCCTCTTTAATCATTCCTAATTCATCGCGCGCTCTTTCCTCAATGGCTTCCTGGCCTTTTCTTAAATCTAAAACTTCAGCATAAAGCGCCTGATTACGTTCTTGTTTTTCTGTAGCCAGTGTCTTTAACTCATCAAGACGCTGCTGGTAAGTTTTAATCTGCGCAAGGCTCGCATCGCCAACCCATAATCGATATTGGAGATGAACGATGAGCGACAGCATAATAAACATCAAAATTTTCATAGTTTTTGGGTTAACAAGAGGAAATACCTAGAAAGTAATTCCCCTTGTTTCTGAGCTTATATTACAGCATTCTAAAAGCGCTGCGGCCTGCATACACCGCCAAATCGCCTAACTCTTCTTCGATTTTCATCAAGCGATTGTATTTAGCAACACGGTCAGAACGGCTTAATGAGCCAGTTTTAATTTGGCCAGTGCCGGTAGCAACCGCTAAATCAGCAATTGTAGTATCTTCGGTTTCGCCAGAACGGTGTGACACCACAGCTGTATAGCCTGCTGCATGCGCCATATCAATCGCCGCCAAGGTTTCAGTTAAAGTACCGATTTGATTGACTTTAATCAAAATTGAATTAGCAATGCCTTTATCAATACCTTCTTGCAAGATTTTTGGATTGGTCACGAATAAATCATCACCGACCAATTGCACACGATTGCCCAATTTTTCGGTTTGGTCTTTCCAGCCCGCCCAATCATTTTGATCCAAGCCATCTTCTATGGAAATAATCGGGTATTTATTGACCCATTCCACAAAAAAATCATTCATTTCCGCTGAATTAAAGCTACGGCCTTCAGCCGATAATTCATAACGACCGTTTTTGTAATATTCAGAAGCCGCTGCATCCATGCCTAAGAAAATATCGACACCGGCTTTATATCCCGCTTTTTCAATGGCTTCTAAAATAACTTCAATGGCTTCTTCGTTAGAAGACAAGTTAGGTGCAAAACCACCTTCATCGCCTACGGTGGTTGCCAATCCACGGTTTTTTAACACTTTGGCTAAATTATGGAACACTTCCGCGCCGTAACGAATGGCTTCACGGAAGGTTGGCGCGCCGACCGGCAAAATCATAAATTCTTGCAAATCAACGCTGTTATCCGCATGTGAGCCACCGTTGATGATATTCATCATCGGCACAGGCATAATGAATTTACCGGATTGATTCAAGTAACGGTACAAAGGCACGCCAGCATCTTTAGCAGCCGCATGAGCGACCGCCATCGAAACCGATAAAATGGCATTAGCGCCTAAACGGGCTTTGTTGTCTGTGCCATCTAATGCAATCATTGCTTTATCAATGGCTTGTTGATCATTCGCATCCAAGCCCACAATGGCAGCTCGGATTTCGGTGTTAACGTTGTTAATTGCGTTTAACACGCCTTTACCTAAATAACGATTTTTATCACCATCGCGTAATTCAATCGCTTCGCGCTCACCGGTGGATGCACCAGACGGCACCATTGCACTGCCAACAATACCAGAATCCAAAATAACATCGGTTTCTAAGGTTGGGTTACCACGTGAATCTAAAATTTCTCTTGCTTTAATATCAACGATTTTACTCATGTTGCTGTTTTGCTCCGAAGATTAAAAATAAAAACATTCTGTGCCTAAGCACACTTTAAAAATAAGGGATGACATTAACTGTCTTTAAATAAGGCAACTAAATCAATCGCTAAATCAGGAAATACAAACGATACGGCTCGATCATCATCGGCATAACTGTTGATTAATTGATAAGCAGTCTCATCACCTTGTAAAACAAATTGCTGGATAACCTCTTCATAAGGATAGACCAACCAATATTCTTTTACACCGCTTTCTGCATACAGCGCGTGCTTGGTTTTGACTTCCTTTTTAGAATTGCCTTTCGATAAAATCTCAATAATCCAATCCGGCGCACCGTTACAACCTTGTTCATCCAGTTTGCTGTTATCGCAAATTACGCAAATATCGGGCTGTACAACCGTGGTGATGTCTTTATTGGCCAACAAGGATTTTTTACGGTCGTACAAGCGCACATCAAACGGTGCTGAAAAAGCACTACACGATTTATGATTAAAGTAATTAAATAAAGTCCCGCTGAGTTGCCATGAAAGTCTTTGGTGCTTAACATTTGGCGCAGGCGACATCAATTGTATTTTGCCTTTAATTAACTCTACCGCATCTGCAAACTGCCAGGTCAGATAATCGGCATAACTGTAACTGGCCGTTAAATCAAGCTGGGATAATTGGGTAATTTTCATCATGACACCACTATAACAGCACTTACATTACAAAATTGTTTCAATGAACGGCTGACGCTTAACCACGTTATCCAAAGCCATAAGCGTTTCTAATAATTCTCGCATTCTATGTAATGGCCACGAATTTGGCCCGTCACTTTTGGCCTCGCTAGGATTAGGATGCGTCTCCATAAACAACCCTGCGATACCCACTGCCACCGCAGCCCGTGCCAATACGGGGACGAACTCGCGCTGTCCACCTGAGTGTGTACCTTGTCCACCGGGCAATTGTACCGAATGCGTGGCATCAAACACCACGGGGCACGCAGTATCGCGCATTACCGCCAAAGAGCGCATATCCGACACCAAGTTATTATAGCCAAAAGATACGCCGCGTTCGCACACCATAATCTGCTGATTGCCGGTAGCCTTGGCTTTATTGGCAACATGCACCATATCCCACGGTGCTAAAAACTGGCCTTTTTTGATGTTAACCGCAATGCCTTGCGACGCTACAGCTTGGATAAAATTGGTTTGCCGACATAAAAACGCAGGGGTTTGCATCACATCAACCACGCTTGCCACTTCTGCAAGCGGGGTGTCTTCATGTACGTCGGTTAGTACGGGTACGCCGATTTGTTGTTTAACTTTGGCCAGTATGTTTAAGCCTGTTTCAAAACCCAAGCCCCGAAAGGTTTCGTGTGATGAGCGGTTAGCCTTATCAAACGAGGATTTATAGATAAACGGGATGTTTAAGGCTGTGGTTAGCTCTTTAAGATAGCCTGCTGTATCAATGGCCAGTTGTTCACTTTCTATAACGCATGGCCCTGCTATCAAAAAAAAGGGTTGATCTAAGCCTACTTCAAAACCGCATAATTGCATGTTATTCTCGTTTTATTCCATTGGTAATAAATTTGCCAGTAAGGTTTCTGGCGCAATGTCTTGTTCGTTCGGCCAGGTTATTGCACCGAATAAAATATCCACTTGATTAAAATAATGGACATTCTTTAATTCACGGCACACGCCAATATCTAAGTAGGGTTTTACATCAAAAAACCCACAACGGCCATCTTCAATTTCAACATAGAGTTGATAATCAGCCAGTGGTTTAACAAATTTGACATCCCAATACATACGCTTACAGTGGAGTGATTTTGTAAGGAGTTTCACCACTGACAGCTAACTCCCAATCAGCCATGAGTTCATCATGACGTAGTTCAATCCACGCTTGAACAAGACGCAACTGTTTTCGCGGTATTTGTCCAGCTAGAATTTCTCCATCATCAATAGCAATTGAAGCATCGAACTCCGCATATTTGGCATGAATATGCGGTGTGTGGTGATGTTGATTATCCATAAGGTATAACCGAATGATAATCCCGTAAAACATGGAAATAATAGGCATGATGAATTTTATCTAATTTATCTCAACATCAATCAGTTGATTGTTTTCAACGTTTTTTATTGCTTCTAAAAGCTGTGCTTTATTTGCGGGATTACTCAGCAAATAAGCTGTTTCATCGTGTATATCCGCAACTTCAAACCAACCTTCCGCTGCTTCATTTATATTCGCTACCGTTTCTTCAAATGTCTCGCCCTCTGAAACGCAACCCGATAAAGCAGGAATTTCCGCCCAAAAACCACCTTCTTCAGCAGGGTGAACCACAACTTGCAGTTTCATAAATGCCTCCTAATTTTTAGCCTTATTTTCAAACAGGGTAAGCTGGATAACAACAAAAAACAAAATCACTGTCCGCTACGCACTAACCGCACCTGACTACAGAAATCCTTATTGTTCAAATAATCTTTGGGACTGAGAAAACCGAAGTATGATTTGCCGTAACCCTGTGAGTAATTAGATGCATCTAGGGATGATGACCAAAAATTCCCACCACTATTATTGGGGAAAACATCAGAATTAATATATCTATGTATAGTAACCAGAGTTTCCAACTCATTCATTGTGGGTAATCGCCAATCTATATAACCAGCATACCCGCCTTTTTCATTGAAAACTTCCGCAACCTTCAAAGCATTTTCCCAGTTCACTTCTCGTGAGTGACCGTTTGCTGTTTCATTTCCCCAAACTTGCTCATGAGTAAAGCGCAACCACATTAAATCTATTTCTGTATCAATAGCAAGACCATCTATTAACTTAAATTTTCCAACAATTTGCCAAAAACATTTTTTATCTTTCAATCGCTTAAAAATCAACTCAGCAATTTGTTCAGGAGTATTTATTCGCAAATCGATCCAACGATCAATGCTAAAAATACCAGGCATATCGACATCATCAAAACGTAATAGCATGATGTCTTTATCTTCTCGTTTTTTAATTAAATCGCGAATAGCTCGCCACTCCAAGCCACACCATTCTTTACGCTCATAATCGATGCACAAAAACGGTATGATCAGCTGCGAATCTTGGTGGTAAATTTTTTGCAGATAAGTATCAAAATTCATAGAAGGAAATTTATCTTCATGCCAAGCATCATAAAAAACGGCTTCTTTACCCAATTGCTCTGCTAACAATTCAGCGACTTGCAATACATAATCGCGCTTTTCGCCTGGAAACGATAAAGCAACTTTAAAACGTTTATCGGACATTATCCCTTCTAATCGCTTGACTGCTTATGCAACGCCGCCGCCCTAACAAACCCCGAAAACAACGGATGCCCACGCCGTGGCGTTGAAGTAAATTCCGGATGAAACTGACAGGCCAAAAACCATGGATGGTCAGGAATCTCAATCATTTCTACTAGTCGTCCATCAATTGACTTACCGGAAAACCGTAAACCGGCTTGTTCCAAGCGTTCATAATACTGGTTATTAAACTCATAGCGATGGCGATGGCGCTCAGTAATCACATCTTGCTGATAAGTTTGATGCGCCAAAGAACTGGGTTCTAACTGGCATTGCTGACCACCCAAACGCATGGAACCACCCAAATCGGTTTGCTCATCACGGGTTTCTAGCTGGCCGCTGTCATCCATCCACTCGGTAATCAAGCCAATCACCGGATGCGGCGTCGCCTGCACAAACTCAGTACTGTGCGCACCCGCCAAATTCGCCATATTTCTAGCAAACTCAATAACCGCCACTTGCATACCTAGGCATATACCCAAATACGGAATTTTGTTCTCGCGGGCATAACGCACGGTAGCAATTTTGCCTTCCACGCCACGTTCACCAAAACCACCCGGCACCAAAATAGCATCGACATGTTTGAGCTGGGCAATGCCCTCATCTTCAATAGTCTCTGAATCAATGTAAATGATTTTCACCTTGTTCAAGGTAGCAATACCGGCATGAATCAACGCTTCATTCAATGATTTATATGCATCAGAATGATCGACATATTTACCCACAATGGCAATCGTCACCTCAGCTGTCGGATGCGTTAACGCTTCAACGACATTGTGCCACTCGGTTAAATCGGCAGGCGGTACATTCAGGCGCAGCTTATGCACAACAATGTCGTCCAGGCCTTGCGCGTGCAACAACAACGGAATGCGGTAAATTGAATCCGCATCAATTGCAGAAATCACCGCTTTTTCTTCTACATTGGTAAACAAGGCAATTTTGCGGCGATCACTTTCCGGAATGCTTTGTTCAGACCGACAAATCAGAATATCTGGCTGAATACCAATAGAGCGTAATTCTTTAACCGAATGCTGCGTAGGCTTGGTTTTTATCTCGCCTGCCGAACGAATATACGGCACCAAGGTTAAATGGATAAACAGCGATCTTTCCGCGCCCAGCTCAAAACGCATTTGCCGAATAGCTTCCAAAAACGGCAAGGACTCAATATCACCCACCGTGCCGCCCACTTCAATCAATGCCACATCCATGCCTTCGGCGCTTAAATAGATACGGTTTTTAATCTCATCGGTAATATGCGGAATAACCTGAACGGTCGCGCCTAAATACTCACCCCTGCGCTCTCGTTTCAGTACACTGTCGTATACTTGGCCAGTGGTAAAACTGTTTTTCTTGGTCAGTGTGGTTTTAAGAAAGCGTTCATAATGACCTAAATCCAGATCAGTTTCCGCGCCATCCTCAGTGACAAATACTTCGCCATGCTGAAATGGGCTCATAGTCCCCGGATCAACATTGATATAAGGATCGAGCTTAGTCATGGTTATTTTGAGACCACGCGCCTCAAGAATGGCAGCAAGCGATGATGCCGCGATGCCTTTGCCGAGCGAAGACACCACTCCGCCGGTAATGAAAATGTATTTTGTCATGTGGGATTGAATGCTCAGAGTGTATCTGAAGAAAGGTCGTAAAA
Organism: Crenothrix sp.; assembly: GCF_043729335.1. NCBI lineage: Bacteria > Pseudomonadati > Pseudomonadota > Gammaproteobacteria > Methylococcales > Crenotrichaceae > Crenothrix > Crenothrix sp. The sequence goes on along the minus strand of NZ_JAYTLQ010000013.1, from coordinate 10,877 downwards.
CGTAGACATTTTAATCGACAATACGCTTGTCGTCATGATCTTTCCGGATTTATTTACCAGATCACATAAAAAAACGCATAAACTATTGATTTAATGGGTTAATCAGCAAAAACCAGATCATTTAAGCAATATACTGCAAAATAAGATGTTTTTATTATCCATGGCGTTATTGTAACGCACGCAATACCAGTCGTATGGATTCATTTGTTTCGCTGTAAAAATCGCTGCTTATCCATTTATCACCGACAGCGGCCAGCTTATCATCCAAATAAATGAAAGGCAGCATCAATCGATCCCATGGCGGAATGCCGGCTTCTTGAAATAAATTTTTCAACGAATGATGATCCACTCGCGCAGGTAAAGATATTTTCTCGCACTTTACGCGAAACCTGACAACAATTTTGGCATTTCGCCAATATTCAACAGGTATGCCACTAGATGCGGGCACACAAGACAGTGTGCGATTATCACCCAGAGCTATAGATGTTATGGTATTTGGCCAGATAAAATCAGCTAATAACGGTTGAGGGGAATGCTTTAAGCAATATAATTTATCCCGATAGCGACGAATACTGATGCCCTGCCCTGCCAATATCGGATCACTGTTTTGCCGTGCATGAATCACCTCCTGAAAAATTCGCTGTACAAATGCCTGGGCGGGCATTTTTAAAGCCAGCTGCTGAAACCATGCTCGGATAATATGCTGCTGTTGTGAAGCCTCAAACGCTTGTAACTGGCTTAATAATAGCGTGTTGTCATCGGCATTAAATACTGATGAAAACCATTGCCGGGCAATTTGTGTAATTAAGATTTCCGCACTCGCACAATGCGCAGCTGAACGACTCACAGTTTTATCCAGCGCAGGCCAGCGTTGCTTTAATAGCGGTAAAATGTCATTACGTAAATAGTTACGGTCATAATCGTTTTGGGCATTACTTGGGTCTTCAATCCATCGCAATTGCTGGACCCTCGCATAATCATCAATGTCTTGTTTGGCTACATTCAACAAAGGCCGCAACAGTACACCTTGTCCAAAGGCCATAGTTTCCGGCATTCCCGACAAACCCCGCAAACCACCGCCACGAAACAGTTGCAATAATACCGTTTCCAACTGATCTTCCCTGTGCTGAGCAACTAACAAAGCGCAATCAACGTCAATCAACGCTTTTAGCGCGGTATAACGGGCATTTCTGGCAGCTTCTTCTGGGCTTTCACCGTGCTTAGGCGAAGCATCAACCCGTAACATTTTAAAATCGATCCCCAGTTCGCACGCCGTATGTTGGCAATGTTTCGCCCAATTATCAGCTTCAGGTTGTAACCCGTGATGCACATAAACAGCGGTAATCTTGTGTTTTAAATCAACTATTGATGCACATAAATGCAACAACACATGCGAATCCACCCCCCCACTGTAGCCCACGTAAACACGAGATAGGCAGGGCGAATTTAATTGTGCCGCAATAAACGATGAGGAAAGTAACATAGCGATTATTGTAAGCGCTGATAATCGCTGTGCAAGGAAATTTTAAACAAGACCCCATCTAAAAAACATGTTTTTTACACTAAAAATAAAAAAATTACTGTAAAAATACAGTGACTAAACAAATTAATAAATAATTTTTTTACACAATAAAGTATAATTATCCCAGGTATTAGGATATACCCAAATAACTGCATTTTCGTAATGTCATTTATTTTAAAGCCCTGTCTACAATTATTTTTATGAGTCCAAAAATGAAACATCCAAACAACGCGAGCGCTGCCGCCAAGGTCGCCTCATGCCTGCTGCTACTGCTTTATCTCACTACATTTCTCTCACTGGCTCATGCTAGCCAATCCAATAACTATGCTGCATTTGGAAATAGCAACGGCGACATATACACCCTTGCGAATGATGGCAAGCTGCGCTGGTTTCAACATACTGACCGTATGGTCGGCAAGCATCCGCTAGCCGACAACCAAAAGGCAAAAATCGTAGGCGACATGACAACATTAAGCAACTGGTCCACTACTAAAGTTATTCCGGCCAATGAAGGCGTTATTTACCTGATAGACAATAAGGGACAACTGTTATGGTCACGCTATGACAGCAAATTTACCGGCAGCCAACAGTGGCTTAACCCCAATAAAATGACCGTCATTGGCAACGGCTGGCAAAATTACCAGCATGTTTTTTCAGGCGGCGATGGGGTTATTTATGCGCTAACCACCGATGGAAACATGCGCTGGTTTCGACATACCGGTTGGCAAGATGGCTCAAACAAATGGGCTGCTGGCAGTGGCAAACAGATCAGTAAAGGCTGGCAAGGCACAGCTAAAATATTTTCCGGCGGCGATGGCGTGATCTACTCCATCATTAAAGGTGGCCGGTTGCGTTGGCACAGACATCTGGGTCGATTAACCGGAGAAGATAACTGGTCAAATAAAGGCATACACAAAACCGTTGGCTTTAACTGGCAAAATTTTCGTCACGTATTCTCCAGCGGAGACGGTGTTATCTATGGCACAACAAGTAACGGCGATTTGGCCTGGCATCGACATAATGGCTGGCTAACAGGCATGGACTTGTGGGCACGCGCTCCGCAAACGAATGCCAGTAGAGTGATTGCTAACGGTTTAAGCTTACATTAACGCCCTTTAAATATCACGGCGGATTAGCTCAGCTAATCCGCCCATGTTACTGCGCCACATTTTAGCCGTCTCCTTAACCTTAACGTTGGTAACGTTTACCTGTTTTCCGATCAACCTTTACGATTGCACAGTGGTTACCTTTTAATGTAGGACACAGCAATTATTGTTCCAAATGTCCATACCTGTAAAAATTTATTTACACGACAAAGCCTCGTGAATAACACTATTATTTACATAATATTTTATAGAAAAATACCGGATATACAGTCACTAACAATTTATTTATATTATTATTTTACATAATAAAGTATAGTTAACCACGGTATATAAACATACTAAATTCAATCTAAATTTACAGATATGTAATTTTTTTCATAACTGTATTACCTCTTGTTAACGTTTATTTTTGGAAGCCCTAAAAATGAAACTCATAAACTTTTCTAGCAGTATTTGCAACAAAACCGCTTCATCCTTACTACTAATGCTGTGCCTGACAGGATTTACCTTGCCCGCCCAAGCCATTCAAAGTGCTTATGCCGCTTTTGCTGATGGTGATGGCGATATTTACACTATTGCCAAAAACGGTAAACTGCTCTGGTATCAGCATACGGGGCGCATGACCGGCGCAGATAGTTGGGTAAACTTTGGCACAGCAAAACTTGTAGGCGATAAAGCAACCCGCAACAACCTGCTTAATAAAAAAATTTTTTCCGGTGATGACGGCATCATTTACACCATTACCAATAGCGGCAAACTGTTATGGTCACGCCATGATGGTCGATTTACCGGCAGCCAAGTCTGGGCTAACCCAGGAAAAGCAACCCTCATAGGCAATGGCTGGAATAAATATACACAGGTTTTTTCTGGCGGTGATGGCGTTATTTATGCCATAACCACCGATGGAAAAATGCTATGGTACAGACACTCTGGCTGGCTGGATGGCGTTAACAAATGGGCGGCAGGCAGCGGCAATCAAGTCGGCAAAGGCTGGCAAGATACAACCAAAGTATTTTCTGGCGGTAATGGGGTTATTTACTCCATTATGAAATCAGGACTGTTGCGCTGGCATCGACATAATGGGCGTTTGACAGGAGCTGACGATTGGGCCAACAAAGGTGCACAGCGTCAGGTGGGTTATAACTGGCAAGGCTTCCGACAAGTGTTTACCGGCGGCGATGGCATTATATATGGCATAAAAACCAACGGGGATGTGGTGTGGAACCGGCATATCGGCTGGTTAACAGGGGTAAACGCATGGGCACCTGCACCCAGCACAGAATCAGGTAGCATTATTGCCAATGGCTGGATTTTGCCTTAGCAACGGCAAGTTTGAAACATAATGGCGGATTCCTTAAATCCGCCATTACAAAAGTATTATTTACTGGTATCTTCGTAATAAGCGCCAAAGCCCATTAATTTGTGGTAACGATTTTCCAGGACATTTTCAATCGGCTGTTGTTTCAAATCAGTCAGATGCCTTACCAAGACATCTTTTAAATTCAGCGCCGTGGCTTTAAAATCCCGATGCGCACCGCCCAAAGGCTCTCTAACAACCTCATCCAGTAAACCTAATTCGCGAATACGATCCGAGGTAATCCCCATGGCTTCTGCAGCTAGTTGGGATTTATCAGCACTTTTCCACAAAATAGTCGCACAACCTTCCGGCGAAATCACCGAATACGTACTGTACTCCAGCATAATCAAACGGTCACCTACGCCAATTGCCAGCGCTCCACCGGAACCACCTTCACCGATGATGGTACAAATAATCGGGGTTTTCAAGGTAGCCATTTCAAAGAGGTTGCGGGCAATAGCTTCGCTTTGGCCCCGCTCTTCAGCACCAATACCCGGATAAGCGCCCGGCGTATCAATTAAACAGATAATAGGAACACTAAAGCGCTCGGCTAATTTCATTACCCGCAGGGCTTTGCGATAACCTTCAGGGCGCGGCATACCAAAATTACGGTAGATTTTTTCCTTGGTATCGCGACCTTTTTGATGACCAATAATCATTACCGCTTGCCCGCCTAAACGCGCTAAACCGCACACGATGGCAGGATCGTCGGCATACATGCGGTCGCCATGCAACTCGCTAAAATCGGTAAATATATGCTCAATATAATCAAGCGTGTATGGCCGCCCAGGGTGTCTTGATAACTGGGAAATCTGCCAATCGGAAAGATTACCGAACACGGCTTCTTTTTGTGCCTGGCTTTTTTCCTCTAGCTGCCTGAGCTCATCTGAGATATTAATATCATCGTTAAACTTCACTTTGTGAAGTTCTTTAATCTTCGCTTCTAGTTCGGCGATAGGTTGTTCGAAATCGAGAAATTTTAGATCCATGTAGACCTGACGTAAAAGTGAAAGTGTAGCCAAGGATTCTATAGAAATTTAACCATGAATTCCATAGCATCTTGAACACAATCTAAATTCGCTATCTAGTAAGCTTAACGGCAGGTATTCACCTGGCTTTTAAAAACAGCGGCTTGAGGGGCAGGTTTTCCAATAGATCGCCCTTTAACTGCTTTTATTTAAAGAGCGGACTGAACGAGTACAGTTAATAATATTGTCACATTTTAAAGTCTAAAAATGGCATACAAATTGCTTAGACTTAACAAGTGTGCTGAATTGTCTTGCAATCCATTAAAATAGACACCACTTTAGTGCAGTAGCTTAAAAAACGCACCAACTTGAAACAATCAACTCAACAACTTAAACAATAGAGAATAATATGCAAATAGGAATGATCGGTCTGGGAAAAATGGGCGCTAACATGGCCAGACGATTAATAAAGGGCGGGCATTATTGCGTGGGTTTTGATGTCAATGCCACCAACGTAGACAATTTAAAGCAAGAAGGCGGACAAGGTGTGGGTAGCCTACAAGAATTGGTTGCCAGCTTGCCAGTGCCGCGTATTTTGTGGTGCATGGTACCTGCGGGCGAGTTGACCGAAAATACCGTCACCGCATTATCTGAACTATTAGATGAAGGCGATATCATTATAGATGGCGGCAACTCTTTTTATAAAGATGATGCCCGCCGTGCAAAAACGCTGGCTACTCAAGGCATTCATTACCTGGATGTGGGCACTAGCGGCGGTGTTTGGGGCGTTGAAAGAGGCTATTGCCTGATGATTGGCGGGCCTAAACAGCAAGTAGAGCTGCTGGATCCTATCTTTAAAACCTTGGCACCTGGTAAAGGGGATATTGACCCTACCCCAGGCCGTGATAATTTTACCGGTACTGCCGAACAAGGCTATTTGCATTGCGGCCCTGCAGGCTCTGGGCACTTTGTAAAGATGGTTCATAATGGCATTGAATACGGCATGATGATGGCGTATGCCGAAGGTTTTGACATCATGCGCAACGCTGATTCCGAAAACCTGCCAGAAAACTTACGCTTTGATCTGGACTTGCCTGAAATTGCCGAAGTATGGCGACGCGGCAGTGTCGTCGGTTCGTGGTTACTGGATTTAACGGCCATTGCCTTGGTTGAAAATCCTGATTTATCCAATTATACCGGCTATGTAGAAGATTCCGGCGAAGGTCGCTGGACAGTGCAAGCTGCGATTGAAGAAGCGGTTCCGGCGCATGTATTAACAGCGGCGTTGTTCTCTCGTTTCCGTTCGCGCCAACAAAACACTTTTTCTGACAAAATGATCTCTGCCATGCGCAAGCAATTTGGCGGCCATATTGAAAAAACCAAACCCTCCTAAACAGCAACAATCCATCCTTTAAACATAGCAGGTGAACTTATGACGCATCAAGAACTTTGGCAACGCTACCAGGATTGGCTGTATTTTAACGAAGAGCTGGGGCTGTACGTAGATGTCAGTCGCATGAACTTTAGCGATGAATTTGTTGAATCGTTACAACCCAAATTTGCCAAGGCGTTTCAGGATATGGTGGCGCTGGAAAATGGTGCCATCGCCAATCCAGATGAAAATCGCCAAGTGGGGCATTATTGGTTACGTGCGCCAGAACTGGCTCCTAAAGCGCTACAGCCGGAAATTATTGATACCTTGGCGCACATTGAAAGTTTTGTTGCACAAGTCCATTCAGGCGCTATTCGCCCACCGAATGCGCCTAAGTTTACCGATATTATCTCGATAGGTATTGGCGGCTCTGCACTGGGGCCAAAATTTGTCGACAAAGCCCTCACATCAGATTCCCCTCCGCTCAACATTCAGTTTATCGACAACACCGATCCCGATGGCATGGATCATATTCTCAATGGTTTAAAAGACCGTTTAGCCAGCACCATGGTTATCGTTATTAGTAAATCCGGCGGCACCTCCGAAACCCGTAACGGTTTATTGGAAACTAAACACGCCTATCAAAAACAAGGTTTGGATTTCCCCCATTATGCGGTGGCTATTACGCTGGCGGGCAGTAAAATGGATGTGGTGGAAAATTGTGATAGCTGGTTGGCAAAATTTGCCATGCTGGATTGGGTAGGCGGCCGCACCTCAGAAATGTCATCCGTTGGCTTACTGTCTGCCGCATTGCTGGGTATCGATATTCGTGCCCTGTTAGCCGGTGCTAAAGCAATGGACATCGCCACGCGCGTGCCGAATGTAAAACATAATCCGGCAGCGTTATTAGCACTGTGCTGGTATCACGCTTGCCACGGTGGAAGCCATAAAAACATGGTTATTCTGCCTTATAAAGACAGCTTGGTGTTGTTTTCACGCTATCTGCAACAGTTAGTCATGGAATCGCTCGGCAAGGAAAAAGATCTGGACGGCAATATCGTACACGAGGGCATCACTGTTTATGGCAATAAGGGATCTACCGATCAACACGCTTACGTGCAACAACTGCGAGAGGGTGCTGCGGATTTTTTCGCAACCTTCATAGAGGTATTGGAAGACCGCACCGGCGCGTCTATTGAAATAGAACCGGACGTAACAACCGGCGACTTTCTTTCCGGTGCGCTGCAAGGGACTCGCCAAGCCCTTTACGATAAACAGCGCGAATCCATTACCATCTCTGTACCCAGAGTGGATGCCCGATGCGTGGGGGCTTTAATTGCTTTGTATGACCGAGCAGTCGGTCTTTATGCCTCTTTGGTGAATATTAACGCGTATCATCAACCGGGTGTAGAAGCCGGTAAAAAAGCCGCCACCGAGTTTTTAGAGCTACAAAGACAGATTTTGTCGGCGTTAAAAGCCATCGAACAGCCCATATCGCTGGCGACATTAGCAGAAAAAGTGGGCGCTGCCGATGAAGTGGAAACCATCTACAAAGTAGTCCGGCACTTAGCCATGAATCCACGCGGCATTGTATTACACGGCAACCTTGCTAAACCCGCAGAACTTACCGTCAGTTTAAATCATTAAACTACTCATGACGGCTTACCCCTTAATTTTGGAGACTTTACGTGCCTGACACAAAAGCCATTAACCCGTTGACTGCTGGAATGAATATCACCCAAACGCCACAACCTTGCACATTGGTGATCTTTGGCGGCGGCGGTGATTTAACGCGTCGTAAACTGTTGCCAGCAGTCTACAATCAAGCGCTCGATGGAGAATTGCCTGCTAATTTTGCCGTACTGGGTCTCGCTATTGAAGAGATGGACGACACTAAATACCGTGAGTTTGCCCGCAAAGGCATTGAACAGTTTTCAAGGCAACCCTTGAATACCGCCTTCTGGACGGGCTTTGAAAAACGCATCCATTATTTACAGGGTTCTTTTGATAATCCTGATATTTACGTTCAGCTTAAACAACGTCTGGAAGACATTGAGAGCCAGTTCAGCATTCCTGGCAATCGGGTCTTTTATTTAGCCATTCCTCCATCGCTGATAGAAACCTGCGTCTCTCAACTTAAAGCCGCAGGCTTGGTAATGCCTGTCGATGATAACAGTGCTTTTTCACGTATCATTGTTGAAAAACCCATTGGCAGAGATTTGGAAAGTGCCCGTAAAGTCAATGCAACCTTGTGTAATAACTTCGCTGAGCAGCAAATCTACCGTATCGATCATTATCTGGGCAAAGAAACCGTACAGAATATTCTGGCCATGCGTTTTGGTAATGCCATTTTTGAACCGTTATGGAACTCAAAATACATCGATCATGTGCAAATTACGGTGGCCGAAGAAGAAGGCGTAGGCACACGCGCCGGTTATTACGATAGCGCCGGCGCATTGCGCGATATGATCCAAAATCATATCCTGCAATTACTATCGCTGATTGCTATGGAGCCGCCTTGGACTATGGATGCCGATGTCATCCGTGACCATCGACAAAATATACTCAATTGTCTACGACCCATCACTAGCGAAAATTTTGATCAGCATGTGGTACGTGCGCAATACGGCCCAGGCTTTCATCACGGTGAAGATGTACCGGGTTATCGGCGCGAAGCCGGTGTTGCACAAGATTCTGTAACCGAAACCTATATCGCCCTTAAAGTGTTTATAGATAACTGGCGCTGGGCGGGTGTGCCGTTTTATATCCGCACGGGCAAGCGCTTGGGGGCTCGCGATGCCTCCATTGTGATTAACTTCAGACCCGCACCGCACGCGATTTACCAATCGCCCCCGGGTGCAGCAAACCGCTTGGTGATTAATTTGCAGCCCAAAGACGGTTTGGAGCTGCACTTGTTTTCACAGGGCGCCAACCAACGTGCACCTGCAGGCAGCAGAAGCACGCAAACCTTGGCGCCTGTGCAATTAGACTTGGATTTTGACAAACGCTTTGGTACCGAGCGCGTGGGCGCGTATGAGCGCTTGCTGTTGGACGTGCTGGCGGGTCGCTTGAATTTGTTTGTGCGTAGCGACGAGCAAGAATGTGCTTGGCGCTGGGTCGAACCGATTTTGGACGCTTGGAAAGCTGACGCACAAGGTCCGCGCACCTACGCAGCGGGAAGCTGGGGGCCAAGTGCTTCTAGCGCCATGATTGCGAAAGATAACTTTTGCTGGGCTGAAGAATGTTGACCCCCACGCTTGTCGCTTCGCGTACTGCGCTGCCCCCCGAGGGGGTTAATCTTGCTTGGGGCGGCCCTGCGCTTCGATTGTCATGTTAGAACGCGTCAAAGCCTCGCTACCCTCGCTCGCACCGGCTGAGCAGCGCGTCGGCAAGCTCGTGTTGAACGACCCGCGTGCGTTTGCCAACCTGCCCATCAGTGTGCTGGCGGACCGCGCCCACGTGAGCAAACCCACTGTCGTTCGGTTTTGTCGCAGCATGGGGTATGACGGCTTGTCTGATTTCAAACTCAAGCTCGCCGGCAGCGTGAACGAAGGCGTGCCCTTCATCCACCGCAGCGTGGACGTCGACGACAAAACGGGCGACGTGATGGTGAAAGTCATCGACAACACGGTTGCCGCCTTTTTGAAATACCGCAACGATGCCATCACGGGCGCCATAGAAAAAGCCGTCGTCACCTTGGCAGAAACACATGCAACAGGCAGACGTATTGAGTTCTACGGTGCAGGCAACTCGGGCATCGTGGCGCAAGACGCACAGCACAAGTTTTTTAGGCTGGGCTTGAACACCATCGCCTACAGCGACGGCCACATGCAAGTCATGAGTGCGTCCATGCTGGGAGCCGGTGATTGCGTCGTGATTATTTCCAACTCAGGTCGGACACGCGATTTGATGGACGCCTGCGACATTGCGCGCAAAAATGGGGTTACCACGATTGTGATCACCACCAGCGGCTCACCCTTGGCATCGGCCGGGAATATCCACCTAGCAGCCGATCACCCAGAAGGCTTTGACAAGTACAGCCCCATGGTGTCGCGTTTGATGCATTTGATGATCATCGATATTTTGGCGACCTGCGTGGCGTTGCGCATTGGTGGCTCTAAACTTCAGCCCATGTTGCAAGGCATGAAAAACAACTTGCGCAGCAAACGCTACGCTTGAACCGCTTTATTTTCCACTAAAAAACACCTTGCCATAGGCCGCGGCAATGTGCGTTTTGGTGTTGTCGCTGTCAGTCATGATGCCTACGCTGATTAAATTTCCGGGTACTTCGCCAAACGCCTTTTCAAAATCTGCGTGAATATTGCGTTGGTAATCTAGCCATTGACGCAGGTTTTTAGACCCCGACTCCACCACCACACTGCGGATTCTGTCCGTTCTCGGGTTAATCACCACACTACCTGCTTGACGCTTGTTGCACCACACGTACATCAAAGTGGCGTAGGGCATGGGCTCACCTGTCATCACTTGCGCCAATTCAGACAACATGGCGTTTTTTGCAGAAAATTTGGATTTGTCGCCTTCAAAAGTCAAC
>NZ_JAYTLQ010000012.1:0-1950 GCF_043729335.1 Crenothrix sp. | reverse complement strand
ATTTAAAAAATGTTGAAACTGTTCCTTAGGACTATTTGATATGGCGGTTAATCCAATTGCAGTGGATGTTCTTTGCGTGGGCCATGCCTCGTATGACCTAGTTTATTCCGTGCCGCACCACCCTGGGCCAGATGAAAAAATGCTTGCTGACAGCTTTGTAAGTTGTGGCGGTGGGCCTGCCGCAAATGCGGCGGTGATGACCTCAAAGTTAGGGCTAAAATCAGCATTCGTAGGTTATTTGGGGCGTGACCTTTATGGCGAAATGCACAGGCAGGAGCTAATCGACAATGCCGTAGTGGTTGCTGGGTTGGTGCGAGGCATATCGCCCACGCCGCTGTCGATGGTATTGGTCAAGCCTGACGGCAAACGCGCATTAATCAATTACAAAGGCGAAACCAAGCCGTTGCCCGAAAATGCAGTGGATTTCTCAACGATTAAAGCCAAGGTCATCTTATTTGACGGGCATGAACCACAACTTTCCATACCGCTTGCCAAAGTTGCCAAAACGCAGGGTATACCGACGGTGTTGGATGCAGGTTCCGTGCATGAGGGTACTCTAGCCTTGATGGATAAGGTAGCTTATCTGGCCTGTTCGGAAAAGTTTGCTGTGCAATTGCTAGGAAACGAAGAAGCCGCGTTAAGCCATTTGGCAAAAGTCTCACCTAACGTGGTGATTACGCTGGGCGAAAGAGGATTAATCTGGCAACAGGGAAAAACGCGTGGCGCATTCCCTGCCTTTTCTGTGAATGTCGTTGATACAACCGGTGCGGGCGATGCCTTCCATGGCGCATTTGCCGCTGCGATTGCGTTAGAGATGGAGTGGGATGAAGTCTTACGTTATGCCAGTGCGGCAGGGGCATTGTGTTGTACGAAAGCGGGCGCAAGGTTGGGGCTGCCTAGCTATCAGGCGCATTGGGATTTGTTTAAGCAAGGGCTGTAGCTTTATCGAGCTTGCTGAAAAAGCTTTTAGCTTTACTATTTCTCGCAACATAAAAGCACGAGGGCGTGTTGTTTTGGTAAGTTTTGTTGACACCACTCGAAAACAACCCAAAATTCATCTTGCTCTAAAGCATAGTCAGGTTCGCTCCAAGCACCGGGTGTACCAATCCAGTGACCTTTCCCGTTAAATATCAATTGTTCTAAGGCTTCGTTTGGGTTGCTATCATCACCAATCGTCTCTCCTGGCACATGCTGCTTTCCTACAGCACGGTAGTGGTCGGCAATTTTGTGTTTAAGAATGCCAATTAACCAAGTTCTTACTGCTGATTCACTGCGAAAGCCCTCATTGCCGCGCAATGCCGCCAGCAGCGTTTCTTGTACCACATCTTCAGCGGCGGCATGACCATGCAAGTGTAAAAAAGCATAGCGTAATAGCACGGTTCGGTGCCGACTTAAGTCCTTATTATTCATAATGTCGCATGACTTTCATCAGCTTCAACTCGTTCAACGTTAACTTTCATTCGTCAACACTTTGTAATGCGGGTCTTCATAAATATTGACATCAATCAAAACATCCGCATTGTTTAAAAGCTGTCTACAATCTTGGCTTAAATGCTTTAAATGCAATTTTTTACCTAGCTTTTGATAACGCTCAGTGAGTTTATTTAACGCCTCAATCCCTGACATATCGACTACTTTACTCGCTGAAAAATCAATAATCACCTCGTCAGGATCATTTAATACATCAAATTTTTCACTGAAATCAGACACTGAGCCAAAAAATAATGGGCCAACCATTTCATAATGCTTAACGCCCTGCTCATCGACATAGCGTCTGGCGTGAATATGTTTGGCATTTTCCCAAGCAAAAACTAACGCCGAAATAATCACGCCGATTAATACCGCCAACGCTAAATTGTGCAATATCACGGTAACGAGGGTAACAATCACCATGACAAAAATATCAGTTTTAGGCATACGGTTGAATATTTTTAAACTTGCCCATTCAAA
>NZ_JAYTLQ010000011.1:0-29057 GCF_043729335.1 Crenothrix sp. | reverse complement strand
ACACATTATTTTGATCTAGGTTTTTAAAGAGCGGCTAATCTTTCGATCAACTCAGTCCGCCTATTATATGCAGTTTCTTGATCTTGTCAATTTTTATTTCATGTTTTTTTAAAATATTACCAACCGCTTCTCATAAAAAAACAGCCGCTAAAAAAATATAACCTACAAACAACAACTTATTTACATAACTCAAGCACTAAAAACAATAAGCCAACTGTATTTTATATACTTAAAACGCGGATCATTTGACGTAACCTCCCACGTTCTATCCTCTTTGCTAGGTTGCCAAATAACAACTTCTTCAATCTTGCACGCCAATGCGCAGGCTGCAAATAGCATATGCTAGATCAATAATCAGTTAAAACCATTACTTATTAACTATGCTAATACCCTTTAACAAAGTCAACGCTTCATATAGAGCATAATCTTTTTTATCAAGCGCTTCTTTTTCTTTATCAGCTGCACTTTGATTATCAGCACGCTCTTTAGCGTTTTCTAGATGATGCGATAAATCAGCTTCTTTAACGGGCTTAAACTCTGTCTTGTCTAATGATTCCAGCTTTAGATTCTCCAAAACTATATCAGGTTCAATGCCTTCAGCCTGAATCGACCTGCCTGATGGTGTGTAATAGCGAGCCGTTGTCAGCTTAACCGCCGCACCGTTACTGGTCGGCAATATAGTTTGTACCGAGCCTTTACCAAAAGATTTTTCGCCCATAATCACAGCGCGCTTTTGGTCTTGCAAAGCACCTGCAACGATCTCAGAAGCGGAAGCTGATCCTGCATTAATAAGCACTACCATAGGTGCTCCATTAATCAGATCATCCGGTGCGGCATTAAAGCGCATTTCAGAATTTTCAATACGCCCCTCTGTGTAAACAATAAGCCCACTTTTCAAAAAGGCATCACTTACCTCCACAGCAGCATTTAAAACACCACCGGGATTATTTCTCAAATCCAAAATCAAACCTTTTAAATTGCCTGAATTTTCTTTCTTTAACGTCGCCAAAGCCTCTTTTAAGCTTTCTCCAGTACCCGATTGAAAGCTACTAATACGCACGTAGCCGTAATTTTTTTCCAAAATACGACTTTTTACGCTTTTGACCTTTACCACGTCACGCACCAAAGTTATCTTAAGCGGCGCTTCCGCACCCTCGCGTACGATAGTCAATAAAATTTTGCTGCCTGGCTCACCTCGCATGAGCTTTACGGCATCAGTTAATGCCATGCCCTTTACTGGCTTATCATCAAGCCGAACAATAAGATCACCGGTTTTAATACCTGCGCGTTGTGCGGGCGTATCATCAATGGGAGTAACCACTTTGATAAAGCCATTTTCCATGGTCACTTCAATACCCAAGCCACCAAATTGACCCATGGTGCCTTCTTTAAGCTCCTGATATTCTTCAGCCACTAAATAGGCAGAGTGCGGATCAAGGCCAACTAACATACCACGGATAGCATCTTCCAATAGTTTTTTGTCCGTAACAGGCTCAACATAATCTCGCTTGATGCGCCCAAAGATTTCTGTAAAGGTACGTAAGTCTTCAAACGGGAGCGTTTCCGTATCCACAACCGGAGCCGCTTTATTTCTCTCAGCAAGGCCACTACCAGACACCCCCATGAAAACACCCAACGTAACACCAAGAGACAAGATAAAAACACTCTTTTTATTTAGCATGCGCCTTAAAACTCCAAAAACTCAATTTCCTAAAATTGCTATTACCCAAACTTGATATCATCTTGCTAACGGCACCATGCAAGTGGATCAATTGGCTTGCCTTTTTTACGTATTTCAAAATAAAGCCCTGGCTGGCTCCGGCCGCCACTTTGTCCAACCGAAGCTATCACCTCACCCGCATCAACCCAATCGCCTTTTTTCTTATAAAGACTTTGATTGAAAGCATAAAGCGTCATGAACTCTTCACCATGCTCAACAATCATCAATAGCCCATAGCCTTGCAAATTACCCGCATAAACCACTCGGCCTTTAGTAACTGCTCGTATATCTGTTCCCTCATTAGCGGCGATTAAAATACCGTTACTGATACCTTGTGAACGCTGACTACCAAAGGTGCTGGCCAAATGGCCTACAACCGGCAAGGGCAATTTACCTTTAAGCGTTGAAAAATCACCTGTTACCTTCGGAAAAGTCGCCACTACCGCAGACGGCTCATCATTTGGCATCTCAATGTCAACATCTGCCGAGCTTTCTATATTTTGATCTCCCTCAAAAACGAGGTCATCTTCTTCTATATCTAAAGAATCAACCAGTTCCACGAGGTTATTTTCACTTTCTTTAAGATGAGCCAAGCGTTGTTCATTGGAAGAAAAGTCACTATTGAGTTGCAATAACAACGCATTTCTTTCTTTACGTGTGCTATCCAATGTCACTTGCTCGACTTTTTTTTGAGCCAAACTTTTCTCTAAAAGCTCAGTATCCTTTTTCTTTTGCTGACTCAACAAATCCAGGCGCTTAACAGAAGCCTCAACAAAAGCAAGCTTGGCCAAGCGGGCTTTATTAAAATAGTCGTAATACACCATAATCCGACTTGATGAAGCCGGATCTTGCTGGCTAAGCATTAATTTCAGGCGGGCTTTTTGACCCACAGCATAAGCTGCCCGCACTTGGTCCGACAGCTCCTTGTTACATTGAGCAATATCTTCTTCAAGCTTTTTAATTTCAAGGGGTATCTTATCCAGGCTTTCGCGCTTTTCATCCACCTGTTGCTGGAAGACCCTTAACAATGACGCTGTTTCACCGTATCGCTGCTCAACTTCGGCCAACAAATTTTGCATAGCATCACGCTGTTCCTTGATACGCTGCATTCTTTGTGTAACCGAGCTAATGTCCGACTGAATACGATCTAACTGTTTATTATTGCCCGCAAGACCATTCCTCGCCAACATCAGGAGAGCAAATGCCGTAGCTAAACTACAAAAAACGCTCCGCTTAACCATTCACAAATCAACTGGTTTGAATGAGTGATCTTCCTGTCATTTCAGCCGGTTTTTCTATGCCTAAAATAGCAAAGATTGTCGGCGCTAAATCTGACAGGCTGCCATCCGATGCCAATACGCCTTCGCCACCGACATAAACCAGAGGTACTGGATTAATACTGTGCGCAGTATGCGGTTCATGGGTATCGGGATCAACCATTTGCTCAATATTACCATGATCAGCGGTTAACAGCATCTTACCACCGACACTGTTTAACGCTGCTACAATCCGTTGCAAACACGCATCAACAGCCTCTACAGCTTTAATCGCGGCGGGAATAACTCCAGTGTGGCCAACCATATCACAATTTGCATAATTACAAACAATAACGTCGTATTTTCCACCCACGATAGCCTCAACAAGATGATCGGTGACCTTAGGAGCATTCATTTCTGGCTGCATATCGTAAGTTCTTACTTTAGGTGAAGGTACCAGTATCCTGTCTTCTCCAGGAAAAGCCGTATCTATACCGCCATTAAGAAAGAAAGTAACATGCGCATATTTTTCAGTTTCTGCCAATCTGAGCTGTGTCAACCCCAAATGAGATAACGCTTCCCCCAACCCATTTTTCAGTTCGGTGGACGGAAAAGCAATCGGGTAATCGAAGTCTTGGTTATACTCAGTCAGCGTACAAAAATAACCCTGATAAGGTGATTGAACGCCTCTATCAAAAGCATCAAAGCTTTGCTCAGTAATGGCTTGCGATATTTCACGGGCACGATCTGCCCTAAAGTTCATAAACACCACCGAATCTTCAGGATCAAGCACTATGGCCTTGCCATCAGCACCCAAAATTGCCGTCGGTAGCACAAACTCATCGGTCTCCCCCCTGTCATAAGCGGCTTGCAAAGCACTTAATGCTGAACCGGCAGTCAACTCAGACTGTCCTTTCACAATCAGATCATAAGCCAGCTTGACGCGATCCCAACGATTATCTCTATCCATTGCATAAAAGCGCCCCACTAGCGTAGCAATTGCACCTACGCCAAGGGCTGCACATTTTTGATTGATTGCTTCTATTGAAGAGGTCGCACTCTTAGGCGGCACATCCCGGCCATCCAAAAAAGCATGGACATAGATTTTATCCAAGCCACGCTGCGCAGCCAATTCCATCATGGCCATAATCTGATTTTGATGGCTGTGTACCCCGCCCTCTGACAACAAGCCCATAATATGCAAGGCCTTGCCTTTGGCTTTTGCCGTATCTACAGCTTGACAAAGTACCGGATTGCTAAAAAAACGACCATTTTTTATATCATCGTTCACTTTGGAAAATTCTTGCGGCACATACCGCCCCATACCAATGTGGACATGACCGACTTCGGAATTACCCATTTGCCCGTCAGGCAAACCTACAACGTTACCGGAGCAATCCAGTAATGTCATAGGGTAGTCTTGTTGCAATTTATCCCAACATGGCGTATTTGCCATGGCAATAGCGTTGTTTTCCTGCTCGGTAGAATAACCGAAGCCGTCAAGAATCAGTAGCACCACTGGCTTTGGTCGTTTCGACATAAACCCTTTATCCCCTAAATACTAAAAATAGAATTGGTAAGTTGCATGTAGCAAGCACGTATAAATCGACTGTTAATCAATTCTCTATACCCAAGCCGCGCAAAAATCATGTATCATCTGCCTGGATTGTAAGCTCTTGCATACGCGTATAATAATCAACATGCAAACAAATTTATATTATACCGAATAGTCATAATTAATGGTGTCTATAAATTATGGACATCTATATTCATGGCTAACAGGTGCATAGCGATATCACTCTGCTCTATCCTCGCAGTACAAATACTCTAGCGACACATGCCGCTATCCGCTAAGCGTTGTTATAATGATTCGTATTATCGGTTTTTTACAACTCAACATTCCCTTTTTATCTAACCTGATTGAGCCACATTACTTATGGAACGCATTATAGAATTCGCTTTAAATCACTATGTTTATGTCCTCGCTTTAGCCGTAGTCACGTATTTATTAGTTCAAGAACTGTCGGATGCACTTTTCAACAGGTTCGGTGCGATATCTCCATTGCTTGCCGTCACTAAAATGAATGATGAAAAAGTCCTTATTATTGATGTACGTGAACCTGACGAATTCATAAAAGGCCATATTGAAGGCGCTGTCAGTAAACCGTTGAGTTCTTTAACTGAACAACTGCCTACCCTTGATAAATATAAAAAAGCCACTATTCTAATTGCATGTCAGAACGGAACACGTTCAGCATCGGCGGGTAAAATCTTGACTAAAGCAGGCTTTGAACAAATCTTAGTCATCACTGGCGGCATGCAAGCATGGCAAGATGAGTACAAATTGCCTATTAAAGTCGTCAACAAATACAAGAAGTAACATTATCGCTTTACACTTAAAGCATCCATCAAACTTAATTTAAAATCGTATATTCATCATGGCTGAAGAAAATAACACTGCAGAAAAACAATTTTCAATTCAAAAAATCTACACCAAAGATTTATCTTTTGAAACTCCAAATTCCCCTAAAATTTTCACTGAAAAATGGGAACCCACTGTCGATTTCAATTTAGGCACCAACACAGTCGCGCTGGACAATTCCTTCTATGAAATCACTTTAAAAGTGACCATTACCGTTAAATGCGCCGACACAACAGCCTATTTAATAGAAGTCAACCAAGCGGGCATATTTGCCTTAAGTGGCTTTGAAGATCAAGAAATGGGTCCTATGGTAGGCAGTTTTTGCCCTAATATTCTGTTCCCTTATGCCAGAGAAGTGGTTTCTGACCTGGTTTCCAAAGGCGGCTTCCCGCAATTGCTATTGTCACCGGTTAACTTTGATGCCTTGTACAGCCAACACGTACAACAAATGCAGCAACCCAGCCCTAATAGCGCCAACACACTCAACTAAACCAGTTTGCTGAATCAAAAAATCGCTATCCTGGGCGCTGGGTCCTGGGGCACAGCGCTTGCTATTTTGGCAGCCAGAAATGGTTGCCAGGTACTGCTCTGGGGACATAACCCTGAGCATATTAGATCGCTTGATCAACATCGCCAAAATCAACGCTATTTACCGGGAATGGTATTTCCTGAAAATATTGCGGTAACCTCTGATCTTAAAGACATCGCACCATTCAGCCAATTAATTTTGGTGTGCGTACCAAGCCAAGTGTTCAAACAAACATTACTGGCTCTTAAGCCTTACTGTACGGATAACATCGCCGTTGCCTGGGCTACCAAAGGTTTTAATCCCGATGATGGTAGTTTATTGCATGAGGTTGTTGCCGAGATATTTGGCTTGCAAACGCCAGCAGCGCTTCTTTCTGGCCCGACATTTGCCCGCGAAGTAGCCGCAGATTTACCCACAGCCATTACCATTGCAGCCAACCAAGCGAAATTTGCCCACCAGTTAGCCAGTATTTTTCATAGCGAACGCTTTAGAACCTATACCAGCACCGATTTAATCGGCGTGGAAGTGGGCGGCGCGGTAAAAAATGTATTGGCAATAGCAGCAGGTATTGCGGATGGCCTGGGCTTTGGTGCCAACACTCGCGCGGCTCTAATTACTCGAGGACTCAATGAAATTATTCGTTTAGGTGTGCAACTAGGCGGCAAACAAGACACTTTTATGGGTCTGGCCGGTTTGGGTGATTTGATTTTAACCTGCACCGACAATCAATCCCGAAACCGACGTTTTGGTCTGGCCTTAGGGCAAGGCAAAAGCAGGGATGAAATCACCAAGGAAATTGGCCAGGAAATTGAGGGGATTTCTGCTGCCAAAGAAACTTATTTATTAGCGTTAAAATACGGCATAGATATGCCGATTACCGAGCAAACGTATAAAGTTTTGTACGAACAGCTCGCGCCACAAACTGCCGTACAAAACTTGTTAAGCCGCGAACAAAAGCCGGAAGCTTAATTTTCAAACGGTAACTTATATCGCATTGCCTTTATGGCTGCCATCACACAAAGGCTGATTTTTAGTGGCTTTGCAACCGCAAAAATAAACTGTTTTTGATTCTACTGCGTCATATTTCACCGGGGTAAAATCGGTGGTCTTATGTGATCCGTCGCAAAAAGGTTGCTTACTGCTTTGGCCGCATGCACACCAAAAATAAGATTTACCTGCTTCAACATCAACAGTGTATGGAGTATCTGAAGCTCTTACTGGGTCGCTCATTTTCAAATCCTTTCTAAAGTTAAATTCTACAACAGCTACGGTAGGCGGTTATAAATAAATATAATTTGTAAATAGGGCAGCCTGCCCGTGTTTAATATTATCACTATCCATTATGTTCCATACAGTTGCCGCTTTAATTTCAAATCTTTTGCCGGTTTTTGATATACGGATTCCTGAATAATTATCCGCATAACCTTTTGCAGACACTTCATGCAGAAAGCTTTCCCTTTCGTCGCGGTTTTGAGGTTCGGCTGAATATCTTGAAGGTAATACTATGAACTCTTCCCATGACATTTCAAAAAGCGCCAAACCCATTTTGTTGGCATATTGAAACACCGGATCAGCCGTTGCGTTATGCGCCAACAGCACATAAGGCGCTTCAAAAACCTGTTTTGCCTGCTCTTTCAGGCTTAAAGAGGAATCTGTAAGACAGACTCCTTTTAGTTTTCTCAAGCTGCCTATTAATAAGTCTAGGTACTGCGCTAAATAATCATTGGTTTCGTCTGGCTTGGGAAAATGATTCATAAATTCAACCCAGTAAAATCATGCAAGACAGAGCTATAAAAACGCCAAAGTAAACCGTTCATGGTGAATTTATCGAGCCACGAACGGCATTTTGTAAATAATAATCGAAACTTAAGCCTTAGGCCGCATGTGTGGAAACAACAACACATCTCGAATTGATGGCGAGTCGGTAAACAGCATCACTAAACGGTCTATACCAATACCCTCGCCTGCTGTGGGCGGCATACCATGTTCCAGGGCAATAATATAATCCGCATCATAGTGCATGGCTTCATCATCACCGGCATCTTTTTCTTCTACTTGTTTTTGAAAGCGCGCCGCTTGATCTTCAGCATCGTTTAATTCAGTAAAGCCGTTGGCAATTTCGCGGCCACCGACAAAAAATTCAAAACGGTCAGTAACATGCGGATCGTTATCATTACGTCTAGCCAGTGGCGATACCTCTACCGGATAAGCGGTAATGAACGTCGGCTGCATCAACTTGCTTTCGACGGTTTTTTCAAAGATTTCAATCTGAATTTTACCTAGACCGTAGCCGTCTTTTACTGGAAGGCGCAGCTTTTCGGCGACAGCAACCGCAGCTTCCCGCGTAGCAAGGTCAGCGGCGGTTAAGTCAGGATTAAAATGCAGTATCGAATCCACTACCGTCATGCGTTGGAATGGCTGGCCGAAATCATATTCTTCACCTTGATAGGTGATAACCGTATGCCCTACCACTTCCTCAGCAATGCCGCGTAACATGGCTTCGGTCAAGTCCATCAAATCATGGTATTCGGCATAAGCCTGATAAAATTCCAGCATGGTAAATTCGGGATTATGGCGTGTCGATAAACCTTCGTTACGGAAGTTGCGGTTGATTTCAAACACCCGCTCAAAACCGCCAACCACTAAACGTTTTAGATATAACTCAGGGGCAATCCGTAAGAACATATCCATATCTAAAGCATTATGATGCGTAGTAAACGGACGCGCGGTCGCACCGCCAGGAATAACTTGCATCATCGGTGTTTCCACTTCCAGAAACTGGCGGTCGATTAAAAACTGACGAATATAAGCGACAACCTTGGAGCGTATTAAAAATACGTTGCGCGATTCCTGGCTCATGATTAAATCCAGATAACGCTGACGGTATTTGATTTCCTGGTCGGCGATACCATGGAATTTTTCCGGCAAGGGCCGCAAGGCTTTGGTCAACAAGCGTATGCTGTCGATTTTAATGCTCAGCTCGCCAGTTTGAGTAATAAACAATACGCCTTCCGCACCGATAATGTCGCCAATATCCCATTTTTTAAACTGTTCGTTATAGAAGTTCTCAGGCAACGCATCGCGGGTGACATACAACTGAATTTTGCCGGACATATCCTGAACATGACAAAAACTGGCTTTACCCATGACACGCCGTGTCATTATGCGTCCAGCTACTTTGACGCGCAGCGGCTCGGCTTCTAGCTCTTCTTTAGTTTTATCGCCGTATTTGGCCAGTAATTCACCCGCAATCACATCACGGCGGAAATCGGTCGGAAAGGCTATGCTTTGCTCGCGTAACTCGGTAAGCTTACTGCGGCGTTGTTTGATTTGTTCTTGATCGTCTTGTTGTATTTCGGACATTTTAGTTAAAGAGTCTTAGAATTAAAAAAGTGTTTGGTCTGTTGAGCCATATTAATACATTACGGCTGTTGAACCGATTTAAATCGTGCTTTGGAAATCTTTACTTCTCGGCTATGGTCCACAATCGGCATCGGGTAAAAATCACCGTAATGTTTTTTCTGCCAGTTATGAATTATTTTAACCGGAACGTCACGCAATTCCGGCAGCCATTCGTAAATATAATCACAGTGCGCATCAAACTTTTGTTGCTGTAACCACGGATTAAAAATCCGGAAATACGGCTGAGCATCACAGCCTGTCGATGCTGCCCATTGCCAGTTGCCATTATTAACGCACGGATCGTAATCCACTAAATGCTGGGCAAAATAACGCTCGCCCCACTGCCAGTTAATGTGCAAATCCTTCACTAAAAACGACGCTACGATTAGTCGCACGCGATTATGCATACTGCCGGTGGCATTTAATTGGCGCATTCCGGCATCTACTATCGGAAAGCCGGTTTTGCCTTCTGTCCAGGCTTGAAAATAATCGTCGTTATTGCCCCAGTCCAGTTTGTCGTACTTATCACGGAAGGCATGGCCGAATACTTTTGGAAAATGGTACGCAATATGGGTAAAAAAATCGCGCCAATACAGTTGACGCAATACGGGATGCTCACTGCCTAAGTGCTGCGTTATGGCATAAAACACTTCACGCACGGATACCGTACCAAATTTTAAATGCGCAGATAATAGACTGGTGCTCTGTAGCGCAGGGTAATCGCGTGTTTCAGTGTAATTACCACTATTACCAAACACTTCCAGTTGCTTTAAAGCCGCGCTGCGTCCGCCTTGCACCACGGTAGTTTGAAAGCTGTTTAAAGCCGCATAAGCTTCAAGATTAGTAGTTGATGCCACTTTTAAAAACGCAGCCTTTCCTACGGATTGTGGCAATGGCACAGGAATTTGCTGTGCGTTATTATAAAAAGCAGTAAACACCTTATAAGCACTGCCGTCTTTTTTAAGCGCTTGTTCCGGCTCGTTAAGCAAGGCATCTGCTTCAATATGCAAACTGATGTTTAGCTGTTCACAAACGCTGGCAATTTCTGCATCACGTGTTTGGCTATAAGGCGTGTAATCGCGGTTAATAAATACGCCTTGTATGGCATGTTTTTTATGCAAATCGGCAATCACCTTTGCAGGCACGCCCTTTAAGAAGGTTAGATTAACATTAACTCCTTGGAACTGTTGCGATAAATCAGCCAGTGATTGCAGCATAAAATGCAACGCCGGTTTACTTTGATACGGGTGCGGATTTATTTGATTATCATCAAAAATAAAACAGGCGATAACTTGTTTGGCGGAGCGCAAGGCGGCGTTTAGGGCCGTATTATCTACAAGGCGTAGATCGCGGCGGAAAATGAATACGGCAATATCGTATAAAAACATTTATAGAGCACTTTTCAAATCAACCCCCAAAATTAGTCACGCCGTTTTTTGCGAAAGCAACTTCCAATCCATTCGATAAAGGTACATATCTTCAATATAAACCCCTCCCAGGGTATTCCTACCCAGTCTATTATTTCCAAGCATAGAATTGCCTAAAACACTTTGGCTTAGCGCCTTAACAATACGATTATCAGTATCGCTTACTTCAATATCGTGTAATGCAATAATATCTTCATCAGCGTTTGCGGATTCATTAATATTGTCAACACGTCTGTAATAGTTTCTAGGCCCTTCATTTTCAACAAGTGGTGAAACTATTGTAAGTTTCCACGTCTTCTCTTCGGCATCCAGTATCCAAAAAGCAGCCAATACCTGTGCATCAGTTTCATCTAATCGCTTTATTAAAGCTTCTCCTGCTAAACGCATTTTTTCAGAAAACCATTGAGTCATAAATATTTCATTAGCCACGGCAGTATTCCTGATTCAGTGTCGGTAATTGCATCAAAAAGATCATGAGCATCTTGTTTTTTAATGGCACATTCATAGCGGGATTCCTCTGACCATTCAATCACAATAGCCCAATTCAATCTAAACTCTTTGTTTTGTTTTTCTTGCTCAGTTAGCTTTTGTTTTAACCCTGCTGTAATAACCAAATTAGCAAGATTATGGGTATAGCTATCATTGGCAAGCTTTTTGTCTGGAAAATCAAATTCTTTAACTTGCTTTGCAATACAAGCCTTCAATGCGCATTCCAACGCGTAGCCTGCCAAATAGTAAGCGCCATGATAACAATTTGCCATTAAAAGAATTTCAGCCTCTTTTATTCTGATGACGGCTAAACTTTCGAGTTCAATTTTATTCACAACCCACTCTTCAAACTAGCCTCAATAAACTGATCCAAATCCCCATCCAAAACCGCCTGGGTATTACCTGTTTCCACACCTGTCCGTAAATCTTTAATACGCGACTGATCAAGCACATAAGAGCGAATCTGACTGCCCCAACCGATATCCGATTTAGTATCTTCCAGAGCCTGCGCACTTTCACTGCGTTTACGCATTTCCAGCTCATACAGCTTCGCTTTCAACTGTTTCATCGCCGTATCGCGGTTTTTATGCTGCGAGCGGTCACTTTGACATTGCACCACAATACCCGTTGGGTTATGGGTCATCCGCACAGCCGATTCGGTTTTGTTAACGTGCTGGCCACCCGCGCCACTGGCACGGTAAACATCAATACGAATATCGGCAGGATTAATGTCTATATCAATATCATCATCAATTTCCGGCGATACAAACACAGAAGCAAACGAGGTATGGCGGCGGTTACCCGAATCAAACGGTGATTTTCTGACCAAACGATGTACACCGGTTTCGGTACGTAACCAACCGTAGGCATATTCACCTTCAAAACGAATAGTGGCACTTTTAATACCCGCCACATCGCCATCGGACTCTTCAATTAATTCAGTTTTAAAACCACGGCTTTCACCCCAGCGCAAATACATGCGTTCAATCATTGACGCCCAATCCTGCGCTTCGGTACCGCCAGAGCCGGATTGAATATCCAAAAAGGCATTATTGGCATCCATTTCGCCGGAAAACATACGCCGAAACTCCAGATCAGCCACGCGTTTCTCAAAATGATTTAAGTCATCAACAACCATGTTGACGCTTTCTTCGTCATTCTCTTCAACGGCCATGGATAGCAATTCTTCAGCATCGGCAAGACCACGATCCATATCATTAATAGTGTTAACCACAATTTCCAACTGACCGCGTTCCTTGCCCAACGTTAATGCTTGTTCGGGATTATCCCAGATTTTTGGATTTTCCAGCTCGCGTAAAACCTCAATCAAGCGTTCGCTTTTGTTTTCGAAGTCAAAGATACCCCCTCAGCGCATCGCTGCGGTTTTTAAGGTCGGTTATTTTGTTTTTAATCGGATTTATTTCTTGCATGGGTATTTTGAGATTCGGAATACGGATCGTGAATAAGGCTTAAGATTATAAACGATAAGGTTATCCGAATCATAAGGAACTTAATCGAAGAATCAGCTTAACCGGAAAGCTTGGGTAAATTCACCACCACCCGTACTTATCGGGATTTACGCCAGAGAGCCTTTCCCTATCACCTTACAATTAAGAGAAAAATTCCGATTCTATATGAAGCTTACATTCGGCAGACAGATTTTATAGGGGTACGCTGCAGTGTATCCTGATAGATATCTTTAGCATCCTAAACATAAACTATACTTCTCAACGTTTACACCTCTTTTTGCAAGTCAAAAAATTGCGGGAATCAGGTAAAAATATCAATTTCCGGTTTTAGAACCCTGCTTTTTGATTCAACAAATACCTAGCGTCAACACCTCATTTCACTATGAAAGTGGGATAGGTAAATCTAAAAATGCTACATATTGCATCCAAAGTTCATTCCAGAGTGGGCTAAGGTGAGTTGCGCAATTGTAGTGGTTATAAATAACAAACAAGGATGAGCTAAATGATAGATGTGTATATAAGCGGAATAAACCCTCAGCAAATTGGAAATTTAGAAGACATTAAAAAAAATGTCGATTTACAGCTTGGCATCAAAGGGCTGCAATTAGAGTCCTTGCTTAATCCAATAGTCAATTTAATATGCGTTAAAAAAAATGTTTCGGAAAATGAAGCTATCAAATTTTGTGAGGCTTTGACTAAGCTAGGATTGCTTAGCACCTATCAACCCACTAAAACAAAGCAATCGAGCGGTTTGTCTCTTGTACCATTAGAAGAAAAAGAAACGTTTTTTACCTGCCCATCCTGCAACAAAAAACAAGTATTAGATGACAATGAGGAAATTAAACTATGCCCATTTTGTGCTGTAGATGTTAAAAAACATCTGAAAGACATGCAGGAAAAAGAAGAATATCAAGAAATTCGGAAAAAAATATTGCTTAAATCCCAGCACCAGATTGATTTTGAAAAACAAGAACACTTTAAAAAAGAAGAATTAAAGCGGAAAGCGCAAATTGAGGCCAAAATTGCCAAAGAACTCGGACAACAACCTGAGCCTGGTTGGCAGCAGTCATTGGTTTTAGCGATTCGACAAACCAAAAAAATCTATTGGGTGGGTTTTTCTGTTTTAGCGACGGGTTTAACCGCCGGAACGATTTACTATTCCCTCGAGAATCAAAGCATCAATAACACGCTTATCGTAAATATTCCGGAAATGGCGGCAATTCCAGAGCAAAATATAATAGTGTTAACAGCAGGAGAATTACCAACGCAGGATGAAATTATTAATATTTCTCCCGTGCCTAACGCACAAGAAGTCATCGTTATTTCAGCAGGCACATCTGCTTCCTCCGCATTTAAAAAAAGACATGCCCATGTGACTGCATTAAATAGCTTTATGAAGACAAGCGCCAAATCCGTAGTCGTTAAAGGCTCGGCATCGGTATTGATGGAAAACAGATTATTCCTTGAAAGTATCTACACTGACCTGACTTCCGATGTCGAATGGGATGCTTATCTCAACAAAGAAGCAATTGATAATATTCATGCCGGGAAATTAAAAGCAGCTTATATCCTAAGCCAATATCAAACCAATTTAACGGATCATATTACCGTTATTAATGAGCTGTTAAAGGCATTTTCTAAACTAAATCGTACCGATTTAATGGACTCCACAGTCAATAAATTAAACGAACGCATCCATGCCCAGCCCATACAGCAGCAAGCTGTTTTAAAGGCACAGCTTGCCTCTGGTTTTCAGGATATGGTAAAACAAAAAATAGTGTTGAATGAAGCGGAATCTTTAGCATTCAGCCTAGTCGATCCCGTTAAACAGAGCCAAGCTTTTAGTGGAATTGCACTATCCCAAAAAACCGAGGGAAAACCTGATTCTGGTGCTAGCGATAAGTTTTTATCTTTTGCTGAGGAAAGACTTAAAGTTGCAAAGATTGACTTTGAAAAATTCTCAGGCTATATCAATTTGGCGCACGATTATACAAAACTAGGTTTAAATGTACGTGCAGAAAATGCCATCAATCAAGCAGAAAACTTGCTGACGCAATTTGATGCAACCCAACAAGATCAGGGCTTGGCAATGTTGCTAAATGCCGCTTACTTGACCGATGACTCCGCATTACCAGAAAAATACGTTACCCGTATCAAAGCATCTGTTTATAGTTCCAAGGCTTTATATCAAAACATTCAAATTCGTTTAAAAGAAAATTGGGAGGGCGATGTTACAAAACAGTTGGCCAATATTAAAGATCCTGATTTCGCTGCTGTAGCTACAGCTTTAGCAACCTTCATAAAGTCAGTGTCAATAAATCAAAGTTTACTGGTGAGTACCGCACAATTGCAGTTAACAACTATTCAACATACTGAAAACAAAGCCATTGCTACTAGCAAAGTAGCTCGATATTTTTTCCGTTTAGGCAACGATAAAGAAGCCTTGCTTTTATTTGATCATGCACTGGAAACCGCGCGATCTATGCCAGAGGGGGAGCAGAAAGATGCTGTATTGATCGTATTGGCTACAGACAGTGCACGGGTATTTTTAAATGACCGCGCCGAACAAATTGCCAGCTTGATTGATGATAATAGCTTGAAGACAGCAACACTCGATACAATAAAAATGACTCAAGAAGTAAAAGATGCACTAGCAAATTAACAACCCTTCACCTCCCCCCCTTGAAAAAAGGGGCTTTTATCAAATCTCCATTAACCCCTCTTTTTCAACGAGGGGGATTAAATGAATACGACTTAAAGCTGAAAGAATGCCATGCATTATCGATAGATTATATGATTATGCTGGCAATATTGATATGACTTCGCATACAGGCTATCTCGGATAGGATAAAAGATAGGTACTTATACGTATTGTTATCAATACGCAGGTATATATAATTAATTGTGTAAATTTTGTCAACTTACTTGTCATACTAAGTATCCTAGGGGCTATCTATTTAAAATGGCATATCTTTTATCTAAAGCCAGGATTGCGATGGATGCGTTAATTTATTGATGGAGCAATATCAACATGAAAGTTGTACTATTTTGCGGTGGACTTGGCACTCGATTACGCGATCATTCCGGAGAACTGCCTAAGCCAATGGTTAATATAGGCTATAGACCCATACTATGGCATGTTATGAAATACTATGCTTATTATGGCCATAAAGATTTTATATTATGTTTAGGTTATAGAGCCGACACAATCAAGGAATTCTTCCTTAATTACAATGAATGTGTCACTAACGATTTTACGCTTTCCAATGGCTGCAAAGATATTAGCCTACAACAAAGCGATATAGCCGATTGGACAATCACTTGTGTAGATACAGGAATAAACTCAAATATTGGCCAACGATTGAAAGCTGTTGAGAAATATTTAGAGGGCGAAGAATATTTTTTAGCGAATTACTCTGACGGATTATCTGATTTACCACTCCCTGAAATGATCGAGGCTTTTAAAGAAAGCGGAAAAATAGGTTCTTTTCTTTGCGTTAAGCCTTCGCAAAGTTTTTCAGTGGTAACACTTACCGATACCGATAGAGTTGAAAAAATAGAGTTTGTTAAAGATACCAACTTTATTATCAATGGCGGTTATTTTGTTTTTAAAAAAGAACTCTTTGACTATATGAAAGCAGATGAAGAATTAGTCTGCGAGCCGTTTGAACGCCTGATTGCTGAAAACAAATTAATGGGGTATCGATATGATAAATTTTGGCATTGCATGGATACCTTTAAAGAACAAAAAGAACTGAATGAAATGTATGAAAATAGAAAAGCACCGTGGGAAATTTGGAAGAAAAACTGAGCTGGTTTTTGAAGGAAAATGCAATGAACACAATTGGACTTTTTCCTAAACATAATGTCGATCTAACACTAAAGATACTGTGTTTAGGCGCTCACAGCGATGATATAGAAATTGGTTGCGGGGGCACACTACTCCGGCTTTTATCTGAATATAACAATATCGAAGTTCATTGGGTTGTTTTCGGCTCAAGTGGTATAAGAAATACTGAAGCCGTTGAGAGTGCAAATAAATTTTTAGGGAATAGCAAAAAAAATATTATTGTAAAAAATTTTAAAGATGGTTTTTTCCCTTATCTGGGCGAAGAAATAAAAACTTTTTTTGAAACCTTAAAACAAGATATTCATCCCGATATTATTTTTACCCATTATCGTCATGACCTGCATCAAGATCATCGAGTTATTTCAGAACTGACAGGAAATACCTTCAGAAATCATCTGACACTCGAATACGAAATTATGAAATATGACGGCGACATCGGTAATCCAAATTTTTTCGTTCAGTTGAATGATGCGATTTGCCAGAAAAAAATAACGCATATTCTTGAATCTTTCAAATCGCAATCTAATCACCACTGGTTTAGCAAAGATGCTTTTTTCGCTTTGCTCAGACTAAGAGGCATTGAATGCAATGCCGCAGAGAATTATGCCGAGGGTTTTTACTGCCGCAAAATAGTGATCTGATACTTTATACATAAAGGGAATAATTATGAATTTGCAGGTTGGCGAATGGATAGAAGTGCGCAGCAAAGAAGAAATTCTAGCGACACTTGACAAAATGGGTCGAATGGAAGGGCTTCCATTCATGCCCCAGATGTTTGAATATTGTGGAAAAAGGTTCAAGGTGTACAAGCGGGCGCACAAAACCTGCGATTTTGTTTATACCATGCAATCCAGGCGCTTACCCAACGGCGTTCATCTTGATCTTCGCTGTGATGGAGCCGCTTATGGTGGCTGCCAGCATACCTGCCTACTCTATTGGAAAGAAGATTGGCTAAAGCACCTTGATGAAAATAGTAGCCCTGTAAAACAGCCTGCGCCAATAAACACGGCTGCATGCACCGAAGCTGATGTATCTGCTGGTACCCATACTTTAGATGAACACCATGAAAT
This sequence comes from Crenothrix sp., assembly GCF_043729335.1. Classification (NCBI taxonomy): domain Bacteria; kingdom Pseudomonadati; phylum Pseudomonadota; class Gammaproteobacteria; order Methylococcales; family Crenotrichaceae; genus Crenothrix; species Crenothrix sp. Next base: position 11,423 of record NZ_JAYTLQ010000011.1, on the reverse strand, counting down.
TATCTATACCTGCCAAGGCACAGAAATACCCGATTTTACCCACCCCCTTTCCTGGTGGGATATCAGACAATACCTGGAAGACTACTCTTCTGGAAATGTCACTCTAAGCCAACTGCTTAAAGGATTTGTTTACGGCGCATTTTCAACTATTAGTACTGTGCGTACCTATATAGGTTTGGGCCGTGCAATGCGCTGGTTTTATGATGTATTTGAGGGATTATGGGGGCCTTATCCCCGCAGACCTGGAAAGATACCTGAAGGCCAGCCGACACCCACCTGCAATCTCAATCTTCAACCCGGCGAACTTGTCAGAATAAAATCCTACAATGAGATTCTTACCACTTTGAACAAAGGTGGAAACAACAGGGGCATGTATTTTGATGCTGAAATGGTGCCTTATTGTGGCGAAGTTTTTCGTGTTAAAAAACGGGTAACCACTTTCCTGGATGAAAAAACCCGTAAATTGGTCACCGTTAAAAATCCGTGCATTATTTTAGAAAATGTTATTTGCCAGTCGCGGTATAGCGATTGCCGGATGAGCTGTCCCCGAAGTATTTATTCATGGTGGCGTGAAATCTGGCTGGAAAGAGTACCCGAACATAATGATACTGCTGTCAACTCAGAAGCGGACACACCTTGTTTGGCCAAATCTTCATGAAAGTGCTATGAAAGAACTCAAGCATAAAGTCATTCATGGTGGACTTTCTAAAATAGGCGCTCAAGCCATTAATTTTGCGCTTCGCCTAGGCTCGCTTATGGTTTTATCACGCTTATTGGATCCAAAGGACTTTGGATTAGTGGCTATGGCAACTGTGATTACCGGCATTTTTGGTCTATTTAAAGATGCCGGACTTTCTATGGCTACTGTTCAATGTGCCACTATCAGCCATGAGCAAATGTCCATGTTGTTTTGGATTAATATACTGGTAGGCTTGATACTCGCATCGGTATTAATAGCCGCCGCACCCGTTGTCGCTGATTTTTACCACGAGCCTCGCCTTATTTGGGTGATGACAGCACTGGCCGCTGATTTTCTGTTTGCTGGCGCAGCGGCACAGCATTCAGCGCTACTCCAGCGCCAAATGCGTTTTGGTACTATAGCGGTAATAGACATTATTACCTTGGTAATAGGCATCAGCGTTGCAATTGTCATGGCCGTTAAGGGCTTCGGATATTGGGCGCTTGTCGGTCAAATAGTGACAATGCCCTGCATCAGTGCTGTTTGTACATGGGCTGTTGTCAGATGGAAACCTGGCTTACCGAGCCGCAAGACCAGCATTCGAGCTATGGTGCGTTTTGGTGGGATGGTTACTTTAAACGGACTCGTTGTCCATATTGCCTATAATCTGGAAAAAATTCTCTTAGGCCGGTTTTTGGGTGCCCAAGTTCTTGGAACCTATGAGAGAGCGTATCAACTGATCAGTATCCCATCAGAAAATATTAATTCATCCATCGCCGGAGTTGCTTTTTCAGCACTATCGCGGATCCAGGACGACCCGCTTCGGCAAAAAAGATATTTCCTGAAAGGCTATACGCTCCTGGTTGCATTGACCTTGCCCATCACCATTGGCTGTGCTGTATTTGCTGAGGATATGATCTTTGTGCTTCTGGGTGCCAAATGGAAAGAAGCTGCACCTATTTTTAGGCTGCTGGCGCCCACGATAGTCATTTTCGGGTTGATCAATCCTTTTGGCTGGTTTCTTTACGCCACCGGACGAGCGGGACGAAGCTTGAAAATTGCCTTTGTTATCGCCCCGCTGGTGGTTGTCTCCTACTTCATAGGATTGCCGTATGGCGCTAGTGGCGTGGCATTGGCGTATTCGTCAGCGATGGCATTGTGGGTAATTCCTCATATTGCCTGGTGTATTCGGGGCACAGGTATTTCCGCGCAAGATATTTTACAGGCCGTCAGCAGACCTTTCGTTTCTGGCCTCGTGTCCGCAGGGCTGGCAGTGAGTGTGCAATTTTACTTTGGCCAGTTGCTATCGCCTTTTTTGCACCTTGCATTGGGCGGCAGCGTAATGCTGGTTTCTTATCTGTGTATGCTTTTATACATCATGGGGCAGAAAGCATTTTACCTGGATTTTTTCCGAGCATTGAAGATGCCGTCTTCAATAAATGACAATGGATCAGCGGTTATATAGCCCGTTAACAACTGAATAAACCGCTATTTTGTAGAATTTTGAGCCATAACAATGATGCAATCAAGGGAGCTGAAACATGAATTTTTTGAATAGAAGTGATTGTTTGGCAATCACTGAAGAACTGAAAAATAAGAGAAAACCCAGAATATGTATGTTAACGACGCGGGGTTTCGCTTTCAATACTTTTCTATGCGGATTTTATGAAGGCCAAGACATCTTGTTTGATATCGATGATGTGGATTTGATAATTTTAGAACCTAAAAAATCTTATGGTTTTAGGAAAACACTTCAGCAAAAGATTATCAGGCGAGATTTTACCGGCAAGATGGTCGCAACAAACATGACCTTACAACCCATTAGCTTAACCAAAGAATACGATCTATTCATTGCTTATTTGCCTTATGTTGAAGATATTATTCATATTCCGGCTATTCAAAGGTGGAAAGATCATTGTAAAACCAGTATCTGCTGGGTTAACGAACTGTGGGTTACCGAGCTCCAAGATTCGACATTCAATGAAAAATGGCTATCCGCCCTAGCGCAATTTGATCATATTGCTTGCGGCCTTAATGCTACAGCCAAGGCGGTTAGTGCATTATTAAACCGTCCATGCGATTTTATACCCACAGGGGTAGATGCGCTGCGGTTCGCACCGTATCCTGCATCTTCTGCCAGAGTAATTGATATTTATAGCATGGGGCGTGCGTGGCAAAAACTTCACGAAAGTTTTTTGGATATTGCTGCAAAGCAAAAAATATTCTACATGTATGACACCTTTGGCACAGGTGATTCACCGGTAAAAGACTACCGGCAACATAGGGATATGTTCGCTAATATTGCCAAACGTGCTCAGTATTTTGTCGTTGCACCCGCAAAAATGGATGCTACCCATGAAACTGCGGGGCAAATTGAGATTGGTGCACGATACTTTGAAGCTGCTGCTGCCGGCGCTATATTGCTAGGACAATCACCCCATTGTGAATCATTTAACCAAATGTTCAATTGGCCCGATTCTGTCATTGAGATACAGCCAGACGGTTCAGATGTTGCGGATGTACTTTCAAGTCTTTCCACACAGCCCGAGCGGTTGCTGGAAATTAGTTGTCGAAATACCAAGGAATCACTTTTACGCCATGATTGGCTTTACCGGTGGCAACAAATTCTTAATATTACCGGTCTTAAGCCTACTGCACGTCTAGAGCTGCGTGAAAAAATATTGAAAACAATGGCTTTGCAAACACATACTGAAGAATATACTGGTTTTAACGAGCCCAATATTTATAACCAAGTTTAAGGTAATTTAAAACTTGGGCGACATAAAGATTTTTTTCAAGCCTATTTTTTTCAGCCGCCTGTTTTAACAGGCGTAATTCTAAATTAGCCTAACCGTCAAAAATTATTTTAAAGTACCAAAATGCCCACCCTCACTCCATCCTAAACGCTGTCTTTTTTAGAAAAATTATAATGAGCACACAAAAAACTTTTCTCATAATCGGCGGTGGTTTGGTGGGTTTAGCAACGGCTTATCGGCTGCTGGAGCGATTCCCGCTAGCCCGCATTACCTTACTTGAGAAAGAAGAACAGGTTGGTGCGCACCAAAGTACACATAACAGCGGTGTGTTGCATGCAGGCCTTTATTATAAACCTGGCTCAAATAAGGCAAAATTAGCAGTCACCGGCATCCGGCAAATGACAAAATTTTGTCGTGCGGAAGATATTACACATGAAATTTGCGGTAAATTAGTTGTCGCCGTCAGCCTCGAAGAGCAGTCCCGACTGGACGAATTACTGCGTCGAGGTATTGCTAACGGGCTGCAAGGTTTACGCAAAATGGACGCGGCTGAAATGCGAAAAATAGAACCCCATGTTAACGGCCTCGCCGCTATTCATGTGCCTGAAGAAGGCATTGTCGATTACCGGCAGGTCTGTGACCGATTGGCGCTTCGCATTCAAGAACGAGGTGGCCGCATAATCACTGGCGCTAAAGTGACACGCCTAGAGCGCAAAGCAAATGCTTGGGTCGCTACGACAGCGATAGCGGAATTTAACGCTGATTACCTCATCAACTGTGCCGGCTTACATTGCGACCTGGTGGCTGAGCTGGCAGGCGAACAGCGAGATTTACGCATTATTCCGTTTCGCGGTGAATATTATCACCTGGGCCCTACTGCCCAGAAATTAGTGAAAAACCTGATTTATCCCGTGCCCAACCCCCAGTTTCCGTTCCTTGGTGTGCATTTTACCCGCATGATACAAGGAGGCGTAGAGGCGGGCCCCAATGCGGTGCTTGCCTTTGCGCGTGAAGGCTACCAATTAACAAAATTTGATATCCATGATATACAAGACATGCTGTTTTTCCCCGGATTGTGGCGGTTTCTGCATAAATATCCTGCTATGGCCTGTTCAGAATTAATTCAATCATTCAGCAAACAACACTTTTGCAAGGCACTTCAACGCCTTGTCCCTGATATCAGTGCCGCCGACCTAACGCCGGGTGGCGCAGGTGTTCGCGCCCAAGCCATGAAACCTAACGGGGATTTAGTCGATGACTTTCATCTCATCATGCGTCCGAATGCCTTGCATGTTCTTAATGCGCCAAGCCCTGCTGCTACAGCTTCCTTGGCTATTGGAGAATACATTGTTAATTGTGTTCCCATTTAAGCCCGATAAAAATAGTAGGCCAAAACCTCACCTAAATTTTCTGGCAAAATTAGCTTTACGATGTAAAACATAGGTAGTTATACGTATTGTTATAGAGGCTTATGTAGGTAGAATCGAATACTAATTGTCAGGCTCTTAATACGCATGAAATGCTGACTAGCACAAAATCTCTCACTGTTGATTTCTCTTTAATGGAATAGACTTTTTAGGATAATAAAAAATGAAAATATTGATTACGGGGAACATGGGTTATGTTGGGCCCGCTGTAACTAAACAACTACGCGCATCTTTTCCAGATGCTGTACTGATCGGTTTTGACATTGGTTACTTCGCGCGAAGCATTACAAACACTAATATGCTGCCTGAATGCAAAATTAATATTCAGCATTTTGGCGATATGCGACAGTTTCCTCAAGATATTTTACAGGGTGTGGATGCCATAGTGCATTTGGCCGCCATTTCTAATGATCCCATTGGCAACAAGTTTGAGGATGTTACCCAGGATATTAATTATCGCGCCAGCATTGACCTGGCTAAAAAGGCAAAAGAAGCCGGGGTGACATCATTTGTATTTGCTTCCAGTTGCAGCATGTATGGCTCAGCGGACGACAGTGCAAGAACGGAAACATCGCTGTTAAATCCGCTTACTGCCTACGCAAGATCCAAGGTATTAACCGAAACAGACTTGTCGCCATTAGCTTCTGAAACCTTCAAAATAAGTTGCCTACGATTTTCGACCGCGTGCGGTTGGAGTGACCGATTACGGTTGGATCTGGTTCTGAATGATTTTGTTGCCGGTGCTGTCGCCTCAAAAAAAATTACCATCTTAAGTGATGGTATGCCGTGGCGACCCTTAATCAATATAAAAGATATGGCACGCGCCATAGATTGGGCTATTAGCAGAGAATCAGCGAATGGTGGCAACTTTCTGGCCGTGAATGTAGGCAGTGATGAATGGAATTATCAAGTCAAAGACTTGGCTCAAGAAGTGGCCAACGTTATTGCAGGCACTGAGATTTCGATAAACAAGGATGCTCAGCCGGATAACCGTTCCTACCGGGTCAATTTTGATCTTTTTAAGGTGCTAGCGCCCTTCCATCAGCCTAAAGTAAGTCTAACGGAATCCATCAAAGAGCTATATGACGGACTTATTAGTGTGGGATTTAAGGATGGAGAATTTAGAAACTCACAATATATGCGGCTTAATATCCTGGCCGAACTTCAAGAAAAAGCATTGGTAAATGACAAGCTTCAATGGATATAGTGATGTGATCGGCGATTTAAGCATCATTTAATAACATGGAACAGGAGAGAATAATGCAGCATAACCCCGCTTGTAGATTTTGTAACACCCCCTTAAAACATACACTGGTTGATTTGGGCATGTCGCCACTGTGCGAGAGTATCTTAAGCCCTGAACAACTGAATCATGTAGAGTGTTTCTATCCATTGCGCGTGTATGTGTGTGAAAAGTGTTTTCTGGTTCAGCTGGAAGAATACGTCAGCCCCGAAGAAATATTTAATGAATACGGTTACTTTTCGTCTTATGCCGTTTCGTGGCTACAACATGCCAAAGATTATACAGATTTGATGGTTGAAAACTATGGCATTAATTCCGAGAGCCTAGTTGTTGAACTGGCCAGTAACGATGGCTATTTGCTGCAATACTTTGTCGAAAAAAATATTCCCGTGCTGGGTATAGAACCTGCTAAAAATGTGGCCAAGGTTGCAATCGAAAAAGGCATCCCAACCGTTGTGGAATTTTTCGGAGAAAAGCTGGCCAACGAGCTGGTATCCAAGGGCAAACAAGCCGATTTAGTACTGGGCAACAATGTATTGGCGCAAGTGCCCGATCTTAATGATTTCGTGGCTGGCATGAAAATACTGCTCAAACCCCAGGGCATTATTACCCTCGAATTCCCGCATCTAAGCTGCCTAATGCAGGAAAATCAGTTTGACACTATCTATCACGAGCATTTTTCCTATTTTTCGTTCATTGCGGTGGAGAAGATTTTAGCCGCCCACCAACTGACTATTTTTGATGTTGAGGAACTAACTACTCACGGCGGTTCTTTGAGAATTTATGCACGTCATACTGCCGATACCACAAGACCGGTCAGCGTAAGGGCAAACGAACTTAGAAGCCGTGAGCAAGCTGCGGGATTAACGCACATGGAAACCTATTCAGCGTTTGCCGAGCAAGTAAAAGAAACCAAACGCAAACTGCTGGAGTTTCTGATTAAGGTAAAACGCGAAGGTAAAACAGTCTGTGGTTACGGTGCTCCAGGCAAAGGCAATACACTATTGAATTATTGCGGGATTGGCACAGATTTTATTGACTATACGGTTGACCGCAATCCCTATAAGCATGGCAAGTTCACCCCTGGCACGCATATTCCGATATACCCCACAGAAAAAATCAGGGAAACCCGTCCGGATTATTTGCTGATATTACCATGGAACTTCAAGGATGAAATCATGGAGCAGCAGGCTTATATTAAAGAATGGGGCGGGCAATTTATTGTTCCCATTCCGGAAGTTAAAATCTATTCATGATTTTTACCGAAACCAAACTCAAAGGCTCATACCTCATCGATATCGAGAGATTGCCGGATGAACGGGGTTTTTTTGCCCGCTCATGGTGTCAAAACGAGTTTTTAGCCCAAGGCTTAATATCTGAACTGGTGCAATGCAGTGTTTCCTTTAATGCCAAAAAGGGCACATTGCGGGGGATGCATTACCAGATAAAACCGCATGAAGAAGCCAAGCTGGTTCGCTGCACCATGGGATCAATTTATGATGTCATTGTCGATATGCGCCAAAATTCTTTGACCTTTGGGCAGCACGTGGGTGCTGTGCTTTCAGCGAATAACCGCAAGATGCTCTATGTCCCAGAAGGCTTTGCTCATGGTTTTCTCACGCTTGAAGACAATACCGAAGTGTTCTACCAGATGTCTGAATTTTACGCGCCTGAATATTCAAAAGGATTTAGGTGGAATGATTCACTGTTTAACATTAACTGGCCGGCAGACTTAAACGTTATCTCCGAACGGGATCGACAGTTACCGGATTTCATTTCATTAGCCGGTGTCAAAACATGACTATTGATGACCTTAAAGCAGTTGCTGCCAAAGAAATCGGTGCAGAGATTTATGCCTTGATAACTGAGCTTTTTCCCATTTGCAGAAGCATTACCGGTGATGGCTTCCGCCAGACCATGACCCTACTTCAGCAGCATATTCCGCTCAAGATTCACGAAGTGCCTTCAGGTACAAACGTATTCGACTGGGTTGTCCCCAAGGAATGGAATATTAAAGATGCGTATGTGAAAAATGCCCAGGGCGAAAAGGTCATTGATTTTCAAAAATCAAACTTGCACGTCTTGAATTACAGCCTACCGGTCAACAAAGTTGTTTCACTGCAAGAACTCAAAGAACATCTGTTTACGCTGCCGGATCATCCCGATTGGATACCCTATAAAACATCGTACTATAAAGAGAACTGGGGATTTTGCCTAAGTCACAACACCCTTATGGCGCTCGAAGAAGGCGATTATGAAGTGTTCGTGGATGCCACACTCGAAGCCGGAAGTCTTACTTATGGTGAACTATACTTGAAAGGTGAAGTAGCTGATGAAGTGCTGATTTCATGCCATGGTTGCCACCCCTCATTGGCCAACGACAATCTATCGGGTATCGGGCTAGCGACAATTTTGGCAAAAACCCTGCAAACGGTTCCGCACCGATTATCCTATCGTTTTGTTTTTATTCCTGGCACTATTGGCGCCATTACCTGGCTTTCAATCAATGAAGCCAATGTAGATAAAATAAAGCACGGACTGGTCATAACCGGCGTGGGTGACGCTGGCAAGATAACTTATAAGAAAAGCCGACGGGCGGATACCGACATAGACCGTGCGGTTGCCCATGTACTCAAGCATTGCGGGCAAACTTACGACATCATCGATTTTTACCCTTACGGCTATGATGAGCGCCAGTATTGCTCTCCTGGCTTTAATCTGCCTGTCGGATGCTTTATGAGAACACCTTATGGGCAATACCCTGAATACCATACTTCTGCGGATAACCTGACATTTATTCAGCCAGAATCTCTTAATGATAGCTTTTCCAAGCTCTTGGCGACGCTCAATATTTTGGAAAATAATCACACTTATCTGAATCTAAGCCCTAAATGCGAACCCCAGTTAGGGAAAAGAGGCCTGTATTCTTCTATTGGGGCAAATGAGCTGGCATTGTTATGGGTTTTGAACCTGTCTGATGGCAGCAACAACTTGCTGGACATTGCTGAAAGCTCCGACATTGAATTTACGGCCATTCAATCAGCCGCCCAACTATTGTCAATGCATAAACTATTAGAGCATTCTCACATACCAGCAAAAATATTAGCGAAAGAAGGGCTGAATTAATGTCTTCTCTTACAAACTGTGTAGCTGTTGTCAGCGGAGCCAGTAGTGGCATTGGTAAGGCCATTGCGCTGGGTTTGGCTCAAGAGGGAGCCAAAGTATGTCTTGTCGGACGCAGTCTGGAAAAACTCCGTGCCGTGGTAGAATGCGCCCCACAGTTTTCCAAAAGCCTGTCAATCTATCAAGTGGATCTTGGCGTAGATGAAGACATCAATGCCCTAGCAGTAGATATTCAAGAAGCATTTGGGGGAATAGATATATTAATACACAGTGCGGGAGTAATTTCTTTGGGAAAAATAGATCATGCTTCCATAGACGATTTTGACTACCAATATCGCATCAATGTCCGCGCTGCTTATCTACTTACACAAGTGTTTTTGTCAGCATTAAAGTTTAAACAAGGGCAAATAGTGTTTATTAATTCTAGCGCAGGATTAACGGCGAAAAGTGGCGTGAGCCAGTATGCTGCCACCAAGTATGCGCTCAAAGCGATTGCTGACAGTCTTAGGGAAGAAGTTAACACAAACGGGGTGCGTGTGTTAAGTGTCTATCCAGGCCGTACCGCAAGCCCGATGCAGGAAGCTGTTTACGCTGCGGAAGATAAGGCTTATCAACCGGAGTGCCTGATGCAGCCTGATGATGTCGCTTCGGTTGTTATTAATGCACTTAGTCTGCCGCGTACCGCCGAGATTACTGAGATTAACCTCAGGCCATTGAAAAAACCGGCTCCCTAAAGATGTGAAGGCTGTCTTATCCAATGGGCACAGCGTTATCATCAAAATACAGGCATTTAAACAGACTTCTAAAAACGCGAAAGGCAATAGGGATAAGAATTAGCTTATACGGCTGTTTGATCGGTTGTTGACTTTGCGAGGTATTTTCAATTAATAGATATTAACCGACATTTCGCACCCCGCTCAACGTAAAAATTATTTAAACTGTATGGCCTATGTAATATCCCACATTCCGCACCCCCCTATTCAGAATTTGCATATAATTTAACATACCGGTTTCCAAGCAAGTTAACCAGTTGATGGTGGTATTCATTGCAGTTCAGTATGACTTCCCGACGACTATCGATTATCAGCACATGGATACCGGTAAAGAACTGGAACACCCACCGAGCGGTAGGCTTTGCGGTGGCCGCTCCAATTTGGCTTGGAAATGTTTGCTTGTTCTGCTCAAGCGTTTGACGGATACGGTACTCCAACGCGCCGAACACCAAGAGACAAAGGGTCATAATCGCCATCAGCGCCATAATACGTTTGGGTGACTTGAGAAACAAGGTATCGGCCATGAACCAAGGATCTTTCAAAAAGCGGAAGCCACGTTCGACTTTTTGTTGGCCTGGTGTATAGAGCTCCAGCATTTTCTCATGGCTGAGCTGCGCTTCATCCAGTTGGTTGCTGGCGATAATAAAGCAGCTTTTAGCCTGTATCTTATGGCATCTTGTTTCAAGAACAGATGCCACGCCCGCTTCAATACGATAGCGGATGATATCGGGTAACTGGCCTTTACGCGGCCGGCCCTTTTTAGTGAAACTGGCCACCTCAATAATTTCCGGATCGTGCAAAGCGACAACTTTCATGATTTTTTGTAATTTTACCAAAGCAGCCTGCGCATCCGCGACACAGGCGAAGGTCTGGTTGGCCAAGGCAGTGAACGCGTTGTATTCGGCCTGGCTTTTTTTTAAGTGTTGTTTATTCACCGTTTGCTCGGCACGCTCACGAGCCGCTTGGGTATAAACAATCAGCCAGCGTTGATTAACACCGCCATAGTTGGAGCCCAGTACAGTAAAAGCACGTTCTGGCTGGTCAAGCATCCAGTCATCAGAGACGGCCAGGATTAATTCGCGTGTACCGCCAACCGTTGCAGGAACACGGGTAACCCAAGGGAAACTGCCCAAGTCTTGCAGGGTTTGTGCTGCATATAATGCGCTATCAGCAACAACCAACGAAAGCCCGACACCTGTGCTCAGCTGTTCAATGTGATCATTCAGCGTCTGGCGAAAACTGGTCTTGTCACTGCTGTTACCGCTTAGGGCTTCCATCAACAAGGGTATGCCGGCCTGATGTTCACTGATCAACTGCAACACTATGATGTGGCTATACTAAACCGGACACACCCTTTAAAATATTTGAAAAGAGGAGTGTCCCAATATGACCCAAGAAAAACCCAAAGCCTATACCGCTGAA
>NZ_JAYTLQ010000010.1:0-139850 GCF_043729335.1 Crenothrix sp. | reverse complement strand
ACACATTATTTTGATCTAGGTTTTTAAAGAGCGGCTAATCTTTCGATCAACTCAGTCCGCCTATTATATGCAGTTTCTTGATCTTGTCAATTTTTATTTGAACTATTTTTTAGAATCCTAATCTAAATGCATTTTATTCGTCCTCAATCAAATACATATCTTGCAGTAAAGTCCTTTCTCCAGGCGTAACACTAACGCGTACATATTTTTTTTGAGTATCCTGATCATTTTCTTCAACTTTATCCACACCTTCAGCTTCCTGCCTACGATCACACTGACGTCGATCTCCTCCTTCATCTCTTTGTGCAGTACGTCGAGGCACTGATAATCTGCGTAAATTAGATCTTCCTTCAACTATATTCATTACCCACCACCTTATAAAATTAATATATTTGCCCTATTACCCAGCATAGTAAAAAATTTTTTTATAAAATACAACGACCAGTGCAAACTTTATATTAGAAAAAATACTACACCCGTACTTAATCTTCAAAATCATGAGCCATAGAAACTACAGCCTTTACCAACAGGCGCGTGTTTCTAATAAAAATCCATGCCCAAACTAGTAATACCCACCAACGTCAACTTAACCAGGATTACCCTATTAAGTCCTTCAGCCGTAAGTTCTGCACAACTTGACTCTTAATCATTGATTGTACTCTAAACTCATATCGAGCAATTAACTTTGGTGATGATGGCTAAAAAAACGCCAACATCCCTTTAAAATAATACATCAATCGGCAAGCCATCCATTGTTTTTTGTTTTATGGCTGCTGTAAATTCCAGGTGAACCAAAATGTAATTATTTTTAGTATCGGGCAAAGCCACTTTATTAAGCACCTCTGATTTGGCCACTTTAAAGGATCTCATTACCTTTGCAGACACTCTTTCACCATCAGCAAATACAATTTTTGCCAACTGCCCTACTTTTGTATATTTAATATAGTCGGATGGCAAATACACCATAACATATGTTTTTTCATTTTTTGTCATTGTGAAAACAAGATCACCCCTAGAAACATAGCTGCCTTCCACAACAAAAATCTCAGACACACTACCCGATACAGGAGAAAAAACTGACAATGCCCTGGTCTGTAGCTCAAGTTTTTTTCTTTCCAGGGCTAACTCCTTAATGCGCAAGCTTTCCTGGCCTTGAATAGCCGACCGCATCATCAACCCAGTATCTTTAGCTCTTAACATTGCAGCATTCAAATCGATAAAATGCGCTGAGGCCTGATCATATTGAAAAGTAGCTAACTTAACTTCTGCATGATCTGCCGCACCCCGATTGAATAACTCAATTACTTGATCCAACCTCTCTTTTAAATATGTTTTTTGTCTACTGGCAAAGTCCAGATTACTCCGTGTCGCAGAAAAGGCATTTTTCATATCCTTGTTCGCAGAATTATTCTGCAAGTAATCCAACTCAGAATTAAGCAGACTTTCTTTTTTTTTCAATTCTGGCTGCTCAAGCTGACATAAAAATTCACCGGCTTTAACACGCTGCCCCGTTTTAACCGATATCTTATCTACATAACCCTCTTTGCTGGCTCTAATTTCAACTTGAGGCAAAGCAATTTGGCCTGACACACGCACCGCTAGGACATGGGCGCCAAATTTAATCAGAAAAAAAACTAACGGACTAAAAATAATCAACAACAGCAAATACCAATGCCACGGCATTAACTTTATTTTTCCTCCAGAATTAACTTGCTCCTCCAACTGATCACGGCCGAGTTCATTAATAACCGCTTGCTCATGTTTATTGAATTTCATTTTCACCTTAAACATCCTTTAGCAAAACAATGGCGGATAGAAAAATTAAAAATGTTGCGCACCGTAGTCTCAACAACTTATTTAAAAAATCCCTTGCCGAACAACCTACAGCGTTTTCAATATCGATTAGTTATATTCGAGGGAATACGAACCTAGGTTTGTATTCCACTACTAATTAATGCTATTCAACTGATAAGAAAACGCTGTAAGTCCAAAAACCCTAAAACTAGAGATTGACCCGCTTAATAACATAAAATACTTTACAACAATCTATCACGACTGTTTGTTAACATCAAAGCTGAGTTGAAAATAATTTTCATGAAGTTGTATTAAAAATTGTATTTACTAGAATAATTTCGATATTCCCTCTTAATCAAAAAACCACATATTGCGACAAAAACCCCACAGCACAACTGTTAAAAGCAACAATTTGTCGTTTTTCAGAACCCGTACCATTTTACAAAAAATAAAACAAATAACAATAATTTCAATAGCTTAAAAACAACTGCCCTGTAAAAACATGCAAATGCTCTAGTAACACTAGGATTTAAATAGATTAATCACTACTTTTTTTATGATATTTGTTTGATTGCTGAAGCGATTTGCCATAACATAAGCCATGAGTCGCTAGACCAAATTCACAAAATAACAAGGGCATTTTTTATAATTTTTTTATGAATAGACTAAGGTTGTCCGCGTCAAAATCCGTCAAATTCAAAATACTTCTCATGAGTATATGTTTACATATACCTCTAGCGTTTAGTGACACCACGTCCGACGAACAATACCAACAGGCTTTGCAAAAGGCACGCTCAGGCGACACAGCACAAGCACTAAAAAAACTTGAACAGTTGATAAAGAACAATCCTGAAACCACCCAGTATCAGTACGATTACATCCAAATACTTTCCTGGGCAGGACGCGACGCAGATGTGCTCAAGCAAGAAGCGAACATAAACATCGACTATGCTCCGGTTTATGTACTTGAAGCCGTCGCCAAATCCGCACGCAATCTTAAAAACTTTCAACGGGCAGAATACTTGTACCGACGTGCTGTAGCAGCAGAGCCTGGTCGCATCGAATCACAGCTCGGCTTGGCGCTTGTCCAAATCGACCAAAAAAAAACCGACCCCGCCATCAACTTATTAAAGAGGCTGGAACGATCATACCCCCAAAATATTGATGTATTACTAGCATTGGCCTATGGCTACGAAGTCAAAATGCAATTTTTGACGGCCATTAAATATTATGAAAAAATCCTTACCCTTCAGCCTAGCAATACAGAAGCCACACGAGGGATTGTTTTTGACTTAATCGCTGCGGGCGCCATTCCTATAGCTTACGAAAAAGCTCAGGCTAACAGGGAATTGTTTTCTGATGAAGAGTGGGCTCACTTTAACTGGGATGTTGCGGCTACCAAAATCAGATGGGGCGAAATATCCCCACTAGAAGACGAACACCGTTTTGATGAAACGGATGACGCTATTAAAGCGGTTGATGATAATATTGCCTCTATTAAAACACTCCAGCTTAAAGAGCCTGAAGTGTGGAATCAAAGAGCACATATTGACCGCATGGTCGCCCTACGCCATAGAATTAGGATGCAGGATGTTATTAACGAATATGACGCTCTGCAACAACATAAAGTCATTGTCCCCGCCTACGCACGATCAGCCGCCGCCGATGCTTATTTATATTTAGAACAACCTGAAAAAGCCCGCGATCTGTATCTGTCCATTATTAAAGAGTCCCCTAAAGACTTTAATGCCAGATCATCTCTAGTTTACGCATACCTGGAAGCAGAACAATTTGATGACGCAGATAAACTTGCCAAACAACTGGCTAAAGAACAACCTGAAAAATTGCGTTTTGTGCCTCCCGATGGCCCCGCATATACACGGGGCAATCCTAAAAAAACCAGTACTGAATTAACAGCTGCCGATATGAGCGCGTATGCGGATAAGCTGGATGAGGCTTCTGACAAAATTGAAGATTTATACAGCCGAGGTTCTTTCAACCCCGACATACGCCACGATTTAGCACGCACTTACTATTTCCGCGGTTGGCCGCGTAAAGCTGAAAAGCATTTTGATATGGCCCAAAATATGGCACCCAAACATTTGGGTCTTAAAGTGGGTCATGCAGAAGTCATGCGCGACTTAAAGGAATATCGAAAAACAGAAAAAGAAGTTGTGAAGCTTGCACACGATTATCCTGAAGATAAAGGCGTTCAAAAACAGGTGCGTTTGTGGAACATACACAACGACTGGGAATTTAAATCGTTTAATAGCGGCGGACTGAGTACCAGCGACCTAACAAACGCTAATAATAATCCTAAAGGTAGTGAAGACATTCGTTTGGACAATTATTTGTACACTCCGCCTCTGGATTATAATTATCGAATTTTCGCTCATCAAGGTTGGGGCACGGCTCTCTTTCCAAGACAAATAACGGTAGCTGAACCTAACCCCCAAGATTTACGTGGCTATATCCAAACCTATGGCTTAGGTGTGGAATATTCGGCCAGAAATATATTAGCAACCTCCGAATTACATTATGATATCTACACCAAAACAGGTGTAGGAATAAATTTAGGAGTGAATTATGAATTTAATGATCATTGGCAGTTGTTTGCAGGGTTTGATAGCCTCGATAACAATATTTCATTACGCGCCTTGGCTAATGGTATTAGAGCCTCCACTGAAAAACTGCAATTAACCTATAGAGTTCATGAGTCCCGACAATTTGACTTAGCCGCCTTTCACAGCGCCTATTCTGAAGGCGATGATAAAATCACACCGACTGTCCATTATGGTGATAACGACCGTTTTGCAGTGAGTGGCACTTATTTTGAGAGATGGTACAGCGGCCCACGCTACAAGTTCGGAACTTTCCTTTCTGGCGGCTACTCAGCCAATACCAATCACAATACTATCACTAATACTTATCCTTACTTTAACCCAAAAAGTGATACAACCGTTTCGCTCACTCTGGACAATGACTATCTCACCTACCGTTATTACGATACCACTTTCTACCAGAGACTAGCGCTGTCGGTCGGCAACTATTGGCAGGAGGACTTTGGATCGAATGTGACTGGCAATATACAGTACGAACATCGCTGGAAAACCCGAGATCGCTTTGAACTCACCTACGGGGCAAGTCATGCGTGGACCGCTTACGATGGCATTCCTACCCGAAATTGGATTTTTTACCTGAACACCGATATAAGATTCTGACATGTTTAAAACAATCGCTTTCGTATTGTCACTGCTCTCTAGTTCTGCAGCCTGCGCTTATCAGGATACTTTTATTTCTCTTTGCTATCACGATGTTAGAGACACTTGGAATGACGACCCTACAACAATCAGCGTTGACAACCTGATTAGCCAACTGTCGTGGATTAAAGCGCATAATTTTCACCCTGTCAGCATACAAGATATAGTGAATGCGCGGGATGGCATAAAACCTTTACCCGAAAATGCGCTATTGCTGACTTTTGATGACGGCTATGCCAGTTTTTACACCCGCATTTACCCTACGCTGAAAATGTTCAATTTTCCAGCCGTTTATGGGCTGGTTACTAGCTGGATGGAAACGCCTAAAGGCCAAATGGTACATTATGGTAACCAATTAAAACCACGCGAGGAATTTATAAGCTGGGAGCAAGCGCGGGAAATGTCCGACTCCGGACTTATCGAAATGGCATCGCATACCGATGATTTGCACCATGGCATCGTAAGCAATCCACAAAATAATTCCGAACCTGCTGCAACGACGCGCGCTTACAATCCTGCCACTAAAAGCTACGAATCCGATCGAGCATTCAGCGCACGCATTGATGCCGATTTAGAAAAAAGTGCTGATATCTTATATAAACGTTTGAGAAAAAGACCGCGTGCTTTGATTTGGCCTTATGGCAGTTTCAGCCATGAAGCTATCGGCATTGCCCGCGATAATGGCTTTAACGTTACCATGAGTTTGCAAGACGGTATGAATAACACCTACGATCTTATTGCCATCAAGCGACATCTCATGGAAGACAATAAGCCTCTGGATCATTTTGCCTACACGCTAACGCACTTTAATGAACCCGATCCCATTCGCGTTGCACATGTAGATCTTGACTATATCTATGATCCCGACCCGCTGCAAGTTGACCGCAATCTTGGCAAATTACTGGATCGTATTGAAAAACTGCATATAAACACGGTTTACTTGCAGGCTTATGCCGACCCTGACGGCAATGGCAATGCTGATGCACTGTATTTTCCTAATCGCCATTTGCCCATGCGCAGCGATCTGTTTAACCGTGTCTCATGGCAATTAAAAACCCGCTCCAAAGTTAACGTCTACGCGTGGATGCCGGTATTGGCATTTGCGATTGATGCGCCCGATGACTGGTGGGTACATGAATTAAAAGATGGCAAAGTAGTTCGGAGCCAAAACAGCTATCAGCGCTTGTCACCTTTTCATCCGGAAGCGCGTGAATTTATTACCGAGATTTATGAAGATTTGGGCAAAAACGCTCACTTCTACGGGGTATTATTTCATGATGATGCCATGTTAACCGATTTTGAAGATGCCAGCCCAGCTGCACAGCTGCACACCAAAGGCTTAAAGCCTGAAGAACAAGTCGGTGTAAAGGTGGCTGCACTCACTGATTTCACCTTGGACTTGGCCGAAAAAGTACGGCATTATCGCCCAGAAATTAAAACGGCACGTAACCTGTACGCAAATGCAGCCTTAAATCCAGCCAGTAGTGCGTGGCTTTCGCAATCATTACCTGATTTTTTGCAACACTATGATTACGTTGCGGTAATGGCCATGCCACAAATGGAAAATGCGGAAAATCCAAGCGAATGGCTAAATGCCTTGATTGATAAGATAGCCCTTTACCCCCAGGGGCTTAAAAAGACTGTTTTTGAATTACAAGCCGTAGACTGGAAAACGCGACAACCTATTCCAGATGGGGAAATTGCGACACAAATGGAGCTATTACAAAGACGAAATGCACTTAATTTTGGCTATTACCCTGACAATTTCCTTCTCAATCAACCTTCACTGGCGATGTTAAAAACCATGATGACACTGCAATCTCTACCATTCGGTAATTAGACATGAGCCTGTACGAAACTGTCTTTGATGTCGCATTTACACCTACATGGTCTAGCTATGTTATGGCGTTATGGCAAACACTTGCAGGTTATTTTAATGCATTATGGAATGAAATATCTGCCCCTGGCGCATCCAGTCTTGAAAGTTTTTTTAGAATTTTGATGGATTTCGCCTTCTATTATCCACTGCTTATGGCCTATCTGTGGATTATGGGGGGGCTCATTTACTATTACCGTTGGGAAAGAAAAGAAAATAACAACTCAGTCGAGGAGTTGGAGCTCACAGAATATCCACCGGTTTCCATTATTATACCCTGTCACAACGAAGGCTACGATATCCAGGAAACGGTCGAATACCTGTTACAGCAAGATTATCCTGATTTCGAAATTATTGCCATCAATGACGGCAGCACCGATAACACCCTGGAAGTTTTGCTAAGTTTGGCAACAAAACACGAGCGTGTACGTGTTATTAACATGGAGCAAAATCAAGGTAAAGCGATGGGGTTAAATACCGCCGCCTTGTTTTCAAAAAATGAATTTTTGATCTGTATTGATGGTGATGCCTTGCTGGATGCGGGTGCGACCAAACTTATTATGCAGCATTTTTCATCAGGGTCTCGTGTGGCTGCTGTAACCGGTAACCCTCGTATCAGAACACGCTCAACCTTACTTGGCAAAATTCAGGTCGGTGAGTTTTCGGCGATTATCGGTTTGATAAAACGTTGCCAGCAAATATATGGTCGTATTTTCACCGTATCAGGGGTGGTTTGTGGTTTTCGGAAAGCCGCATTACATCGAGTCGGTTACTGGAGTACCGATATGATCACCGAAGACATTGATATTACCTGCAAACTTCAACTCGACCATTGGGATATTCGTTACGAACCCCGTGCTTTGTGCTGGATTTTAATGCCGGAAACCTTAAAAGGCTTGTGGAGTCAGCGTAAGCGCTGGTCGCAGGGCGGCTCAGAAGTTTTACTTAAACACAGTAAAAAATTAGCCACCTGGAAATCCCGGCGCATGGCACCGATTTACCTTGAATACCTCATCAGTGTACTGTGGGCTTATGTCATGATGATGTTTTTTATATTGTGGGTCATCGATCTATTTTTTACTTTACCCCAAGGTGTTTTGGTTCCGGGCATGTACCCAACATGGGGCGGTATGTTGTTAGGTATAACGTGCTTACTTCAGTTTGCGGTAAGCTTGATCATTGATTCCCGTTATGAAAAAGGTATGGGCAAAGAATATTATTGGATTATTTGGTATCCGTTAGTCTATTGGGCAGTTAACGTAGGGGTTGCGGTTACCGGTTTATATCTCGCCATACGTAAAACATTTTTTACTAAAGGCAAAGCAAAACGTGCTATTTGGACTAGTCCAGATAGGGGGGTCCATTGAAAGAATTAATAATTAATACGCCGTCGGTATTAAACCTAAAACAACGCTCTGCTTCGGGTTTCTTCTCGTTTATTTTCTGGCTATTGTGGTTTTACTTATGGATACCGCTATCCACTTTTTTAGGTTGGTATTTAGGCTTTGACTTAATACATTTTCAAATTATTGAATTAAAGCATAATGCTAAGTTTATCGAAGAATTATATTTTTTCGCGCAGGCGCTTACTCTGTTTGGTCTTTCGTTTGCTATCTGGGTAGCCTATAACTATTACCGTTTTAGAGATATCGAAAGAAGATCGCAAGCCTTCCACGTTTCAACTAAACAGCTGGCCGAACATTATAAGGTTGATATATCAAAGCTGATAGAACATCAAGCATCAAAGTATGTCAGCGTCAGTTTTGATGAAGACGGCAATATTACCAGCCACACATCAATTAATCTGATGGATAACAAAAGATTTACCGACAGTTTAAAGAAAATACCTACGCATCAATAAATTGCACCCGTTGCGTAATGCCGCATACCAAGGTATAGGGTATGGTATTGGCGCAATCGGCAATTTCTTCAACAGGCAATTCATTTCCCCATAACAGGACTGGATCGCCAGGCTTAGCATGGGGCTGACCGGCTAAATCAACGGTAATCATATCCATAGATACCCGGCCAATCAATGGCGCACGCTGGCCATTAACCAATACCGGCGTACCAGACTTGGCATAGCGCGGATAACCGTCGCCATAGCCAATAGCGACAACACCAACAAGGGTATCTTCTTCGCAGCGCCAGCTGCCGCCATAGCCTAGCGTCTCACCTTTTTCGATGGGTTTTACTGCGATCAAATGGCTATGTAAACTCATTACCGGCTGCAATCCCAAGGATTGCCCTGCCCGATCAGAAAAGGGAGAAATACCATATAACATCACCCCTGGCCTTACCCAATCCGCCAAGGCTTCTGGCCAAGCCATCAATCCCGCTGAATTGGCAATGCTACGGGGCGCGGCATATCCACGGGTAATTTCATTAAATAAACCTATTTGTCTTGCGGTAAAGTCATCATGAGTATCATCGGCATTGGCAAGATGCGTCATGAGGCCAACGGGCTGCTTTACAAGTGCACACTGCTGTAACGCCGAATACACATCAGGAAAAGTGCTTGCCTTAAAACCCAAGCGATTCATGCCGGTATCCATTTTTAACCATACCGATAACTGAGCCTGTTCAGGTCTATTTTGTAAAACAACCAATTGTTCAACACAATGCACTACCGTATCCAATTGATAGTGCAATATTGCATCAAGTTCATTGGGCAAAGTAAAACCTTCCAGCACGGTAATCGGGTGTGTGCAGCCTGCCTCCCGCAAACAAATCCCTTCATTGACTCTGGCCACAGCAAACGCATCCACATCTGTTAACGTCTTGGCGATACGCAATAAACCATGTCCATAAGCGTTAGCTTTAATAACCGCCATGATTTTAGCAGCAGGCGCACAGATGCGGACTTTAGCAAGATTATGACGAACTGCATCTAGCTTAAGCACCGCATATGCGCCAACAATCATTCATAATCTCCATTACCACTGTACGTTCCGGCAAAATTTTCAAAACGGGTGTATTGTCCCAAAAATGTCAGCCTGACGGTACCCAATGGACCATTACGCTGTTTACCGATAATCACTTCAGCGATGCCTTTGTCTGGGCTATCTTCGTTATAGACTTCATCGCGGTATACAAACACAATCAAATCGGCATCTTGCTCAATCGCACCGGATTCACGTAAGTCCGACATCACCGGACGCTTGTTAGGACGTTGTTCAAGATTACGGTTTAACTGGGAAAGTGCCACCACCGGCACATGCAATTCTTTTGCCAGCGCCTTTAAGCCACGCGAAATATCAGAAATTTGCTGCACCCGATTTTCCCCACTGGAAGGCGACTGCATGAGCTGAAGATAATCCAGCACAATTAATCCCAACTGACCATGCTCGCGCGTTAAACGCCGGGCACGCGCACGCACTTCGGTAGGTGTAAGCGCTGCGGTATCATCAATAAACAGCTTGGTTTCCGCCAATATATTGATCG
This sequence comes from Crenothrix sp., assembly GCF_043729335.1. Lineage (NCBI taxonomy): Bacteria > Pseudomonadati > Pseudomonadota > Gammaproteobacteria > Methylococcales > Crenotrichaceae > Crenothrix > Crenothrix sp. The sequence goes on along the minus strand of NZ_JAYTLQ010000010.1, from coordinate 129,476 downwards.
CCGAGGTCAAACGCGGCCATTCGTCATCCTCCAGTTTACCGGTACGGATTCTATGCTGATCTATCCGTCCTAAAGAAGACATCATGCGCATTGCCAGGGCATCACCGGGCATTTCCATACTGAACACGGCAACGGGTTTACCACTACGAATGGCTACATTCTCAGCCATATTCATGGCTATTGTAGTTTTTCCCATTGAAGGCCTACCAGCCACAATAATTAAATCAGCCGGTTGCAATCCTGAAGTCAGCTCGTCAAAATCGGTAAATCCGGTCGCAGCGCCGGTAATATTGCCATCTTGCCCATATAAGGTTTCAATTTTATCGACCGCTTTGGCCAGTAAAGATTTAATCGAAGCAAATCCGCCCGCTTGGCCACGTTGTCTTTGTTCGGCGATTTTAAACACATCACGCTCGGCACACTCTAATAATTCTGAGGTTTCTCGGCCTTCGGTATTAAATGCCGAATCAGCAATTTGTGTCCCCACATGAATTAACTGCCTCAATACTGAACGATCTCGGACAATATTGGCATAATTGACAATATTGGCGGCACTGGGGGTATCTTTAGCCAACATGCCTAAATAAGACAAGCCGCCCGCATTAGTCAGCTCACCGATAACTTCAAGAGCTTCCGAAATGGTGATGACATCAAACGGAATTTGCTTTTCGGCCAACTGTTCAATGGTCTTAAATATTAGCCGATGATCCTTACGGTAAAAATCAACCTCGCCCACTTTGTCAGCAATAGTGTCCCAGGTCTGGTTATCCAGCATTAAACCACCCAAAACCGATTGCTCAGCTTGGATGGAATTTGGGGGAATCTTTAACGCTTCAACGGAATAATCACGATCAAACAAATAATTTTCAGACATAATACCTAACAGTAAAAAGGCTACTCTACAACTTGAGGCTCAAAAAATACATTGAGAAAAAAAGATAAAGATACAGTACAAACAAAGTCTTACATAAAAAAACATATCAGTTAGCAAACGGCATGCACATAATTTATTATACCGATTTATTGAAAACTAATCTTTTTAGCGTGTAATAAAACGCATCTATAAGGGCAAAATCTGTATATTGGCTAACCCTTATTTAAACTAAGCAAGGCTATAGTTTTTGCGCCATCCATTGGCTGGATTAGCGCAACTCTACTGCTTTAAGTCGTATTACCCTCGCTATTCTCTCGATAACGAAAATGCGATAATTGCAGGACTGGCGGCTTTTCTGGAACAACTGATAAAATCAGCAAACCCCATTAGCCTCTGAAGCATTAATTAATCAATCTACCTTCCAGACAAGCTAAAGCAACTGCTTGCTCTGCATGACGCTGTTTGCCATAAATGTCTCCAGCGGCCTTTTGATGCGCCTTAACAACATGTGCTTATCATTAATATAGATTCGCCAGTTGCTGTTTTAAAAACCAACCAGCTCATCGAAAATACCATAGCCCAAAACCAATATACGCAGGTACTCGCCAAGTAAAAGACCAGCTTAATAGCTTACTGAAATACCATAGTGGTGCAAAAAATGTCGCAACTGCACCACTTTAGTACAACATGATTTATGAACTTGTTGCTTAAACCCAATAAAATTAGCATTTATACAACTGGCATATTGTGTGCTAAACTTTTTAAAGACAGTATCGTTTTTTAGAAAAATTATTATGAGGAACCATCATGAATAAGCCGCCTAACCATTTTTATTTCCCTATTAAACCCTTAGCTTTGACCATAGCCGCACTTTGCAGCTTAAACGCAGCAAATGCCCATGCTGTGGCCAAACCATTGACAGAAGCCAACACTTTACTTGAAGCCATGGGCGACCCCAACGAAGCTTCATTTATGAAAAACAACCACCTGAAAATTGGCGGTTGGTTAAATAGCGGCATCACTTACAACGCTACCGATCCAGGCGACAGATTCAATGGCCCTGTCACTTTTGGGGATCGTTCCGCTGAGCCACAAGTCAACCAATTAAACCTGTTTTTACAACGTGCAGTGGCTAGCGAAGGCAGCTCATGGGATCTTGGTGGTCGTTTTGATGTAATGTATGGCTCGGATGCTGTGTTTACACAAGCCTATGGCGTACCTGGCAATGAGTTAGGTTTTGCACCCGGCACAAGACCATTAGACCGTGGCACTTGGGATTTAGATATTACATCTAACAGTCGTTTTTATGGTTTCGCCATTCCCCAAGCGTATTTGGAAGCTTATATTCCAATAGGCAATGGCTTAAATGTTAAGGCCGGTCACTTTTACACACCGATTGGCTACGAAACCGTTCCTGCGCCCGATAATTTCTTCTACACCCATGCCTATACCATGCAGTATGGCGAACCGTTTACCCATACCGGTATTATGGCTAACTACACTATCGATAAAAACTGGGCGGTTATGGGTGGCGCAGTAACCGGCAGCGCAACCGGCGGTTGGGATGGTAGCTGGGATCAACAACTGGGTAACTGGTCTGGCTTGATGGGTGCAACCTGGACCAGCAATAGCAAAGCAACATCGTTAAATATGAGCGGTACTTATGGTGCAAGATCAGAACAAACTGATGACGCTTGGGCTATGTACAGCGCAGTCTTAAAACATAATTTTACCGATAAAATGCACTTTGTATTGCAACACGATCATGGTTTTGCTGACGGCATTAATCCAGCTTATTCAACTGCACCCGATGCAGAATGGTATGGTGTATTAAGCCATTTAACTTACGATGTAAGAGATGATCTGACCGCCGGTATCCGTGGTGAATGGTTCCGTGATCAAAACGGCTTCCGCGTCTGCGCGCCTGGCCGTACTGCTGCCCGCTGTGCTCCAGGTTCGTTTTATGCGGTTACAGCGGGTGTAACCTGGAAACCCGTAAAATGGCTAAATGTACGCCCCAACGTGCGTTATGACTGGGTTGATAGCAATGCACCCGCAGGCTCTCAGCCTTTTGATGGTGGTAACCAAGATAATCAGTTCTTGTTTTCAACCGATATGACTTTAGCATTTTAAAACCCACCTGAAGCAACAATCTCCCTCGTTTACAATGCGCCTTCGGGCGCATTTTTTTTGATAATTATTTTGCCAGCCCTTAGCTCACTATTAAATCTGCTTTGCACCAATAATTACCAAAAAAATATTGTCAGCACCAATCTGGTGCGCTAGATGTAAAAATCATTTTCCCGCTTAGCCTAATCCTTGAGTTTTAATCACTTATTTTCAATTGGCACACTATGTGCTGTAACTGATTTAAGTGAATCCATATTTACAAATACACACTGCGGCTTCCACAAGAAAAAGCATTTTGGGTTCTCAGATTGTTAACTTGATTAAGGAGCATGTATGAAACTGATAACTGCCATTGTTAAGCCCTTTAAACTCGATGATGTGCGCGAAGCACTCTCCGATCTTGGGGTATCCGGCGTAACAGTCACTGAAGTTAAAGGCTTCGGCCGTCAAAAAGGCCATACCGAGCTGTATCGCGGCGCTGAGTATGTTGTTGATTTTCTACCGAAAGCAAAAATAGAAGTCGCTGTCGCCGACAGCTTGGCTGAGCAAGTCATTGTCGCTATTACTAAAGCAGCCAACACCGGTAAAATTGGTGACGGTAAAATTTTTGTAACTGACTTGGAGCAAGTTATCCGGATTCGTACCGGTGAAACTGGCGAAGAAGCACTGTAAAGGAGGCACTATGAAATCATTATTAAAAATCTTCACCTGTTTGGCGCTATTAGCTTGTGCGAGTTTTGCTTATGCGGAACCTGTTGTACCCACTATCAATAAAGGTGATACCGCCTGGATGATAGTCGCAACCGTACTGGTTATCTTGATGGTAATCCCCGGTTTGGCCTTGTTTTACGGCGGCATGGTACGCGCCAAAAACATGCTGTCTATCTTAATGCAGGTGTTTGTCATTTTCGCAATGATGTCGATATTGTGGGCAATCTACGGCTACAGCGTTGCTTTTACTGAAGGCAATGCTTTTTTTGGTAGCTTTAGCAAACTATTCCTTAAAGGCATCACCCCCGATTCAATGGCAGCAACCTTCAGCAAAGGAGTTTATATTCCAGAGTTTATTTATGTGGCTTTCCAGTTAACGTTTGCCGGCATTACCCCAGCGCTCATTATTGGTGCATTTGCTGAACGGGTGAAATTTTCAGCCATTTTACTGTTTATGTTGCTGTGGTTTAGTTTTGCGTATTTACCTATGGCTCACATGGTTTGGTATTGGACGGGCCCTGATGCCTATACAGATGCTGCTGCTGCAGAAGCCGCTGGTGCTACCGCAGGGTTTTTGTTCCAAAAAGGTGCATTGGATTTTGCTGGCGGTACAGTAGTGCATATTAATGCCGGTATCGCGGGTTTAATCGGCTGTATTATGGTGGGCAAACGTATCGGTTTTAAAAAAGAATCACTGGCACCACACAGTGTAACCATGACCATGATTGGTGCATCATTATTGTGGGTCGGCTGGTTTGGTTTTAACGTGGGCTCTAACCTGGAAGCCAATGGCCTGGCAGCGTTAGTCTTTATCAACACCTTGTTAGCTAGTGCTGCAGCAACGCTGTCATGGGTTGGCGCAGAATGGTTAATTCGCGGTAAACCCAGTATGTTGGGTGGCGCTTCCGGTGCTGTTGCCGGTTTGGTTGCAATTACCCCCGCATGTGGCTGGTCAGGCCCTATGGGCGCTATTTTTCTAGGTCTATTCGTCGGTGCAGTCTGTTTTTGGTCGGTGACCTTTTTAAAAGCCAAACTCGGCTACGATGATTCTCTGGATGCCTTTGGTGTGCATGGTGTAGGCGGTATGATTGGTGCGCTGGGAACAGCCGTAGTAGCTAGCCCCGCATTAGGCGGTACAGGCGTTTGGGATTATGTCGCCAATGGTGTTGCTGAATACAATATGCTGGGGCAATTAGGTAGCCAGTTGTGGGGCGTACTGATTTGCATCATCTGGTCAGGTGTGGTGTCTTTTATTGCTTTCAAGCTGGTTGATGTGCTGATTGGCCTGCGCGTCAGTGAAGATGTTGAGCGCGAAGGCCTTGATATTAATGAACACGGTGAAACTGCATATCACATGTAAAACGCATGCTCCCAGTAGAGACGCAAAGATTTGCCTATCTACTGGGCATTAGCAATAAAAATAGCCCGTTTGGGTGCGGGCAAGCCTTCGCCGGTCAGCTGTGGGTTTTCAGGAGCAAGAAAATCCTGTAACGAATGAAAACGCATCCAATCAGTGCTACGCTGCTCTTCAACGCTAGTCGTCGTCACATCAATCAAGCGAATATTGTTAAAACCACAGCGTTTTAACCAGCTTTCCAAAGTGGCGCAACTGGGTAAAAACCATACGTTACGCATTTTGGCATACCGATCTTCCGGCAATAACACCTCGCCCAACTTGCCATCTATCACCAGAGTCTCTAGAATTAGTTCGCCGCCAGATTGTAAGGTATCTCTTAATTCCAACAAGTGATCGATAGGCGAGCGCCGGTGATACAGCACCCCCATGGAAAACACGGTATCAAATGCCTTTAAACCAGTAGGAATATGCTCTATACCCAGAGGCAATACGTGAATGGGCGCTTCCCCATACAGCTTTTTAACCGCTAAAAACTGCATGACATTAAGCAGCATCGGATCAACACCAATTACCGCTTTAGCACCTGCACCGAGCATACGCCAACAATGATAGCCATTGCCGCAACCTATATCCAAAACGGTGCGCTGTTTTAAAGGCGAGATATGATCCTTTAATCGGTTCCACTTCCAATCAGAGCGCCATTCAGTATCAATATAAATTCCGGATAGGTCATAAGGGCCTTTGCGCCACGGATGTAAACTTTTGAGGTTTTCTTGCAATTGCTGACGCTGCATCAGACTTATTTCTGCCGCAGCGCCTATAGTTATGGCATCGCTATCTAACAGTCTGTGCAGGCTGCTAGTAACAGTAGGCAGAGCCTGGATGCTATCAAACCAACCGGCCAAATCACCCTGTTTACTACTATCAAATGCCTGGTCGAGTTGCTTGGGTAATACAGTTGCCCAAGCATCTGCTTTTATGTTCGACAAAATATCGTACAGCGTCGAATACTTTGCAATCAGTGTCGGTAACAGATCAGATTCCTTTAGGATGATGGCTAACCGAAAAACCTACTGGGTAGTTATTTTTTGGCAATTAATGCATCCGAATTACGTTTGACCAAATTTTCAATAACCGCGTTTAACGAGCCTTTAGTTTGCACTTCATTCGCAAACGTTGTGCGGTAGTTGGTTACCAAACTTACGCCTTCAATCATAATGTCATAGGCTTTCCATGCGCCATTACTCAGCACCATACGGTAATTAACGCCGATAGGCTGAATGCCCGGCTGAATCACTTCAGTTTTTACAATGACCTTGGTGGCGCCAGGTTCCATTTGTAGCGGTAAAAAGCGCACGGTCCAATCTTTAAATTCTACAAATGCCCTGGAATAGGTTCTTACCAGTAAAGTTTGAAATTCTTGCTTAAATCGTGCCTGCTCATCAGGGCTTGCGCCTTTCCAAAGCTTGCCCAGGACCAGGGAGGAAATCAAATTAAAATCCGTGTGCGGATAAATAACATCATTAACAAACTCGGTGATTTTGACAAAGTCTTTGGTGAAGGCTTTATCCTGTAATTTTTGCTGTAATTTTGTAGATGCGTTTTCTATGGCCACCTGAGGCGCTGCCAACTCAGCCGCAACGGAGTGAGAAATTGGCAAAAATCCCAGTAACATGACCAATAAACTGAGTTGTGTAAAGCGTTTAACCTTCATAAAAACCTCTAATAATCTGACAAATTTGAAATATCAGAACGTTTATTCCCTGATACAATGAACCTACTAACACATCGGTTTATCCAGGTGTGTAACGCCGATATTCCTAAGCTAATGAGTATAGACAAGATGTCTTATAATAACATTAAATTCCCCTATACACGCATGAGACGAATGCGTTACAACGACTTTTCTAGGCGTTTGATGCGGGAAAACCAGCTCACGGCTGATGACCTGATTTATCCTTTATTTGTGACGGAAGGTTGCGGGCAGCGAGAGTTCATTACCTCCATGCCAGATGTAGAACGCTTATCTTTGGACTTGCTGCTAGAGGAGGCTCAGTTGCTTTTCAATTTAGGCATTCCTGCTATTGCACTGTTTCCGGTCATTGCTGCCGATAAAAAATCAGATAACGCTGCTGAAGCCTACAACCCAGATGGGCTAATTCAGCGCAGTGTACGCGCGTTAAAAAAAGCCCTGCCCGAATTGGGTATTATTACGGATATTGCGCTTGATCCATTCACCTCGCATGGCCAAGATGGCCTTGTTAATGCGCAAGGTTATGTCGTTAATGATGAAACCATCGCCGTGCTGGTCAAACAAGCCTTATCGCATGCACAAGCGGGTGCTGATATTGTGGCACCTTCTGACATGATGGATGGCCGTATCGGTGCAATCCGGCAGGCATTAGAGGCCAATAATCATATTAATACCCGCATATTGGCTTATTCGGCTAAATATGCCTCCAGTTTTTATGGCCCGTTCAGGGATGCAGTAGGGTCTTCCGGTAACCTGGGTAAAGGCAATAAGCACAACTATCAAATGGATCCTGCCAATTCCGATGAAGCCCTACGAGAAATCGCACTGGATCTGCAAGAAGGTGCAGATATGGTGATGGTTAAGCCAGGCATGCCGTATTTAGATATTATTTATCGGGTTAAGCAAGAGTTTGGCGTACCTACCTTTGCCTATCAGGTCAGCGGCGAATATGCCATGATAAAAGCGGCGAGTCTAAATGGATGGCTTGATGAAAAACAGGTGGTTATGGAATCACTCATGGCTTTTAAACGTGCGGGCAGTGATGCTATCTTGACTTACTTTGCCAAATCGGTGGCTCAGTGGCTGAAGGAATGATAATCCTCGACAGATATGCCGTTTTCGGCGACCCGATTGGCCACAGCAAATCGCCAAAAATCCATCAGTTATTTGCCGAACAAACCGGGCAATCACTGCAATATACTGCTGAACGCGTACCCGCCGCACAATTTGCGACAGCTGCTAACACTTTTTTTACAGAGGGCGGCAAAGGTCTTAACTGCACTATCCCGCTAAAAGAATTGGCATGGCACTATGCTGATCATAAAACCCCACGGGCGCAGAGAAGTGGAGCAGTGAATACACTCGCGTTGCAAGCTGACGGTTCTGTTCTGGGTGATAATACTGATGGCATCGGATTAGTGACCGACTTAATACACAATCACGGTATTACGCTAAAAGAGCGTAGTATTTTAATTTTAGGCGCAGGTGGGGCTAGCCGAGGCATCATTGAGCCTATTTTAGAGCAATCACCACAACGGCTTGTAATTGCTAATCGCACTGTTGATAAAGCTGTTGAACTAGCGCAAGTTTTTGGACATCTGGGTCCGATTTCCGGTTGTGGATTCGATGATTTGCTTACTCAGCAATTTGATTTAATTATCAATGCCACATCAACCAGCTTAAGTGGAGAATTGCCGCCTTTACCAGAAAATTTGTTGGCAAAAAACGGGTATTGTTATGACCTTGCTTACAGCAATCAATCCACGACTTTCGTACGCTGGGGATTAGCAAACAACGCGTTAAAAAGCCTGGATGGCTTAGGAATGTTAGTGGAGCAAGCCGCTGCGGCTTTTTATATTTGGCGTAAAGTAACACCCGCGACGCAAAGCGTAATTACACTCATGAATTCACAGCGCGGGCTATAAAATATTAGGCTCCCAACTTAAGGCGGGACAGGTGAAGGTGTGCCGCTCGTGGTGAGCTTGTCGAACCATGTGCGGCACACCGTACACCCTTCGACAAGCTCAGGCAGAACGGTGTGCCTTATTGAGTGCCCCGCCTTAAGTGAATAGCCAAATATTACAAGTACTGATTTTTTAGCTGGATGTAATGCTGATAAGAATATTCCAAAAACTCGCGTTCAGAATCCTTCAAAGGTCTTATGCGCCTAGCCGGAGCCCCTACGTAAAGATGCCCTGTTTCCAGTTTTTTTCCAGATGGCACTAAAGATCCTGCGCCTAACATAACGTAATCTTCTATGACAGCGTCATCCATAATGATGGATCCCATGCCAACTAGGCAGTAATCGCCAATAGTACAGGCATGAACAACCGCTCGGTGCCCAATAGTAACGCCTTTGCCGATAACCAGCGGGTAACTTTTTTCTGAAAAAGGCGTTGCATGGGAAACATGTAGCACAGAACCGTCTTGAATATTTGTGCCTGCACCGATAGTAATACTTTCAACATCGCCTCTTATGACCGAGGTCGGCCATATTGATACATCATCGCCAATGCTGACATCACCAATAACAACCGCACTGTCATCTATGTAAACTGAATTGCCGATTCTTGGGTGTTTATTGTTAAATTTTAGAACTGACACGATGTTCCACTCCCTAACTAACTGAAAATTGATTATTCTTACGACTCATTTTAATGGCAGATAGCACTCCATGCCTAACGGGCATCATGAACTTTTGTAGAAAAAAATGATAAAAAGAGAGCGATGGTAAAGCAAAAGGGGTGATATGGACTATTTATTTATGAGCTCGGGCATAATGTATCTCATCAAAATGCCAATATTTTCATTAAGCCTAATTCACCGCTAAACTCTGGATAAGATAAGACACATTCATTAAATACAACAAAGGCATGAATTAAGTTGGCTTACGAGGAGCGTCAGGCATCGACACTAAGTATCAATGCCTGATCGAGCGAATTAAAAAATCAGTAACTGATTTTCAGCGCTTTTAGTGAGTTAAGACTTTATTACCAGCCTCTTTTGCGTCTTTAGTTACAGCTTTAGCACTATCAATGGCAGCAGAACCCGCAGCAGATGCACCTTCTGCGACTTTACCCGCCGCATCCGTTGCAGCAGCACCCGCCGCTTTAGCACCATCAACAGCCGCTGAACCTGCGTTAGCAGCACCTTCTGCCACTTTACCGGCAGCATCGGTTGCTACAGCACCCGCCGCTTTAGCACCATCAACCGCAGCAGAACCTGCGTTAGCAGCACCTTCTGCAACTTTACCGGCAGCATCGGTTGCAACTTCACCTGCCGCTTTAGCGCCATCAACAGCCGCTGAACCTACTGCGGCTGCGCCGTCTGCCGCTTTTCCAGCAGCGTCGGTGGCAACAGAACCCGCTGTTTTAGCGGTATCAACAACAACTGCGCCTGCATTTTCTGCACCTTCAACTGCGGAGTTTGTGGCATCTTTAGTCGCATTAACAGCAGCGTCAGTTGTGGATTTAACAGAATCGATGATAGAACTGGCTTTGGATTCTTTTGGTACAGCATGTCTATCATTGGCGGGCGGCGTGCCTTGATCTTCAGCACCACAACCTGCCAACAGGGCTAAACTAACCAGGCTTACTGCTATAATTTCTTTATTTTTCATAAATATACCCTAATTTTATTAAGTTTATAAGACCTGATATTGCCCCGAAAAACACTAGGACTAACACCAAATAGTAACACATTATTAATTGTGGACTAAAAATTAATCCCTGTTGAAATCAGGTGATTTACGTCCTCGCAATCGCCGACTATTTTATGGTTTTTCAGGATATTTACAACAAAAACTATCAATTTAATCCTAATGTTACAGAGTTATGTCAAATAATATCCACAATTGTATTTGCAATAGCGGCAAAATCTACTGAACACAGGGCATGCCTTTGCACAGCCACCAAAAACACAAACCACTATTGTCGACTTTAATAGGCTTTCCTTATTGCAAATAATGTCACAATCAGTATTAACAGGCTTGGCAGGATTGCCACCCAGGGCGCGTTAAGCTCATAAATTAAGCCGTAATGGCTGGCAATTTTATCAATGATATTAAAGCCCATGCCAATAACCACACCAATTAGTATTCGGCTACCTACACTGACCCCGCGTTTAATACCTATTACAAACGGCACAGACACCAGTAACATCACAAACGTAACCAATGGATTAACAACCCGCCCCCAAAAAGCCAGCTCAAAAGTCTGCGATTTTTGGTGATTCTCTTTCAAAAAATCAACATACATGGCCAAATCATAAAGCGATAGGTTATTGGGGTTTACCGTAACCATTTTAAACAGCTGCGGATCAATCGATGATTTCCAAATCCGTTGCTTTTGTTTACGGCTGTGCATTTGCTGGATGGATACTTCAGATTCCAGAATGCCTTCCAACTTCCATTGGTGTTTGCCCAAAAAAGTGGCCTGTTTGGCAGAAACCAGGCGACGTAGGTGGCGTTGTTCATCTATCTCGTACATATTGATAACGGCAAGCTTACCGTCCTCTTGTATACGCCTAACATTAATAAATTGATTGCCTTCCCGTATCCACAATCCATAGCGCGAGTGCATGATAGATTTTTGATTTTGCGAAGTTAACTTAATCTTTTGCCCCATACGCTCGCCCAGTGGTGCAATAAACTCACCCACCAAAAAAGCAATCACCACCAATACAGCACCTGCCAGCAAAGCAGATTTTACAATACCAAAAACTGATAATCCCGCCGATTGCATGGCAATAAGCTCACGGTTATTGGCCATGTTACCCAATATAAAAAGACTGCCTAATAATGCCGATGCCGGTATCAATTCATAAAAAACCGTAGGCGACGTTAAACTAACGTAGTAAACAATCTCTTTTAGCCCGTATTGACCCTTACCAAGATCGCCTAATTCATCGCTGAAAGTAAATAGATTAAACAGCGTTAACAAGCACAACAAGGCCACAAAAGAGCCTTTGAGGATTTCTTTAACAATATAGTAGGTTAATACCTTCATCTGCCAACCTTATGACTAAATTTCAGCATAAGCCACGGCCAACCATAGAGTCTTGCCAATAAAATCCCGCCTACTATTAAAAATAAACCATTTACACCCACAGCGCCCACAGCGCCTGTAATAGTGCCATTCGTCACCCAGGCCTGACTGACGCGCACCAAATTGCCATAGGTAAAGTAAATTAAAAAACCGATGGCGATATTGCCATAAATACCACCGCGTGGCGAAACCTGCGCCAGCGGCACAGCCAAAAAAGTCAGTAACAAGATGCTTAACGGGATAAAACAACGGCGTTGTAATTCAGCGATATCAGCGGATGCCATGGAGCGCCATAAATCCCCGCTAGTCATCGCTTCACGGGGAAAATCCAGCAAACTGCTTTTTTCCTCTATTTGCACGGCATATTCATCAAAGCTCTCAATAACGTAATCTAATTTGCCCGGAAAACCCTGTACGCGCTCACCGTGTTCAAAAATCATGTAGCGTCCCGTGGGTAAGTCAACCAACCGTCCTGCCTCGGCATTAATAATACCTAAATACCCCTTGCTTTTTTGTTGAACAAACACCTTGTGCATTTTTTTATTGGCATCGATATGTTCAACATAAAAAACCAAATCGCCATGACTGTACTCACTGAATTTGCCAGCGGAAATGCCACGAATATCCGCTGATTGTTTATCCCTGTGCAACAATTTTTCCATACCTGCTTCAGCCCACGGCGACACCACCAGTGACAAACCCACTGTCAGTAAACTCAGGGGCAATATCAACAAAAACAGGGCTCGATAAATGGTTCCTGAACCGCCACCTGCCGAAGCCACAGCCGCCATTTCATGTTCCTTGTACATACGCCCCAACACCATTAATACCGCCATAAAAACCGCTGCGGGTAATAACTCAATGCTAGTAATCACGGTTTTAAGCGCCAACATAGTGAGCAATGTTTCATTAGAAACCTGGCCTTCAACCGCTTTATCCAAAATTCTGATGAAGGCCCGGCTGACAATAATCACTACAATCACTGACCAAACCGACAGTAGCGTCTTTAACACATCCAAAACAATCATTTTATCGAGAACGGTAACGAAAGGCCGACTCACTGTGTTATGTTCTTTAGGCCAATTTGTTTGCAAACGACTCTCTCCCCATTAAAACACGCGTTGTGTTGTATAATTTTGCTGATATTACCCAAAAACCTAGAAAACAGGCAAAGAGCTTATGCCAAGCGCCTGATTTTTCCTATCCTTAACCCAGCTATTCAGCCAGACTACACACATAAACTATGGACTATTTTATAGAAACTGCCCCCTTAGAAACACTGCAAGCTGATTGTACGATGATTGGCGTCTACCAAGACCTACAACTTTGCCTGCCTGCAAATGCGCTGGACAATAATACGCGGAATTTGATCAATAGCGTTATCAACCGTGGTGACATTAAGGGGAAACTGGGCGACAGCGTATTAATCAACGTTGTACCCAACAGCGCAATTGAACGCATTCTACTGGTCGGCTTGGGCGAAAACAAACCTTTGTCGGCTAAAAATTTCCGCAAAGCCCTGTATGCTGCGGTTAACAGTGTAAAAAAGCCACACCTTAAAGCCGTAGCCTGTAGCTTGGCAGAATGTTCAGTCAGCAATAGCGATTGGCAATGGAAAACCCGGCAAATTGTCGAAGTTTTCAGCGATGCGGTGTATCAGTTTACTGCACTCAAATCTGATAAAGAAACCGAGAGCAAGCTGGAAAAAATCATTATCAGCGCACCACAAGAGCAGATTACTTTGGCACAAGCTGGATTAGCGCAAGGCAAAGCCATTGCTGAAGGTGTCGCCTTAACCAAACATCTGTCCGACTTACCGGGCAATATCTGTACCCCGACTTTTCTGGCCGAACAAGCGATAGAGCTGGGTAAAAAATCTGACAAGCTTACGATTAACATTCTCGAAGAGTCTGATATGGAAGCCTTGGGTATGCACGTTTTTCTATCCGTATCACGCGGTAGCCGAGAACCTGCCAAATTGATTAGCTTAAATTATCAAGGCGGCGACAAAGACAGCAAGCCGATAGTTTTTGTGGGCAAAGGCTTAACCTTTGATGCCGGTGGTATTTCATTAAAACCGGGCCCTGGCATGGATGAAATGAAATACGATATGTGTGGCGGTGCCGCAGTTTTGGGCACGCTACTGGCAGCCGCTCAAATGAATTTGCCGTTAAACATTATCGGCCTGATCCCCTCATCTGAAAATCTGCCCGATGGCTACGCCAATAAACCGGGCGACATTTGGACGAGTATGTCTGGCAAAACCGTTGAAATCTTAAATACCGATGCCGAAGGCCGGTTAATACTTTGCGATACCTTAACTTACGCAGAAAGGTTTAACCCTGATGTGGTGATTGACTTGGCAACACTGACCGGAGCCTGTTTAGTCGCTTTAGGCCGTGTGCCCAGTGGCTTACTGGGTAATGATGATGCCTTATGTAACGACCTGTTGACCGCCAGCGAAACCGCTAACGACAGTCTTTGGCGCTTGCCGCTGTGGGAAGAGTATCAGGAACAATTAAAATCAAATTTTGCTGATTTGGCCAACATTGGCAGTAAAGACGGTGGCACTATTACCGCCGCTTGTTTTCTGTCGCAGTTTACCAAAAACTTTAGATGGGCACATTTGGATATTGCCGGCACGGCATGGCGCTCAGGGCCGACAAAAGGGGCAACAGGAAGGCCTGTACCGCTGTTAACTCAATATTTGATTAATCGCGCCAAAGGACTTTAAGCAGCAATGCCCGAAATCAGCTTTTACGTACTGGCAACAGAATCCACCTCAGAGCGCCATCTATTTGCCTGTAAGCTAATAGAAAAAGCCTACCGGAGCGGTTGTTTTGCCTACGTGCTAACTGATAACCTGGAACAAAGCCAGCTGATTGACGACCTGCTCTGGACTTTCAGAGCAGGTAGTTTTATTCCGCACCAAATTTTTACCGGTGAATTACCCGCTATTGAAAACACCGTATTAATAGGTGTCAGCAATCCCCCTGAACATTGGCAACACACCATCATTAATCTGTCATCGCGATGTCCCGAAAACTTTCAGCATAGCGAGCGCATTCTTGAAATACTCGACAACAGCGAAGCTACCAAAATCTGGGGTAGGCAGCGCTATCGGCAATATCAACAGGCGAGCATCGTGCCGATCACCCACAAAATGTCTCACCTGGATTGATGATAGTGTAAATATATTTTTTATCTCTACATCGCCACCCAGTAAAAACAAAATACATCCACTTAATTTATATAAAAAAATCAGGGCGAATTTACTTGATCTTCAGATTTCGCTGGTATTTTTTACATAGCCATTTACAACAAATTGCTGATATGTTGTAATCATGGCTAACGAGCGCATAATAAAATCTGCTCATCAGCACAAAAAACTTTAAAGCTTTTTATACTACTCATACATTATTCTACTAAATTAGCCGTTAATTAAATGTAAATTAAGAGCCCAAAAGCCACTCATCATAAGCACTTGTTGAGCGTATAGACATTAAGTTAAGCTCTTAATTTACATTTAAGGAAAAATAGCTCAATACACATTAAAGCAATCGCCAGTAAGAACTTAACGCAGCACAATAAAATCTTTTTACATTAATACATAAAATTATCGAGGTAATACCCATGTCTACCTACAAAGGAAACAACAGTTCAAATACAATCAAAGGCGATAATACTTTTACCAGTAATATCTTTAAGGTTAACGGGAATGGTGGCTTAAAAGATACCATCCATGGCAATGGAGGTGATGACACTCTTTATGGCTTCACCAAAAATGACACGCTTTACGGCGGCGATGGCGATGACAAACTTTATGGCGGCGATGATAATGACAAACTTTACGGTGGCTCAGGCATTGATACTTTAGAAGGGGGAACAGGCAAAAATTATTTAGCCGGTGGCGCTGGGGGGGGTAGCGGTGTTGCCGGTGCCCCGGGTGATATTTATAAATTAACCACAGGCAAAACTAATCCCGATACCATCCACACTGATAAAGGCGACAGTCCGTTTCAACTCGTTGGCGTTTTTGGCGCACTTGGCCCCAAAGCACCTACAGGTTTTGATAGAGCATTCAATTTCGATAAATACGACACGCTTGATTTGCCTTCAGCTAAAATTATGAAAGATACTGATGGTAATGGTCATGCCCATGGGAATGGTAATGGCATCATTGAGGGCAAGGGTGGGGATTTCGGCCCTTTCGACAAATATAGCGTCACTGACGGCATTATAAAATTATATGATACTTACAACAATTACGTCCCAATAGACACTGTTTCTAAAGCGGGAGATGCCTACAGATATCTTAAAGACAACTGTCTGCCCGAAAATCTGGATAGAGCAGGAGCACTTCTTGTTAATATTACCGCTAATCTCCCAGGCCAACCTGCTGGCCCACACACTGTTGTCTTTGAAGATCATACAGGACCTGCTATAACAGCTATAGATATAGTTGGTGACGTTACCGGTTTTGTAACCGATGGTCACCATTATAGTTAAGGCGTTTACAAAAACACTCTACGTCCATCTTAATCCTTATGCTGAGCCACCATATTTTCTACCGGCACATTTAGCGATAAACTCAGCATTAAGCACATGCGCCCTCATTAAGGCAAGCGGCAAAACCGTTTGCCTACGCTGTATCCTTCAAAACCAATTGCCCCAGCAACTCCCGAATAAACTCAAACTTCTGCTCAGTCGTTTCAAACGGCTTTATAAAGCGCAATTTATCCGCGCCATCAAACTTATAAACCTGTGCCTGGGTTTGTATTAAGGTAATCAATTGCTCGGCATTAATTTTCGGTTCGGCAGAAAAAATCAACCGTCCCCCCGTTGCATTCGCTTCTATTTTTTTGATGCCCATTTTTTCTGACTGCTGTTTTAAAGCAGCAATACCAAACAAAGTTTTCACCGGCTCCGGTAACAAACCAAAACGATCTATCATTTCTATTTGCAACTCGCGCAAATCGCTGTCGGTATCCGCACTGGAGATGCGCTTGTATAACACCAAACGCGCGTGAATATCAGGCAGATAATCTTCAGGAATCAATGCCGCTGTTTGCAAATCAACTTCTGGGCCTTTGTCCATTGGTGTATCCAGCTCAGGTTGCTTACCTGATCTTAACGCGCTAACGGCCCGTTCCAATAATTCCGCATACAAGGTAAAACCAATTTCCTGAATTTGACCGCTTTGATCATCACCCAGCAACTCCCCTGCCCCGCGTATTTCCATATCGTGAGACGACAGCATAAAACCTGCGCCTAAATTGCCCGATGCTTCCACTGCTTCCAGACGCTTAATAGCATCTTTGCTCAATAAAGATTTTGGCGGCACAATAAAATAAGCATAGGCGCGATGATGTGAGCGCCCGACCCGCCCACGCAATTGATGCAATTGCGCCAGGCCCAATTTATCTGCCCGGTTAATGATAATGGTATTGGCACTTGGGATATCAATACCGCTTTCGATAATGGTTGAACATAACAATAAGTTAAAGCGTTGATGATAAAAATCCAGCATGACACGCTCTAACTCGCGTTCTGGCATTTGACCATGAGCAATTTCAATACGCGCTTCTGGTACTAAGGCGGCTAAATCCCTGGCCATTTTTTCCATACTTTTAACATCATTGTGCAGAAAAAATACCTGACCGCCACGCTTAATTTCACGTAAACACGCTTCTTTAATTTGTGCATCCACCCACTGGCTAATAAAGGTTTTTATCGCATGACGATTAGGCGGCGGACTAGCAATAATAGAAATATCCCGAAGGCCTGACATGGCCATATTCAAGGTACGAGGAATAGGTGTAGCTGTTAACGTTAAAATATCCAGTTCACTGCGTAATTTTTTGAAGTGCTCTTTTTGGGTCACACCAAAGCGGTGTTCCTCATCAATAATCACCAATCCCAAAGCACGGTATTTAATGTCTTTGGACAATAGCTTGTGTGTACCAATCACAATATCCACTTTGCCTTCGGCCAAATCATCGCTGATTTCTTTTTGCTGCTTTGGAGTTACAAAGCGCGACAACACATCCACCCGCATCGGCCAATCGGCAAAGCGATCAGAAAAGTTCTGGTAATGCTGCTGCGCCAATAATGTAGTAGGCACCAATACCGCCACTTGTTTACCACTTTGCACAGCAATAAAGGCTGCCCGCATCGCCACCTCAGTTTTACCAAAGCCCACATCGCCGCAAATCACCCTGTCCATGGGTTGAGTGGTAGCCATATCATCTAATATGGCTTCGATAGCAGATTGCTGATCGGGCGTTTCTTCAAAAGGGAAAGCGTCAGCAAAGGTCTGATATTCAGCATTATCAATATTAAAGGCATGGCCTTGTTTAATGGCTCGGTTAGCGTGAATTTCCAGCAATTCCGCAGCGACATCCCGGATACGCGCAATGGCTTTTTTCTTGGCTTTACTCCATTGATCGCCGCCTAATTTATGCAACGGTGCTTCATCAGGGTTCATGCCGGTATAGCGGCCAATAACATGCAATGATGATACCGGCACGTACAGCTTATCGTTGTTAGCATATTCGAGTGCCAAAAACTCAGCGGCTATGCCGCCTGCACTCAGCGTGAATAAACCCAGATAGCGGCCTACACCATGTTCTTGATGGACAACCGGTGAACCTATCGTCAGTTCATTTAAGTTATTGACAATATTTTCCAGCTCGCGCAATCCAGACTTGCGGCGTCTTCGGCGTTGCTGGGCTTTTTCACCAGACAGCAACGTTTCGGTAATAATGGCTATGGCAGGGTTTTCCAGCCACAAACCATGATCAATAGGCGCTACCAAAATACACGGCGACACTTCGGATTTTAAAAATGCCTGCCAGCTATCGACCTGTTTAACGGTAATTTTGTACTGCCTTAATTTATCTATCAAACCTTCACGGCGGCCTGCGGACTCAGCGATAAATAAAATTTTACCGGTGTAATCGTCAACAAATTGCACCACAGCCTGTGCAGAATCGGGCACTTTGGCATCTAAGGTTAGATTAGGTAATTTGTGGCAGTTAAATTGCTCACTGTCCGTGGTCGGCTGCTGGTATTCAGTAGACAGTACATCCAGGTTAATACGCGCAAAAGCCGCCACCCATTGCTGCAATTCCTCCGCCAACAAAAACAATTCACGCGGTGCTAATAAGGGACGTTCAGTATCGTATTTTCTTTGCTCAAAACGTTCTTCGGCTTCATTATAAAAAGCGCTGGCATTGTGTTCAAAGCCATTGCTGGTAACTACTACAGCCGATTTCGGCAAGTAATCAAACAAGGTCGCTGTTTGCTCTACAAACAACGGCAAATAATACTCAATACCGCTGGGCGTAATACCTTTAGTAACATCCTGGTAGATAATATTTTTTTCAGAAGTGCTGGGAAAAGCCTTTCTGAAAGCCTGGCGAAACTGCTTAATAGAATCATCGGTAAACGGAAACTCGCGCGCCGGAAACAATTGTATCTGGTCGATTTTATCCAATGAGCGCTGGGTTTCAGGATCAAACGTGCGTATGGATTCCACGTCTTCATCAAATAACTCAATGCGATACGGCTCCTTGCTGCCCATGGGGAATAAATCGACTATCGCGCCCCTGACCGCAAATTCTGCATGTTGCTGCACTTGGCCTACACATTGGTAACCGACACTTTCCAGCTTAAGGCGGCTAAGCTCCATATTGAATTTATCACCTACTTTAATCGCAAAACTGTGTGCTAACACATGCTGGCGCGGTGCCAAACGGTGCATCAGGGTCGTTACCGAAACCACCAATGCACCGCGTTTGACTTCTGGCAATAACGCTAACGTGCGTAAACGCTCTGAAGTAATTTGCGGCAGCGGGGAAAACACATCGTAGGGCAAGGTTTCCCAATCGGGAAAATGCAAAATAGGATGCTCGCCCTGCAAAAAAAAGGTCAGCTCGTGCTCAAAGCGCAAAGCCGTTTGATTGTCGGGAGTGATAATCACAAACAAGCGTTTTTCATTTTTAATGGCAGAAGCCAAAGCCAAAGAATCACCGCAGCCGGTCAATCCTGTCCAAATAATGGTTTGAGCGTTGGTTTTAGGAACAGCAGGAGAAAGAATCATAACAATGGGAAACTCTGGAAAAGTACGCTGTGAAATAAAACCATGTGCGAGTCACTCAATTCAGTCATTTTGCAAAAAGGTTAATCCAGAAAAGCTCTAATTGCAGCAATGCCTTGCGCACCTAATTGCCGCGTATAAGGCAGATCAGACTTGGATAAACCACCCAGCGCATAAACCGGAATTGTGGCATGAGATAGCAATGCTTCGAACTCTGACCAACCTAAAGGGCTAATAGTTGCGTGGGTCTGCGTGGTTAAAACCGGTGCCAGCACCACAAAATCCACGCCTATTTTTTGCGCGTGCTGCAATTCAGCCAGATTATGGCAAGACGCACCAACCCAGGTTTGGTTAGCGGGGCGCTGCGTCATCTTCATTAAATGGGTCGAGGTCAAATGAAGGCCATCAGCGGTATAGCGACTATCCGCTATATCTGAATTGATGAGCAATCGCGCACCGTAAGCATGGCAAATGCCATAAGCTACTGCAACAAAATGCACCACTGCTTCAGCCGACAGTCGTTTTAATCTAACCTGGAATAACCGAACGCCTTGAATTAGCATTTTCTCCAAGTTGTACAACAGTGTTTCGTGATCAGCATCATCTAAAATTGCATAATAAACCGGCAACAGGATGGCCGTAACAATGGCTTTATTGGCTTCTGGAAAAGCATACTGGCTCAGGTCATCCGGCGCTACCCATTTAAAAGGCTGGTTATCACTGTGTATAACGCTACCAGAAAACTGCGTCACCACACACACATTCAGTTGCACACATCGGTCGCCATAATCGTGTTTAAGGGTAATTAAAGGCTCAACGGCAAGTGTATCTATCGCCAGCTCTTCTTTGAGTTCTCGGTGTAAGGCTTGCTCAACAGATTCACCTGCTTCCACTTTACCGCCCGGAAATTCCCATAAACCACCTTGATGCAAATCAGGGTTACGTAACGAAATTAATATCTGCCCTGCCGAATTCTTGATTACTCCGACCGCTACTTGCAACACAGTCATAGCAATCTAAGTACGGTATTCGGCATTAATACGCACGTAATCGTAGGAGAAATCACAGGTCAGCACTTCCTGGCTAGCACTGCCGCGACCCAATTTGACGGTGATAGTAATTTCCTCCCTATCCATAACAGCTTGCCCCGCTGCTTCGGTGTAATCATCGGCACGTTGGCCATTGTTGACGATACACACGTCATCCAGAAAAATCTGCACGTCTTTCAGCACCATGTTTTCTACACCGGCTCGGCCCACTGCGGCGAGTATGCGTCCCCAATTGGGATCGCTGGCGAAAAATGCCGTTTTAACCAACGGTGAATGGGCAATAGTTTTGCCTACCCGCACGGCTTCTTCATCGTGCAAGGCTTGCTCTACCTGAATGCGAATAAGTTTTGTGGCCCCTTCGCCATCCCTAACGATAGCTTCCGCCAATTGCTTGCAGACACGCATTAAAGCAGCCGAAAAAACATCCAGTGCTGCGCTGCCAGCTTTAATTTCCGGTACACGCGAACAGCCGCTGGCCATGACTACGCAGGCATCATTAGTAGAGGTATCGCCATCTACGGTAATGCGGTTAAAGGATTGTTCCACAGCCGTCGACAAACATTGCTGTAACAAGGCTTGGCTGATAGTCGCATCGGTAGCGATAAAGCCCAGCATGGTCGCCATATTGGGTTGTATCATACCTGCGCCTTTGGAGATAGCATTGATGGTGATGGCGTTGCCATCAATGCTAATCACTTCGGTAACTCCTTTAGGGAAGGTGTCTGTGGTCATAATGGCGCGCGCGGCTCTGTCCCAATTGGATAAGCGCAGATTAGCGTAAGCGGCGGGTAAAGCAGCGATAATTTTTTCGACTGGCAAGGGCTGACCGATCACACCAGTAGAGAACGGCAGCACTTGATTGGCTTGTCCCTTCACTGTTTCAGCGACACCTGCACATGAAGCCAGAGCATCGCCCATACCTTGCTTACCTGTACCCGCATTGGCGTTGCCGGAATTGATTAGCAACCAGCGTGGCTGATGGGGTAAATTAGCTTTGGCAACATGGACAGGTGCAGCACAGAAAGCATTTTGGGTAAATACCGCTGCACAACTTGAGCCTTCAGCCATTTGAATCAGCAAAATATCATCCCGGACCGTTTGCTTGATACCGGCATTGGTAGTGCCTAATGCAATGCCGGCAACGTCTGGCATTTCTGGGAAATAAAACTGACCATCTGACCCTTTTGGGTATACCGCCATAATTTAATCCTTCATATTTTTAAAATAAAATTTAAAATACTTTGTTTAAGTTTTATCAATTAATTAAGATTAGGCCGCTCTGTTTAAGCACCTAACACTGCTTCATCCCACACTAACGTTACACTTTGTGCTCCAGTGCAGATAATTAAAGTTGTTTAAAAAGATTAATTAACTTTAATTTTAGAGAATCAAAATAGCTATGCTCAAAATCATAAGGTGCATTTGGGTAGGCGATATTATAAATTTTGTTGAGAATAGCTTTGTGGTTCCCTTTAGATTTAAATTGCGAGCATTCTAAAAAATGTTCAATGCAATTTCTTTGCTCTTCAGGAATGGTAGATAAAATAAACGACTCTAAGTAGCCCACTTTAGATATTGGGTCACACATGATATAGGTTTGACTAATGTCTTCAAATGCTAATTGTTTAATAATAGCGTCCAGCGCTAACTGTGTATTATCAAACCCACCATAAGTAGCATCGTTTTGCACATTGTCGGCATCAAGGACAAATAAAACCTTATCAATTTGCCCACTAGCGACCACTAATTTTAAATCTTCATATTTTTTATTATCTGCTTTGAATAAATTGCTTTTACCATTGAAAATATAAAAACTAACCCGTCTTTCATCAAATCCAAGGTGTTTTATTAGCGTTTCAAAAAATACTTTATCATCTTTTCCTTCGCAGACAATGGCAATTTTTACCATCCCCGAACCTCACGCTCTTGTTCAATGCTGTCTAAAAGCATTTCATAATCGCGGGTTATGGCCATAATTTCCTGCTGTTTATTTTTAACTAACGTTGTATAGCTAATATCCTGATCATTCAATTTTTTAGCAACCCGTGCAAACGATTCCAGCATTTCTTTGGAATGCGTAATCGCAAACAACTGGCAATTAGTTTTTTTAGACAACGTTAAAATAAGCTCCCACAACTTATCCAATTGGCTGTAATGTATGCCATTGTCGATTTCATCAATAAACAAATAACCGTTTTCACAAGCATAAAGCGCACAGATAATAGAAATATAATGCCTTAACCCATCACCAAACTCTACTATATCGCGGTATTCACCATTAGTTTTACATTGTGGCTTTCCATCGATGACTTTAAAGTTATCAATATTATTGTCAAATTCGTGTATGAAGCTATTTAACTCATCTTCTTGGTCATGTTTCTGGATAGATTGATAAGCCCTACATACGGCTCTATTAGGCCATCCAAAATTATCGATAAAATTTATGTTGTCAATAAGCTTGTGAGTAAAAGTTAAATCTTTATTATCAATAGTAATAGGTTTTTTATTAATATTAAATTGATATTTCTTGATAGCATTTTTTTCTATAATTTCGTACGATATATTATTTATATTAGAAGAATTTTTAAATATTTTTATAGCATCTAAATAATCACGATGTTCAGAAACCGTACTATCAACTACATTAAGTATTTCTCGTCTGAATTTAATGATGATAATGGCTGTGATCATCGCATTAACAGTTGTGGCATGGACATTAATAAAACAAGCCTCCATAAACGCCGTCTTACCAATATTATTCTTCCCACCAATCAAATTAACGCGCTTAAATCCAGAAGCTTTAAAATCTGTAAAACACTTAAACTGCTCTATTTCTATGTCGGTTAAAAAGTGATCATTCATGTTATAGCTCCTTAGAATCTGTCTGAGCGTTTAGAACAACAATATCATCGAAGGGAAAATAGATTTCGTGCAGAACGCGATTTATCTCAAGGCATCAATCAAATTAATAATATCGCTACTGCATTCATCAACCCGCACAAAACTAAACGGGGCGTTCTGGAACCTGCTTTCTCGCAGCGATAATCGCTAATTCCCAAACAGGGCTTAGGATCAAGGATTACCGAGGATGATATTTTCGTGCTTTTCGTGGATAAATAATTTTTAAAACCTACCCGCCACCCACTTCCAAAATCACCGTATATTCATGGTCAGCTGACAACAGTTCCAGCACCTTATGGCCATTAATACGGCACCAGGTAGGAATATCCTGCATCACGCCAGGATCGGTGCAAACCACTTCCAGCTGATCGCCCGCTTGCATTTGCTTAACCTTATCCTGGGTTCTAATTACCGGTAACGGGCACAACAAGCGCCGTGCATTGAGCACTTCACGGGTCATACAAACCACGCTTTGGGAATATCTTGCTCAAGCATGGGTTTAACATGCAAGGAACGCTCAGCACCATCTTGATAAACCACATTAACTTCTACTTGTTCGGCATCGCGCCCCTGTCCATAACGTGCGGTGATGCTAGCCGCCAGATATAAATCTTCGGCGGCAATGGTGCCATCAATCAACACCAAAGGCCCTTGATGACTGGTGCTACTCATGCTGATATAGTCTTTTTTATAACCTTGCAAAAAACGGCCTTCGCCTTCCTCACGCGCAACAATCATCTTGTAATGCGGTTGTGGCCGGATGTGCCTGCCGACTTTTAACAGCATCACATCGTCCAGCTGGTATTCACGGCTGTCACGGGCTTTCCATAAATCCACCAATTTAGCGGAATAATATTTATCGGTCAGGAAGCAGCAGCCGCCAGCAGGCTGAGAATACTCGTCAATACCAAATTCCTTGGCCATTGCCATTTGTGGTTTGCGCGAACGGCCTGTAATATCGTGTAGCTTTTCCCTATCCACCCAACCTTCGCGCTCTGGCAAAGTCGCCGGTAAATTTTTGGCGCATAAAGGCCGTAACAGCAAATCGTCAGCGCCGGATTCTCTGGCCACAATCGGCATAGTGGCTTTGCGTTGCGACATGGGCCGTTGCCCCATCACTTCGCCAGTAATGATGAAATCGAAGTCGTTTTCAGCTATCCATTGCTTGGCTTTGTTGACCATGAAAATCTTGCAATCCAGACACGGATTCATGTGCTGGCCATAACCGTGTTTAGGATTGAGCAGCACATCTTTATATTCTTCGATGACATCAACAATATGCAGCTTGATGCCCAATTGCTCGGCTACCCACAAGGAATTATTGCGCTTAGGCTTGGCTTTGTCTTTTTCGCGTATGGCATGAGTATGGCCTTCTACGCAAAAACCGGTGAAAAAATTGATGCCTTCGACGTGTATGCCCTGCTCTTGTATGGTTCTTGCTGCCAGCATGGAATCCAGTCCACCTGAAATCAATGCTATTGCCTTTCTCTGTTTACTCATGATACCCAAACGCTGTAAAAAAGTGGCTATTATACCCGAAGACTACCTAAGAATTGGCGGCATAGCAGGCAAACTTGCTTGACATAAGAAATGAGAATCATTATCATTTGCATTAAATAGAGATTACTCAGGTTTTGTATGGAAAATAACTTGCTACATATAGCTATTTCTCCAACCGTTTTTACCGCCTTAATTCAGCGCAAATATCTTCATGTTGTGGATTTGAAGTGCCTAAATATCAGTACAAAAGAAGCAGTCTGGGCATTATTGTTATCCACGCTAAACTCAACACTAAGACAAAAAATCTAAACATCAAGGAAAAGCAGCATGACTGAAAAAGATGCGCATAAAATGTTATTAATGGCTGTTGAATATTTAAAAACTCAATATGACTTGTTGAAAACGCCTTGTATTGCTTTACAAGTTTCCAGGCACTACCGTTTGCTTGCCAATTTAACATTGTCGCCCAAAAAGCAGCGGCGTTACACAAGACGCTCAAAGTCATGGCTTGCTTACTATATAAAAAGCAAACAGCATCCTCTCAAAATGCAAAATCAACTTAATGATTTTATTCAGTTTTATGAATTCAACTTATAAAGGAAAAATCTATGAATAAAAAACCTTGTGCCCACGAATATTTAGCCACAACCGAGTTTGGACACGTTGTTATTTGCAAAGAATGTGGAAGAGTGACCGTACTCTTGCAAAATATGTCGTTGCAATTCAGCGTGGAAGCCTTCATGGGTGTTGCCAATACTTTAAATGAAGCTGCCGAAAAAATAATAACTCCAACTCAACAAAAACCCATACGCCCGTCATTAAAAATGGTTAAGCATTGAGTGGCTACAATACACTGGGCATATAGACTGCTGGCTAGGGCTTAATCGGATAACGCTGCGTAAGCTTAAATCCTTTCAGACCTAAGCTCTGGTCAGTAGTCTATATACCTGTGTCGAGTTGGCATTGAGCATGTACTTAGAAGCTGCCTGACAAAATATTAACCACACAGGTAGCTGTTGTTTTCAATAGACAAGCTGTCTCAATTTCAATATTTCAAGGGATACGTAGATTTTTTTGCCTTGACAATATAAATAAGAATCATTATCATTACTATAAGCGTTTGTTACCGAATCACTTGCTTACCCTCACCACACTTCCTTTTATCAACTGGAAGAGTGTTTTTTTGCTTTGCACCAACCTTACAGGAATACACTGAATGATTAAGAAACGTTTTTTATTAACCAGTACTTCGCTTTGTTTGGCTTTAACAGCAAGTAGCTTGTTGTATAGCTCAGCAGCATCCGCTAAAGACAGCTATGAAGTCACCACGTTAAAATCTTTATACCCTTTTATTAGCCAATGGGATCAGGCTATTGCCAAAAAAAACATCGCTAAAGCTAAAAAAGCCAGTAAAGAATATGAAGCCAAATGGCAAGGTTTAGAAGTCTATGTTAATTACAGATCCATACCACTTTATAGGGATATGGAAGTAGATACCCAGTTTGCAATAGACAAAGAGCTTGCCAAAGACAAGCCGAATTTCCCTTTGCTCCGTAAGCAAGCGGCTCACTTAAAAGAAGACTTAAACGCCGCCATCCAAATGGCAAAAGCCCCGCCTAAACTCAGCACCTTATTTGATCACCTAGTTCCGTTGCGTGGCCTAAGAAGCAAATCCCTTTATGTGGCCAGGGATGCACTTAACCCGGCCTCGTTAAATTTGACGCAAGCCAAGGCCAGCCTGACACGTTTTAAACAAGGCTTTCCGGCAGTCGCCCATTTAATAGATGCCCGCTCTACAACCGCTGGCGATGATATTGAAACCACCTTAGCGAATGCAGAGAAGGTATTTTCCAAGCCTAATGCCACTGTGGAAGACATGACCCAGGCACTCAATAAGCTCATTACTCGCTACGGCTTTGGTGTTGGTCTAGTAAACGCGGCGGCAAGAACCTCTAATTTGAAAAAACTGGCCATTACGGAAGCCGATAAGGACAATCTAACCAAGCTGAATGCTATAAGCCTCGCATTGGCAAAAAATGCGCCAGCCACATCGGCTCTCACTGTTTTACAGCCGACACTGGAAGCATTCGGAAGATACATTAATGCTATTGGCCCATTAAGAACCGCATTGGCTGAGTATGACAAGGGCAATAGCGCTGAAACCAAAAAAGCCGCATTGGAAGCCGTCGCAACAACCCAACAAGTATTGGTGGGGCAATTTTGGGGCAAGCCCGAATTGCGGGGCTTTTTAAAGAGCCTGCCTAAAAAATAGGGCTGTTAATCCAAGCTGTCGAAGCCCAAAAAACTCGGTTGCCAAACATTAGGCAACCCAGACTGGACCTATAGAATGCTGGCCAGGGCTTAAGCGGCCAACGCCCAGCAAGCTTCCAACCTCTCTAAACTTAAGCTCTGGTTAGCACTCTATGTGTCCGCACCTTATTACGATAGCTAATAAGAATCATTTGCATCTTTATAAACGTTTACCTTATAATTTACAAAAATATTAAAATACAGGCAATAACATGGATATGATGACTAAAACCTTATTACGCCGAGGCATACTCGCAAGCTGCGTGACATTCAGTTTTTCTGCGGGTGCTTTAGAAAAGCCGGCCACCGTCGAAGATATGTGGAAAATCATCCAGACACAGCAAAAACAAATCGATGAGTTACGCGCCAATAAAGCGCCACCCGATACTGCTGTCGCCACTAAACCCGCCAGCACCGATGTCAAAAACCTGGAACGCAAAACCAACGTGCTGAGCCAGGAAGTGGAAAAGCTCCGCACCAATTTGGCTATTCCGGAAGAAGCCAAATACAAAAGTGCGTATGGCTTGGGGCCTGCGGCTTCTAAAATCTATCAGGTCGGCAAAGGGCTTTCGATAGGCGGTTACGGCCAGGCCAGTTACCAAGCACGCGTTGGCGACAAAGGCGCGGACATCGACAATGCTGATCTGGA
Organism: Crenothrix sp.; assembly: GCF_043729335.1. NCBI lineage: Bacteria > Pseudomonadati > Pseudomonadota > Gammaproteobacteria > Methylococcales > Crenotrichaceae > Crenothrix > Crenothrix sp. Next base: position 101,096 of record NZ_JAYTLQ010000010.1, on the reverse strand, counting down.
ACGCATCGTACTATATGCAGGCTACAAATTCACCGACCACATCCTGTTTAACAGTGAGATTGAATTTGAACACGGCTCAACCGGCGAAGGTTCTGAGGAAAAAGGTGAAGTCTCAGTAGAATTTGCCGCACTGGATTTTTTCTTTGACCCCATGGCCAATATCCGCGCTGGTTTGGTACTGATGCCTATGGGCTTTATCAACACCATCCACGAACCGCCATTTTACTTCGGTAATAATAGACCTGAAGTGGAGCAACGCATCATCCCCAGCACCTGGCGCGAAGTAGGCTTAGGCTTGTTTGGCGAATTGCTGCCCAATTTAACCTATACTACCTACGTAACCAACGGTTTAAACGCTAAAGAATTTGGCTCTTCTGGTATTCGGGAAGGCCGGGGCAGCGGCACTGAAGCCAAAGCCGAAAATTTCGGCTACATTGCCCGATTAGACTACGCGCCACCCCAAGTACCCGGACTCTCGGTCGGCGGCTCAGCTTATGTGGGTAACTCAGGGCAAAACCAAGCGTTTGCCGGTAAAAAAGCCGATGTTTTCACCCAGCTTTACGAAGGCCATCTGCAATGGAAATACCGTGGCCTGGAATTTCGTACCTTGGGTTCTTGGGGGCATATTAACGATGCAGACCTACTCAGCCAAGCTAAAGGCGAAGTGGTTGGGTCGGAGAGCTTCGGTTGGTATGCTGAACTGGGCTATGACGTAATGCCCTTGCTGTTCGCAGACAGCAGCCAATATTTAGCACCGTTTTTCCGTTATGAAACCCTGGATACCGTGGCTCAAGCACCCGGAAGCGTAGGGGTATTAGCAGATGACCCGCACCAGGATTGGGAGATTTTTCAAGTCGGTTTGCAATACAAACCCATACCAAATGTAGTCATTAAGGCCGATTACCGTAACCGCATAGCCAAGGATGAGAATACAAATCCGTTGTCTGACGATTTTAACTTGGGGTTTGGCTTTATTTTTTAAAGCCCATAGCTTGCTGGCTGTAGTACATCATTCCAATATTTATCGACTTCTTGATCCAAAACACCAGGAAGTCAGCAAAATGTAAACACAGTCGTCTGCTCAAAAATAATAAAGCCCTTGATCGTTTTCGACCTTTGAAAAACACCTATGAGATACACACAAAACCAAATCAACTCGGCCCAGCTGAAACTTACAATGAATCGGGGTATAGGTCTGTTTTTCCTTACCATAGCTTTTGTTGCCAATGCGGGTGAATTTGTCGTATCCAAAACCAGCGCTTTAACAGCCAAAGAAAAACTGGGCCGGCAATTATTTTTTGATACCAATCTTTCTTCGCCAGCCGGCCAAGCGTGCGGCAGTTGCCATGACCCCAAAACATTTTTTATCGATCCTGATAAAAACCAGCCGACTTCTGACGGTGCATTGCCCCACCTTAAAGGCAGCCGCAATACACCCATGGCACTTTATACCGCTTTCAGCCCGCCCTTTCATTACGACAACAAAGAAGGCCTGTACATCGGCGGACAATTTCTTGATGGCCGTGCCGCAACCTTAGCAGAGCAGGCGAAAGGCCCGTTTCTTAATCCACTTGAAATGGCCAACCCTAACAAAAGCACTGTCGTCAACAAAGTGCGTAAAGCCAGCTACGCAAAACTGTTTACCCAGGTTTACGGTATCAATGCGTTCAACAACGCCAATACGGCTTATAATAAAATTGCCGATGCAATTGCCGCCTTTGAACGCACCTCAATATTCCAGCCTTTCAGTTCTAAATATGATTATTTTCTGGCCGGTAAAACCTCTTTTACCGCTCAGGAAATGCGCGGTAAAAAACTTTTTGAAGAAGATGATAAAGGTAATTGCGCAGCCTGTCACCCTAGCAGGCCATCAGAAGACGGCACACCGCCATTGTTTACTGATTTTTCTTATGATAATTTAGGTGTGCCTCCAAATCCCAATAATCCTTTTTATCAATTACCTGGCAGACTCAATCCAGAAGGCCGCAAATTTGTAGACAAAGGCTTGGGCAATTTTGTCCATGAGCCCGCCGAAAATGGCAAATTTAAAGTACCTACACTGCGTAACATTGCTAAAACCGAGCCTTATATGCATAACGGTTACTTCAAAACACTGGAGGCAGTGGTAGATTTTTACAGTCACCGTGACATAAAGCCACTTTGCAAAAAGATGTGGGTTACCGAAGCTGATGCCCTTAAACAGGCCTGCTGGCCAAAGCCAGAAATTGCCCAAAATGTAAATATTGATGAGTTGGGCGAACTCAACCTGAATGCCGAAGAGATAAAGGACATAGTCGCCTTCCTTAAAACCCTCACTGATGGGTATAAGGCCAACAAATAGCCCCCTGACATCTCCAGCAATAGCCGCTTCCTTGTCAACTGGCACAAACGCACAGTTGCAAAAAAAGCGAAAAACAACGCTGGATATCCCAAATTATCCGTTGCTAAGGTATAGTAAGCAAACTCAAGGCTACAATGGACATTTTTGAATTAATTCGATGATTCAACTGTCGCTGGGTCTTATATAATCTTCCTTACAGTCAATCCACTTAATATGGGATAACTATGCAAACCTTACGACTACTGTTTTTTTTTACGCTACTTACCGCGACCATGCCTGTGCTATCTGGAATTTTCTACAGCAAAAACGAAGCGATGGAACTGGCTTTTGGCAAAGACGCACAAGTTGAAGTACAGTCGTTATTTCCGGACGAACAGCAAACCGCGAGCATTGAACAACAGGCCAAAGTTAAATTAGGTTCCGGCATGCTGACATTTTACGTGGGTAAACAGCAAGATAAAATTTTGGGTTACGCAGCCATCGAATCCATTACGGTAAGAACCAAACCCGAAACACTGCTGATTGTGTTAACCCCAGAGGGCGAATTGCGTAATGTCACCACGTTGGCTTTTCATGAACCACCGGAATACCAACCACCCGAACGCTGGTTTGAACAACTGTACAAAAAACCTTTAGCCGACATGGAATTTAACAAAGGGATTGATGGCATTTCTGGCGCGACACTCAGCGCCCGTGCCGATTTGGACAGCGTCCGCAAAATTATGGCCATATACCAAGTCATGATAAAAAACCAGGCCACCCACTGATGCGTTATTTTGTTACTGGTGAGCAGCACCGTAAATCCCTGCTAAATGCTTTAGTGCTGATGTTTTTGGGCTATATCGCTTTATTATGGCTGAGTAATGGCTTAATGTATTTTCATCACATGGATTTAACCGCCAAATCGGTCACCGATTATTATCTGGGCTCAGAAGAGCAATTCACCCAGCCAAGAAGTTACCAAGGTATGCTGGAAGTGTCGCATTTTCATTTATTTGCTATGGGCATGTTGGTGGTTACCCTCACCCATTTGATGCTAATGACTGATTTTTCTGTGCGCTTAAAAATCTGGCTGAGCAGTTTAACTTACCTGTCCGCCATAGCTGATGAAGCAGGCGGCTGGCTGGTGCGGTTTGCCCATCCGTTATTTGCTTATTTTAAAATCGGCGCATTTTTGTTGCTGGAATTTTCTTTGGCAGCGCTATTGATTGCGGTCATAACGGCGTTGATTCGTGCTCGAAAGACCCTAGAGCCAAAACCCCACCATCCCAGAATAGCAATCCATAAAAAAATTAAACGCCACGATTAGTGCCCATGAATAACTTACCGGCCTAAAAATAATCACTGGCCGCAACAACCGAAACCTGACTATTCCACAGGTTATAATCCGATCTGTCAGCGGCTTATTTTTTTGCAACTGCTATTTGCCTTCAAAAATAACAATACCGTCCCATTCCAAGGGTGGTTTTTTTTGATAAGCCAAAGCCAGATTCAAATAAAACCGACTGGGGCCATCCTCGCCATACGCATTCAACAAAGTTTCAAAGCTAATGGCCGCTTCATCCCATTGTCCTTGTTGAAACGCCACCAAACCATAAGCGAATTGATGGCATATCTTGTTTTTAATAAGACTAACATCCGGGCCTATACCCACAATTTCCAAGAGTGCTAACGGCTCATCTTTACCCATTAAACGAAATAATCCCACTGGCCTTGACACAATAGTAGTTAAATTGGCAGCAAAAGGAGCTGATGCTAAAATTTTGGTACCTAAATATTTATTAGCGCCTTGAATACGTGAAGCAATATTTACCGTATCGCCAATAGCCCGATAATGACTGCCTTCACCCGCCTTCAGCTTACCTAGCGTCATATCGCCTTCATGTAAACCTATCCGCGTCGGTAGACGACCGACACGAGTGGTTTCATTAAACCGGTCTACCGCCACTCCCATTTCAAGTGCCGCCAAACACGCGGCCAGCCGTTGCGTTGCGGGAGGCGAATCGATCCACACCGCCATCATGGCATCACCGGTAACATCGGCAATAATGCCTTTGTGTGATGTCACAGGGTTGCTCAGTACCTGATAATAGTCGTTTAACAATTCCCACATTTCGTGGGGCGTATGCTCGGCGGCCACTGTGGTGTAGCCTTCAATATCGGTAGCAAGACATAAACCGTTAACATCACGTTCAAATGCCAAGGCCTCGGTACTTTTTTCAGCATACCATTGCCCAGGCGATGTAGGTATGAAGTGTATCCACTGGGGAAACACTTGACGGACAAAAGCCAGCAGCCGTTTTCTTTCATTCAATAAATCCCGGCGCGACCATAATAACGATAGCAACCAAGCTACCGGCAATTGAATTAATAACGGCACAGCGATCGGCAACCACAAGCCACTCCGTTTAAAAAGCCAGACCGCCAAGCCCACATACATACCACTCAGCAGCACACTTACTGCAATCCCTAAAAGGCCAGCAAACTGGGTAAGTAGCAAGCCTGCCAGCAAACCAAACACTACATACCATAATGCTTGTGGGCAAACCGATGTTATAAAGCGATTTTCAAGTAAATTGGCAAATTGCGTCGCCATAATTTCTACACCGGCTATTTTTCCGCTGCGTGTATTAGTAAAAGGCGTTTGAAAAAAATCAGTTTTACCGGATAAATAGTGTCGATTAGCCTTACCCACAAAAATGACTTTACCGTGTAAATTATTTATTTTCCCCTCATAAACATCAGCATAAGATTCCATTCTTAAGGTTTGCGGTGGCCCATAAAAATCCAGATAGCGGGTGTCCTCCAAACAAACGATATTATTAATAAGCTGTTCTAGTTGGGATTTTTTATCGGGATGTGAAGTTTTCTGCGAGTTAGGCAAGCATTGTCTACGCTGCTCAATTAACCAGGTAGAAAAGGGCATATTGGATAAGGCTACGCCTTTCAGCTCACCAGTTCTCTGCAAATAATACAACCACGCGACGACCGGCAAAGTCGGTGACTCTGCGAGCGCATCCAGAAAAATCCAGCCTTCCCGCACAATAGAATTGTCAGCATCGTTAGTCAGGTAAAACGGGGCATGATCCAATACAGACTGAGCCAGTTTAGCCGTAGGCACAATTTTACGCATGGCAATGAGTTGATCGGAAAGTGGTTTTTCTTGCCGGGTTTCCTTTTTAACAAAGGGCTCGCGGTTATCTTCAGAGCATTCATCCCAACCCTCAAAACCTTCATCGCCACGCAATAGTTTTTGCACGCAGTCGGTTACCAGGACATTGCCTGCTTTTCGTATGGCCGCTGCAAACATCCCATCGTGATTAGCATGTGGCGTTATAAACTGGAGATCAAAAATGATTAACGCCACCCCCTGATGCTGCAATTGCTGTATTAATTTGCTATGAAAGCCGCGCCAACGGGTTAAATCCTGCCCTACGCCTAGACGGATTTCTGAAGCTTCATCCATTGCCACCACCACGACTTCAGCCGGAGCTTGTCGTACGCCGCGAATTTTAAACAGGCTATCCAAGCCTACCGTTGTTTCTATACTGGCAAAGTAATCAACACCACTGCCTAGCAAAAAAGTGATGAGTGCGATGGTAATTGTTCGGAGTAAATGGAGTTTCATGGTTGGATTTTTTATCCAAGCTTGCATCCCTTACGATGATAACGTAGTTCATGCAACGGTTGTTTTTAATTATAAAAAACCAAAACTTATGGTATGCGTATTCATTAAAAATTTTAGCGGCTTGATGTGCAGGCAAAATCTGCTCCCATTCATCACAACAATCAAATCACTTGACTACTACAAATTAGACAAATATTTTTCCACAAAACGCACAGCCGAAAGCGGCCGACTAAAATGATAACCCTGAAACATTAAGCAGCCCTGTTTCTTTAAAACATCAAACTGATCTTCGTTTTCCACACCTTCAGCGATAACCCGTAACTTTAAATGCCTTGCCATACTAATAATAGTTTCAACGATGATGGCATCATTGGTGTCAGTTAAAATATCTCTGACAAAGCCACGATCTATTTTTAATACATCCAAGGGCAAACGTTTAAGATACGCTAACGATGAATAACCGGTACCAAAATCATCTATAGCAATAGAAACGCCCAGTTTTTTTAACGCTTTCATTTTATTGACCGTATCCTCAATATCCACAATCATCACACTTTCAGTCAATTCAATACCTAATAAACTCGGCGGAATCTGGCTATCACTGATAACAGCCTTAATCTGCTGGACAAAATCATGCTGCCTAAACTGCCGCGAACTCACATTGACCGATAAACGCGGCACTTTAATGCCCATCATCAACCATTCTTTAATCTGCTGACAGGTTTTCTTCAGCACCCATAAGCCAATATCCAGGATTAAACTGCTTTCTTCGGCGACGGAAATAAAATCTGCCGGCGATACAATGCCTTGGCCTATTTGTTCCCAGCGAATTAAAACTTCTGCACCCAGCATCACCCCATTACGATCAACTTGGGGCTGAAAAAACAGCATAAAACCTTCTTTCTCAATCGCAGTACGTAAATCTTGCTCCAGCTTTAAACGCTGATCCGCAGCTTCCTGCATACAAGGTTGAAAAAAACTGATGGCATTGCGGCCACCCGCCTTAGAGCGGTACATTGCGGTATCGGCCTGTTGCAAAATCATATCCGGACTTTCATCGCCTTCTGGAAACAGCGTAATTCCTATGCTGGTGGAAATTTGATGCTGGTAGTTATGCAGTAAAAACGGAGTATTGAGTTGTTTGCGAATTTTTTCTGAAACGGTACGTGCATGATCACTTACTTCGGATAGGTTTTCTGAATTGGCATGCAATAACACCACAAACTCATCACCGCCCAACCGGGCTGGCGTATCTTCTTCGCGCAGCACCGAAGATAACCGGTTAGCCACTTGAATCAACAGTTCATCACCGACCAAATGGCCTTGCGAGTCGTTCAGTAACTTGAAATGATCCAAATCCAAAAAGATAACCGCGCCAAATTGCTTATGTCGTCTGGCGATAGCAATTTCCTGCTCAAACCGATCCAATAACAAACGGCGATTGGGTAGGCCGGTTAGTGCATCATAAAAGGCCAGGCTATGGATTTTATCTTCAGCTTCTTTTTTCTGGGTAATATCTGAAAAAACCGAGACATAATGCGTCACTTCATCCTCTTTATTTTTAACGGCGGTAACAATCTGCCATTCTGGATAAATTTCGCCATTTTTGCGCCGATTCCATACTTCGCCCTCAAACATACCCACGGTTGTCAGTTGCTGCCAGAAGTTCTTGTAGAAGGCTAGGTCGTGGCGGCCGGATTTAAGCAGATTAGGATCTTGGCCCATCACTTGCGACAACGTAAAACCGGTAATATCAGTAAAGGCTTTATTCACCCGGATAATTCGGTTTTGGCTATCAGTAATCATGATGCCTTGCTGACTTTCAAAGGTAATCGCTGCTACTCTAAACTCTTCCTCAGCCAGTTTTTGTTTGGTGATATCAATCATTAAGCCATACAATTCGCTCACTACGCCATCGCTGACCACTTTAGTAAAAATATCACGTAACCAAACAATATCGCCATCAACCGTTATCATGCGGTATTCCAAATCGACATCACGCGGTTTTCTTTCTTCGGCACAAAAAGCCTGAACACGGTCTTTGTCATCCTCATGGATATGCTTCCACCAAAAATCAGGCTCGCTTTTCCAAAGACTGATGGGGTAGCCTAAAATCATTTCGGCTTCATCATTCACGTAAACAAATCTAAACGACACCGGATGGGCACGCCAGACAATAACCGATTGGGTTTGCACCAGTTTATTGAATTGTCTATCGCGGGATTTTAATTTGCGATTACTTTGCGTGAGCTCTTCGGTGCGCTCATCTACGGCAATTTTAATAGACTCGTCATACCCCGTTAGCACCAACAATACCACACTGATAAAACCAAGTAAAAACGCACCATCCAACAATAAATACTGCATATTTTTTTGCTGAAAATATAATGCCAAAGCCGTGGTTACCAAAAAGCACAGCACTAAAGGCAAGCCCAACGTAATAATGCGATCTTGCCAAATACGCTGATCCCTATCAAAAATAATAAACATTAAAGGGATAAAAACCAGTGCTCCCGTACAATCGGCTACCCAAGCCTTCAAAAATAGTGGAAAGATATCAGGCGATAAGATGACACCGGAAACATGCAGTGCAAAAACGGTCAACACGATTGGAACAAACGCTGCCACTGGGCCTGCCAGCACAAAAAACAAGGCTATGGATCGAAACGATACTAATGCGTAAGGGAATTGCATAAAGCGTCTAATTAGAATAGTGCCTAACCACGCCCTGAGCACCGCACAAGTGCAGACGCTACTTAATGCCATTAATTTTTGCGGCGAATCCCATAAACTCGTAAGATCAAAAATATGAAAATACAGCAAGATATTAGCAAGAAAAATGCCCGGAAGTACGCGGTATCCCCACAATAATACCGCCGCCAAGCCAATACCCGCAGGCGGCCAGATAATGCTGATGTAGGCTGGAGGTGGCGCAACCAACATCGCCAGCCAACCGGTCGCATAAAATAAGAATGTCGCTACAATGAATTGTCCGCTGTTTTTCAAAAAAATATTCTGCACAGTCACTTGACCAACTTACGATTACGGATGTGGGTATTTATTATTGTTAATTAACAAGAAAGCGTAGCCTGTTTGAAACAACGGCGGACAAAGATGGAAGTAATCACCTGTAATATTAAAGTATTACTTTGTTTGTAACTGTCTCTGTAATTGAATAGAACACAGATGACACTGATGAGACTGGGTTAAAAAACTATTCTTACATCCATGTTTACTCGTCAAACCCGTGTCATTTGTGTTCCATTTTCTCATTGCTGATGAGCCACCTTTGCTTTACATAAATCCACTGGCTATTTACACAACCAGCTTAATGGGTGACTGTAAATACACGCTGAATTATCATCAACTATAGACCAAATCTAACCATGACATGTATTTTGTAAATCTATCTTCAGCTGTAAGCATTCACTTCCCCCTTTGAAAAAATGGGATTGAGCAAGTACCTTCAGCGTACAATCAGTCTTTGGCTAGAATTACCGCGATCAAGATAACCAAAATCGTATTAACCCTGTAAAATACAATTCTCTTTTTTCACTTTCTCTGTTACAACATGCGCACTTCTCAATTCCCGCTTAATACCGTTAAAGAAATCCCCGCCGATGCGGTTGTAATCAGCCACCAGTTAATGCTTCGTGCCGGACTTATCCGCAAACTGGCGGCAGGTTTGTACACCTGGTTACCTTTAGGCCTACGAATACTGCGCAAAGTCGAAAAAATTACCCGCGAGGAAATGGAAAAAGTCGGAGGACTTGAAGTGTTAATGCCCGCTTTGCAACCTGCTGAACTCTGGCAGGAAACAGGTCGCTGGGAAAAATACGGTCCTGAGCTGGCACGTTTAAAAGATCGGCATGACCGCGATTTCTGCTTAGGCCCCACCCATGAAGAAATCATCACTGATCTCGCCCGTAACGAGCTCAAAAGCTACAAACAGCTGCCCATTACTTATTACCAAATACAAACCAAATTTCGCGATGAAATCCGCCCGCGCTTTGGCGTCATGCGTTCGCGTGAATTTATTATGAAAGATGCCTATTCTTTTCATCTGGACCAAGCCTCACTGCAAGACACTTACGATGCGATGCATAAGGCTTATACGACCATATTTAACCGTTTTGGCTTAATGTTTCGGGCAGTAGTTGCTGATTCCGGCTCAATTGGTGGCGCCATCTCCCATGAGTTTCATGTGCTGGCCGATTCTGGTGAAGATGCGATTGCTTTCTCAACAGCAGGTAGTTATGCGGCCAATATTGAAAAAGCCGAAGCAGTTATGCCAGAAGGCGTAAGAAATTCAGCCACGCAGGAATTGACTTTAATTGATACACCTAATCAGCGCAGTATTGAAGAAATCAGTGGCTTTTTGTCGGTTCCAACTAGTCAGTGCCTCAAAACATTGATTGTAAAAGGCGAAAATGGCGACTTGGTTGCGTTGCTATTGCGTGGCGATTATGAGCTCAATCCCATTAAAGCCGAAAAAATTGCGGGCATAGCCGTTCCGCTAACTTTTGCCAGTGATGCCGAAATTAGTGCTGCCTGTCAGTGCAAACCCGGCTCTATTGGCCCGGTGGGCTTAACCATACCCATTATTGCTGACCGCAGCGTTATGCTATTGTCCGACTTTGTTTGCGGTGCTAATCAAAACGGTAAACATTACACCCACGTTAACTGGGGACGAGATTTACCCTTACCTGCACACATAGAAGATCTACGTACCGTAGTAGCAGGTGACCCTAGCCCCGATGGACAAGGCACATTAACCATTGCGCGTGGCATAGAAGTCGGTCATATCTTCCAGCTAGGCAACAAGTACAGTGAAGCCATGAAAGCCGGTATTATCAATGAAGCCGGTAAACATCAAACCATGATTATGGGCTGTTACGGCATTGGTATTTCGCGTGTGGTTGCAGCAGCTATCGAACAAAATAATGACGAGCGCGGTATTATCTGGCCGACTGCCCTGGCACCGTTTCAAGTCGCATTGTGCCCGATGAACATGCACAAATCCGATCGATTAAAAGCAGCAGCCGAACAGTTGTATCAAGATTTATTAGCCGCAGGGTTTGAAGTGCTGTTTGATGACCGGAAAGTCCGCGCCGGTTTTATGTTTTCAGATATGGAATTGATCGGCATTCCACACTGCATTATTATTGGCGATCGCAGCCTTGATAATCAAACCGTTGAGTACAAATCCAGAACTTCAAAAGACAACGAGGAAATCCCGCTGAACGGGGTGATTAGTTTTTTACAGGCAAAACTGGCGCTCTAACCTTACTAGATTTATTCAAAAAATCGTAAAACACTCAGGAGACATCAATGGAACAATGTGTTGTTGCAGTCGTTGGACTAGGTTATGTGGGATTACCTTTAGCGGTCGAGTTTGGTAAGAAATTTGAAACGATAGGTTTTGATTTATCTACAAGCAAAATAGACAGCTATCGACGCTACTGCGATCCAACTGGCGAAGTGTCAAGTGAAGATTTACGCGCTGCGACCGGTTTACAGGTGGGCTCCGATCCTGCGGCATTAGCGAAAGCCGACTTTATTATTATTGCTGTGCCCACGCCTGTCGATAGCGGCCATCAGCCTGATTTTTCACCGTTAATTTCCTCATCGATTAGCGTTGGAAAATATTTAAAACCTGGCGCGATTGTTGTCTATGAATCAACGGTATACCCAGGAGCCACCGAAGAAGTGTGCATTCCCATACTGGAGCGCGAGTCAGGCTTAAAGTGGAAGACTGATTTTCATGTCGGTTACTCGCCAGAACGTGTTAATCCTGGCGATAAAGAGCGCACCATTACCAAAATCGTTAAGGTAGTTTCTGGCGATGATGACCAAACCCTGGATAAAGTTGCCCAGCTGTACAGCAGTGTTATTTCCGCAGGCGTACACAAAGCCAGTTCCATTAAAGTGGCGGAAGCGGCTAAAGTCATCGAAAACACCCAGCGCGATTTAAATATCGCCTTGATGAATGAATTAGCCATTATTTTTGACCGCATCGGCATCGATACCCTGGAAGTATTAAAAGCCGCTGGCACTAAATGGAATTTTTTACCGTTTCGACCCGGCTTAGTGGGCGGACATTGCATAGGCGTTGATCCGTATTACTTAACGCATAAAGCCGAGATGGAAGGTTATCATCCGCAAGTCATTTTGGCAGGTCGGCGCATTAATGACGGCATGGCAGCGTTTATTGCCAACCAGACCAGTAAACAGCTCATACGTGCTGGCTGCTGCATTCAAACCGCCAAAGTGATTGTATTGGGTTTAACGTTTAAAGAAAACTGCCCAGATTTACGCAATTCTAAAGTTGCCGATGTGGTATTCGAATTACAGCAATTTGGCTGGCATGTCTCAGTTCACGATCCGGTTGCGCCTGCATCTGAAGCAGCCCATGAATATGGTATTTCCTTGGTCGAATGGGACAACTTGCCCGAAGCCGATGCCATGGTGGCCGCTGTTTCCCATAGTGACTATTTAGCCTTATCGCAAACTGAATTGTTGGCAAAACTCAAACCTAGCGGTCTTTTTGTGGATGTTAAATCCGCTTACGATCCAGTTGCGATAACATCAGCCGGCTATAAATTATGGCGCTTATAAACATCAGCTCAATGCTTAATATTGTCTTGAAAATGACCTTAGGAATTTTATGTCACACATCCAAACAGCACTAGCACGTTTTACAGATAAGCCCGCGACGTGGTTAGTCACCGGTGTCGCTGGGTTTATCGGTTCCAATTTACTGGAAACCTTGCTCAATAATGGCCAACAGGTTATCGGGCTGGATAATTTTGCCACCGGCCACCAGCATAATTTAGATCAGGTTAAAGCCCTGGTAGCTGATGCGCAGTGGGCAAATTTTAAATTTATTGAAGGCGATATTCGTGATATCGCTATATGCCATCAAGCCTGCGCAGGCGTGGATTATGTCTTACATCAAGCCGCATTAGGCAGTGTTCCCCGTTCTTTAGAAGACCCTATTACTACCAATTCAAGTAATATCGATGGCTTTTTAAACATGTTAGTGGCAGCGCGTGATGCCAAAGTTAAGCGTTTTGTGTACGCGGCTTCATCGTCTACTTACGGCGACCATCCAGGCTTGCCCAAAGTAGAAGATAAAATCGGCAAGCCTTTATCACCTTATGCGGTAACCAAATACGTTAATGAGCTTTATGCCGAAGTGTTTGCACGCTGCTACGGTTTACAGCCTATTGGCTTGCGTTATTTTAATGTTTTTGGTCCGCGCCAAGATCCAGATGGTGCTTATGCGGCGGTAATCCCAAAATGGATTGCGGCCATGGTACGTGATGAAGCTGTATTTGTGAACGGCGATGGCGAGACCAGCCGGGATTTTTGTTTTATAGAAAATGTCGTGCAAGCCAATTTATTGGCGGCAACCACTGAAAATACAGAAGCAGTGAACCAAATCTACAATATTGCAGTCGGTGATCGCACCACACTTAATCAATTATTAACAACGCTTGCAGAAAACTTAGCGCCGCGATTTCAACATCTTAAAGAATTTAAACCCATATATCGGGATTTTCGTTCCGGCGATGTTCGGCATTCATTGGCGGATATCTCTAAGGCGCAAACTTTGCTAGGCTATAACCCAACTCATCATGTTGGAGAAGGTTTAACGAAAGCCCTGGATTGGTATTTACAAAACCTTAAATAACACACATAAACCCATCCCATCGCCTGGATTATATTTCAATTAATGGGGATGGTGGATTTAAGTCCTGCGCTTTATTGAGATAAGTTAGGACTATTCTCTCTTCTATCGGCTTTTCTTCTGTTTTCTACTGCAACTGTAATATTCTGGTTACGTCGCTCACCTCTGCGTTTAGATCTATTCAAAAATGGCCTGGCACGGTATGGCGTCTGAACGTTATAGATATTTTCAATAGTATTAATATAGCGATCGATAACAATTTGCTCGTTAAATTGATTTAATACTTTTTTACGGCCATTTAAACCCATCTCTAAACGTTCTGCCACCGGCAATAATACCATTTTTTCCATTTTAGCTTTAAGATCAATAACACTCCGGGGTTTACATAAAAAACCATTCACCCCATCATCAACCACTTCACGGCAACCAACGGCGTTAGTGGTAATAATAGGCTTGGCCACACTGGCGGCTTCTAGCAATGAGCGAGGGGTGCCTTCACGATAAGAAGGCAATACCACACAATCCGCCTGACGTAAAAAATCAATTACCGAATCACTAGCACCTAAATACTTAACAACGCCTTCATTTACCCAAGCCCGCATTTCTTCGGAGGAAATAGCCGATGAGTTTTTAGCATCCAAAAAGCCCAATAGCTGGCATTCAATATGAGGGTATTGTTTTTTTAATAATCGAGTCGCATCAATAAACTCAACAATACCCTTGTCTTTTAACATTCTGGCAACCAATAAAAATACGAAGGTACTATGCTGAAAAGAATCTTCTACTGGCGTAAAACGGTTTACATCAACGCCAGAGCCAGGAAGTAAATCTGTCAGCTCGGCTTTAACTAAACCCATATTTATAAAAAGAGCGAGATCATCTTTATTTTGGAAAAATATTTTAGCGGATTTCTTAAGTGATATTTTATAAAGCCCTTTTACGATTCTGGTTACTAGGTTTTCGGTGATAAATGCCGTGCCTAATCCTGAGACATTATTAATAATTGGAATATTTAATAATCCAGCTGCTAGCGCACCATAAATATTACATTTAGGCGTATAAGATAAAATACAACTAGGCTTTAATTTAAAAAAAAGCTTTGTTAGTTGAAATATTAATATGCTATCTTTAATGGGATGCGTGCCTTTATTATCCATGGGCATGGGGACGTATCGTATACCATGCGCCGCCAAACGCTCAGAATAATGATCAGGTGGCGCTACGGCAATAATGTCATACCCTAAACTTTTCAGATTTAACATTAAATTTAATCTAAAGTTAAACAAATACCAAGATGTATTAGCAATAACGAGTATTGGTTTGGATACGTTATTTTTTGAAGTATTTAAAAATTTATTAATCATTGATTACCAGCCATTGTATAGGTGAGTAGGCATAATGTATAGGTTCAGTTGCTAAATGTCTAAAATAAAGATTAAATGTATGCTAGCGCTCGACATTATCTCCAGCACAGATAATTTAACGCTATATAAGGATCAGGTGGTATAAGGAATAATAAATATTTTCTAGCGTATTGAAAAATACATCCCTCTTTAATCTACCAGCCAGTGAATAATCAAGTTGTTATAAGGAAGAAATGCAAAAGCAGTATTCGCATAATTTAACCACCAGAATAAAATAATCAGATGTAACCCAACAATGGCTAAAGAAAGCTTCGTTGTATGTTGGCGACCGAACACAAGCGGTAAAGAACCATAAACTATCATTTGTATGGGTGATAAATATAACGCCAGCCGATCAATTCCAGTAGAGGAAACACCCACTCCAAAAACACTCGCGATACTTAAAACAGACAACATAGGCAAAAAATCACTTTCTCCAAATTTAGCTTTCCATTTACGGCTTAATAGTAAATAAATTGCCGCAGGGATGGCATTCAACAAGACATGCATCAAAGCGCCGGATGAAACAATATTATCCTCCAGATAAGTCTGGTTATACTTTGCATACGCATCAGTAGTACTTAAAATAGGATACATTGCAATTGCACCAAGGCTTAATAAACTTACTCTAAACCACACAGGCATTTTAACGCTTTGCTGCACAAAAATTAACGACATCAATGCGCTATAATGGAAAAGAATTGCAACAAGTGAAAAAAATAATTTAATCACCAAGCCTTTCCGCCAGCTGGCCATTAAATGAAAAACCAAGCCGATTGCAGCGGATTGTCTTACACCACTCATTGCAACAGCAATTACCAAATAAGGAGTTACACTGATTAAAGCAAGCCAGGGAAGTGGGGTTCTCTTTGCAAATTGGATAAGCCCAGAGACAAAAATAATAGCGACAATAAAATTGACCCAGTAAACCCCGGCATCCATTTGTGCCAATACCCAATTAAGGGCGGCAAAGCCAGATTCGGTATACAACAAAGCATTTTGAAAAGATAAGCTGGCAATATTATCATACATCTCAGCATAAGCTACTCGATCAGCTCCAACCTCATATCGTAGACCTATAAATATCAGATAAACAAAGCCAACTATGAATAGCCCCATGTTGAGATCTTTGCGTTTACGTATACCTGCAAACGAAAGCAAAGTCGGTATGCCTATCAATATCCAATAACCTAGCACGCCTGCTCACCTTCCAGCCAAGCTTGAAACATTAATATGTTCCAAAGCAAAATTTGCCAATTATGTTTACCCGACAGATGCTCTTGCCAAAGCTGGCGTACAAAAGACACATTAAAAAAACCTTCTTCCCGCAAGCGCGTTTCATGCAATAAGCCTTCTGCCCATTCTCGCAGCGATCCGCGTAGCCACTGCCCTAGCGGTATGCCAAACCCCGCTTTGGGTCGTTCTATAAGTTGTTTTGGCACATATTGGTATAACACTTGTCTTAACAGCCATTTCGTCTGGCCTTCATGGAACTTCATCGATAAAGGCAGTGACCAGGCCAATTCAATAACGTTATGATCTAAAAAGGGTACACGTGTTTCTAAACTCACCGCCATGGCCGCACGGTCTACCTTAACCAAAATATCATCGGTTAAATAGGTCATGCTATCCATATACATCATGTGTAACTTGGCATCGGTAAATGACATACCTAGCCCCGTTCTGGCCAGCCAGCTGGCAGGCTCTTTTGCGTGAATAAGCGCATGTTCTGGATGGGAAATTTCCGACACCAAACTATAATACAGGTCTTCAACACGATCAGAAGTTTCTAGTCTAGAGGCCATTTTCTCCAATTTCTGCCCCATATTATTAGGCAATGCAACTATTTTACTCAACTGCTTGAAGACGCCTTCCCATGTTTCGGGCGCAACCTTATTGATAATGCGGCCTGTCGTTTGCCTAACGCCAAACGGTATTTTGGAAACTTTATGCCATTGATCAGCTAACAGATAACGATTGTAACCACAAAACAATTCATCGCCGGCATCTCCAGATAAGGATACGGTGACGTGTTTACGCGCCATCTGTGCCACCAAAAAGGTAGGAATTTGTGAAGAATCAGCAAAAGGCTCATCAAACATATTTGCAAGCTTGGGAATTACTTGAATAGAATCATCCGAGGATACATAAAGCTCAGTATGTTCTGTGCCAAGATGCTGAGCGACAGCCTTGGCATATTCGGCTTCGTTATAACCGGCTTCTGTAAAACCAATTGAAAACGTCTTAACCGGCCGATTGGACTGCGCTTGCATCAAGGCAACAATAGTCGATGAATCGATGCCACCTGACAAAAATGCCCCTAATGGCACATCTGCCATCATTTGCAAGCCAATCGACTGTTTCAGTTGTGCATCTAAAGCCACAATCGCATCGCTATCTGGACCTACAAAAGGCTGTGCAAGTCCCTTTTCAACAGCATCTTTTAAACACCAATAAGGCTTAGGCGTTATTAAAGATAGGTGATTCGCATTCTGGGTGAGCGGAAGCTGAAGAAAAGTACCAGGCAATAACTTCTTAATACCCTTATAAATTGAATATGGAGCTGGAATACAACAATGTCTGAGATAAAGACACATCACATCCCTGTCAATTTCACCGACAAAATCAGGGTGGGCTTTAAGGGCTTTTAACTCAGAAGCAAACATAAAGGTATTATTTTGAAAGCCATAATACAACGGCTTTTCACCCATGCGATCCCGCGCCAAGGTCAATATTTTTTCTTGTCTATCCCATAAGGCAATAGCAAACATGCCCACTGTTTTTTGCAGCGTTGTTTCAATATCCCAGCTTTCAAATGCAGCTAATAAAGTTTCCGTATCTGAATGGCCACGCCATTGCCCGACATTTATTTTGTCTAACTCTTCGCGTAAGCTGAGGTGGTTGTAAATCTCACCATTAAAGACCAATACATAACGACCGGAAGTCGACAGCATAGGTTGATGGCCTGCGGGAGAAAGATCAACAATTGCCAAGCGTCTATGCGCAAGAGCAACACCAGAACTTTCATCCACCCATACGCCAGCATCATCAGGACCACGATGGATAATACGCTGTGCCATTTGTTCTGCGACAGCATACGCCGTGTCAGTAGAAAAATGCGTTGTCTGCCAAAAACCTGTTAATCCACACATTATTTATTATCTATACAGTAAACTTTCAGGGGAGTGATATTACTCAAGATGTGGTGAGAATACATTCATTGTACGGATACTCGCTAAAGCACATTGATGACAAGTGCTTCAATGCCTAGACGCTTGAAGTCATCAATGTTGTTGGTGGCGATTCCAAAACCATGAACCAATGCCGTGGCAGCAATAATCGCATCGGGCATTTTTATTTTGTGATGTTGCCGTAATACAATTGTTTTATCTACGACACTCTGAACCAACCCAAAAACATTAGCATGGCTGATAAATGCTTGCGCTTTTTGGTAGAGATGCTCACCAATCCGCCCATCATTGGTGAGGCCGTTGAAATAGTAAATGACAATGTTGGTATCAATTAGATATTGCATCAATTCCATCCATCGCGAACATTTGCTAGATAAGCATCACAGACTTGTTTGGATTGTTTTCCAATACCAAAAAAAGCCCTAGGATTAAATGTTGTTGTGGGATATTGCGGCTCTTGAGTAAGAATAATAACTCTGGCATGAACTTTATTGAGATTTTTATAGTTCTCTGGGATACGTAATAAATTATTTTCTATATCGGCTTCAAATTCAATGGCGTACATGGTTATTTCCTTTATTTGTTTTGTAACGGCAAATTGATATGTCCAATATATCACCGGACAAGATATACATTCCAATAAACCTGAAATAGCTCAGGCAATAGGCGGCTTGTTCGGCAACGCTCCCTGTGTCTCTACTTTCTAGCATCCGTGCGAGCACCGTGAAAACTGCCTTACGGCTTTGTTTTACGAAGGCAACGGTACTAACGCAGCGTGGTGGGCAACACCTACAAGTGCAGCAAAACCACGAAATACCTGTATGCTTTGAATTTTAGATTTAGCCATTTTATCTGTTCTAAAGTTAAAGGTGCACTGGTTTAAATACCTGAGTTTCCGAAGCATCTAATAATAACTGCGACATAATTGGCGCAGCCACCTGAAGGCAATATTGGCGCTCGACCTTTTCCCTGCCTGCCAAGCCCATCCTTTTACGAAGCTCTGCATCGGCTAGTAACGTTTGCAAAGCTTCTTGCCACTGCTCAAGGGTTTCGGCTAAAAAGCCATTTACGCCATGTTCCACAATCTGGCAATTTACACCTACCGGAGAGGCTATTACGGGCAGCCCACAGGCCATGTACTGAATGAGCTTATAACCACATTTACCACGCGCAAATGCTTCATCCTCAAGCGGCATAATGCCAATATCAAAACGGGCAATGGAAGCTACCTCAGTTTTCTCTGTCCATTGTACGGATTCCATAGGCAAACCGAGCGACTGCGCATCGATACCAACCGCAATAAAACGTGCTTTCCTAGACGATGAAATAGACTTAAAAAGCTGCCTATAGGGTGTCAGAAAGGATGCTGTGCTACGCTGCCCAATCCAACCGACGCAGGGGGTCGTCATAGGTGTCTCAGTTACGGACTTTTGGCTATGCGCCGGGTAACGTTCCAAATCTATTACCGTCGGTACAATCTCAACATGCTTAGCTCCAGACTGCCTGGCAAAATCAGCCAGATAATCATTACCTGCTATAATTAGGGCAGCTCCGCGTATTAATGAAGGATGTTTATTGCCCAGTAAAGATTTAACTATTGGATTATGATGCTGGTCGTAACAGTGAAAAACGGCATCGTCGTAGTCTAGGATATACGGAATACTGACTGGCAGTAGCAAGTTTTCCAAACCTAAAGGCACCCAGGGCAAAAGCTCTTTTTCTATCCACAACAAGTCAAATTGCTTGCTGGTGATTAATTCACGAATACGATGAACATAAGCCCGCCCCACTAAAGCAAGGTTTTTACGGCCAGCTTGTATTCCGGCCACATACTCATCTGAAAAAAGCGGAGACATGACTACATGAATACCCGTATTTTCCAGCCAAGGCAAATACTGGTAAAAACGCATTCGGCTACTGGCTCCTGAAAAACCATAACGGCTAAGCACCAAACACTTCATTCAGCCGTTACCATTTGCCTATAAACCTCAGCATACCGCTTAATCCCTTCATCAAGAGAAAAGTGCCGTTGAGCCGCAGCTCTACAACGGGAAGATGTACTAGGTTCAGCCGCAAGATCAATCAATATTTTTAAACCGGCTGCCATTACTGCTTCATCAAATGAGTTGAGCGCCACACCGACTCTTTCTCCTTCCAGCACTCCTGCCATATCACCCACACCGGCATTCCCTAAGCAAGGAATACCGCACCCCAAAAACTCGGCCAATTTGGTAGGCGCTGATGCCTGCTTGGAAAAAACTGGTTTAATAAAGAAAACGCCTGCATCCATTCGCGCCATTTGCCGGGGCACTTCATCATGGGTGACCGAAATCAGCTCTACAGCTTTATCAGGAATACCAGCAGCGGCGAGCCGCGCACGAATATAAGAGTGTTCGCCTCGGTTAATAATCAAAAAACTTGCGTTAGACTTTATGCGCAATAATTGCGCAAAGCAGGCTACCGCCTCATCAAACAGATACCAAGTGCCAGCCGAACCGACATAGCCCAGTACAAAACCATTCCTATCTTGCTCATATGGCATAGGCTTAAAACGCTCTAAATCGGCACAGGTTGGGATGACTGTAACAGGGGGCATTTTTTCTTGTAGGTAAGGAAATTTCTGTAGTTCATATACCGCTGCCTGGGTGAGGGATACCACATGATCTGCTCTCAGTAGAAAGCAACGCTCAAACCATTTGGCAACTTTAAACAGACGGCCACTCCGTGGCCATAATCCACCATCAACCCGCTCGTCTGCCCAAAAACCACGCATATCAAACAGATACTTCACGCCCGTTAGACGCTTAAGCGCCAGCGTCATAACTGAGGGTACATAGCTGCGCGCATGTACAATACGCAAACGATAACGCAACACCAGCCATAACCCTAACAATATGCCACAGCTAATATCCCAGGCAGTGGCTAGGGCTGAAAGGCGCTTATGATAGCGTAATGGATGCCATACGATGCCTGACTCGGAAATATCTTTGGCAATGTGCTGGCGCTGAACCTCGTTCTCCCAATCTTCTGCTTTTTCAAAACTGATAAGGTGAATGCAACGCTCTGGTGCTAAACGCTTGAGATAAGCCAACACCTGAGATTGGCCTAATGGTTCCAACATGCCATCATAGGAAATATAGAGTAAACTTATTTTCATGTGCTTAAACCACTGTCACCAAAAAAAAGTTTTTCATAGTGATCCACTGCTTTGTCTATTGAAAAATCTTGTGCACGCATTTTAAGTAAAAGCGGGTCATGGTGAGTACCAAGGGATTTTTCAATAGCAAGCGCCAATGCAGTCGCATCACCTACCGGCACTAATAGGCCAAATTGCCCACCACATAAAATCTCGCGCGGCCCTGAGGGACAATCCGTACTGACTACAGGCGTACCGGCTGCCAGCGCTTCAATAATTACCGTCGGCAAACCCTCTCCGACGGAAGACAACACATGTAAATCTGCGTGATGATAATAAGGTGAAGGATCTTTAACAAAACCTGGCATGAATAGCCGATCTGCAATACCTAATTTTTGAGCTTGGGCTTCAAGTGCGGCACGGCATTGACCTTCTCCCAAAATTAGCAAGCGTATATTGATACGCTGTTTTAACTGTGCAATGGCATTTAAAAGCATTGAATAGTCCTTAATAGGTTTAAGCGTACCCACCGCTAGCAGTTTGTAATGCATCCCCTCGCACCATTCCTTTGGAGTTACTGCTTTTTCCTGTAGCGAAACTGCATTACCCACTACGGGATTGTAAATGACGGTAATACCGCTTCGATCTAAATTGGCGAAGCTGGCAAGATCATCTGCTGAGCCATTTGAAACAACGACAATACCCGCTGCCTTGGGGAAAAAATAATGCATAGTAGTCCGTACTTGCCAATGCACAAAGGGTGAACTTACAATTTCTCCGCCCGACCATGTAGCATGCTCAGCCACGATAACTTGAGTTTTAACGCAAGCCAGGCTTTTGGCCCATAATGCAATAACAGTAAGAGGCCACATACAAGCCAGCAATATACTAGGGCGATTTTCACGCAAATATGCCACCAAGGGTAAAGCAGTATTACGTAACCGCTTTACCTTTAAATCAATAATGCGGACATCCGGGCTAAGATCAGTCAGTAATTCACCGAAGGAAGACAGCAATACCATATCTACTGCATAACCTCGCTGAGCAAAGTTATTGGCTAAGTTAATGGCTACCCGCTCAGCACCGCCACCCCTTAAGTCTGGCAGAAAAATTGCCATACGACAGTCTGTAGAACGCAGATTTATCATCGAAATAAAACATCCTTAGCAAAGCTCTTTAACCCTTCAAAGTGACAATACCCATCGGCTCTATAAAACTTCAGCGCAGAAAAAAACCTGGGAATTATTGGCTTCAACAGTAACGCCTTTCGATTTTCGTTAGCGTTTATCTTAATTTTAATTCGGGTCTGACTGTTTTTAATAGCTGAGTAAAAGGTTTCCAAAAACAAAGGAGGAGATTGTTCAAGTCGCTCTTCATAAACCCTTAACTGTAAAATACGGTTTTCACAGGCCATAACCGGATCCTGCTTAATATTTTTGAGGGCAAACAACCGACGTTGTAATGTAAGAGGCGATGCTTTTAATAAATTACCCGTTATCCAGCCGGAGGTATTTGTATTATGTCGTCGGTAATATTGAAGAGGATTTGGTAGTACCTCTCTACATCCATAAGACAAACCAAGAAGATGGAGCCACCCATCATGCGTGTGTGTAGCTGAGGGCACTGGCAATAATGCTGGCGCAATAGAGTTACGGTAAGCGCTACAGCAACCTGTTATAAATTCCTCTGCACAAAGTCCAGCTGTGTATGTTTGCCCCAAAATTGTTAATCCGGCAGGATTAAGGTATTCATCAGTTATTTCTGCATCATTAATGATTACCCATACATTTGATTTAGCTTGAAAAATATTACAAACAAATTCAATTTTATTAGAAAACCAAAAGTCATCCTGATCACTTAAAAAAACTAGCTCGCCAGTACAATGGCTCATTGCACGGCTAAAATTTTCTACATACCCTAGCTTTGTCTGATTTTTAAAAACTCGGACATTGAATGGCGCAATAGCTGCAAAGTTTTCAATTATTTGCAAAGTCGTATCAGTAGAGCCGTCATCGCACACGACCAACTCGTCGGGTTGCCGGGTTTGGGCGAGAAAACTATCAAGCTGCTCTTGTAGATATTTAGCGCCGTTATACGTAGCCATTGCAATGGATAAACCCATACTCATCGCCCCCCTTTTGTATCATTACAGTTGAAAATTCTCGATTTGACGAGATAAATATAATTGCAAGATCGCCCCTATAAGCTTGCCACTTAACTACTTTGGAGGTTAAAAGCGCCTGACTTAATGAATTACTATTTCCAATAGTGGCGTTCTTTTTATACATATCTGCACAAGTACCTGGGCATACGCAAGCAAGTGGTTCGGAAAAGCCAGCATTTTTAAAGGCATGGTTTAATGAGTACACGGCTTAAATCGAGTAAATATAAATGTCTTCATAAATGATGTTGTTTCTCGCCATCCTAATAGGGTTGTAACTAACAAATAAACGGAGACTAGTGCCAACCAGTCTGGCTGGCCAAAACTGGCTTGAGTTGTAATCCAAAATGCTGCCTCCAACAAAAGCACTGGTACTAATAACAGGTGAAATGATTGTTTTAATATCCCAGCTAATCCTGCCAGAAGCGCAAAATCTATAAAAACACGTAAAGAAAATGCCATTGCAGCTCCGACTAGACCGACATTGCTCAAGCCCAAATAAAGTAAGCCAAAATAAGGCAGCACTTCCATTAAATGGCATTTGGCGACAAGATCAGGCCGGCCGCGTGCTTGCAACTGAGCATAAGGAATACCTGCGAGGCTGTTGAACCAGAAGCCTAGCAGAATAACTTGACCTACTCGCGCTGACTCTTGGGCAAACGCAGGGCTTATCCACCATCCCAAAAAAGGTTCCATTAACAAAATACCCGCTGCTACCAGAGGTGTCATAACGGTTACAAGTACCCGCAATCCATTATTTGCAAGCCTTTGTTCTTCCTCAAAGCCAACCGCCGCAAACCTTGGAAACAAGGCTGAATTAAGTGCGCTCGAAATAAGTACGCTACGCTCGCTTAATTGAAAAGGAACAGTATAAATAGTCACGTCCTTTGCACTGGACATAGCACCAATAATAAATCTATCAAGGATAACCATCATGGGTGAAACAAATGAAGACAATGTTACCCAACCTCCAAAACGTAGTAACTGACCTGCCTGAGCCTTGGCAAATGTAGGTGTGTAATCTCGGAATACGTGTTGCCAACAGCGCCAAAACAGTATTAAAAGTGTGAGCAGCCTAGTACATAATGCAGCTGGCAGAAGTACGCCAAGATCAGCACCTAAAAGCATTGCAGCAGCAAGCGGCAAGATTTGAAAAAGTATCGTACCGAATACTGAAACCACGTTCAGCTCAAAAAAACGCTCGCGTCCTTGAAGAGCCCCACTTAACACGCCTGATAGTGTTGCCATGGGTACAGCCAGTATCAGCCAAGGGACAGCAGCTTGTACTTCCGGGCGTAATGCTTCATCAATTTTAAAAATATGCGCGAAGAAATAGCTGGCGACTGGCCAGATCAATACCCCCCCCCCAACACCAAGCCCCATATTTAATATAAGCGCTGTCCAGAATGTCTTTGCGCGTTCTCCGTCTGTGCTGTCCCGTAGCGCAGCTATACGCTGCGCCGTGGCCCGCCCCAAGCCAAGATCAAACAAACCAAAATAGCCGAGAAGCAACCAGACAATCGCCAAAACGCCATAGCGTGCTTCACCAATCAAGCTAAGGTAGATTGGGGTGGTAAAAAGCGATACGGCTAGCGGAAGGATTGATCCCAGCAGATTGTAGGTAGTGTTACGTTTAATACTCAAGTTGAAGCCCTAAAACACATTACAATTGATATTAAAAAATGTTTTTGCACTAATCAGATCCTGCATTAATCTTGTAAAAATTATTTATCTGGGACACTACTTTATAAAAAGAAAAACTAAAGTCGCAACTATCTGAAAATTTAATATACACAGCTTCCTTGGGGCATGGATGTCAATGGCGTACATTATTTAAACCTTAGCCTGAAAACACAACCTACCTGATTTGAGATATTATGAGGGCTCTTTTATCAAACGGCAAGAATGATTCTTTAACTATACCTGTTTAATGAGTCAACTACCTGAGATAATCAAGTACTTTGAGACTGACCTAGGATAAGCACACTTAATCCTGTGCTGGATTGAACTTCTTATGATAAGAAATCCCCATTAAGACGTTTCAACAAAGTTGAAAAGCTGTCTAATGCACCCGATGCCGTGCAACAAAGATGAAAATAACTTGACACTTCATTTCTATAAAACACACAATCATCAAGAGAATTAAACCCATGCTCTGTGGTAAAAATTCGACGATAGTTTTTTTTCAGTAATTCAATCTGATTTGGCTGATACCGGCCCAAGGGGAACGCAAATGATTCAATAGCAACCCCCAATTCTTTTTCAAGCACTACCTTTGATTCAAGCGCATCCGCTAAGCCTGATTCAGAGGTTGCTTTAGTATAATCAAAATGACTACAACTATGGGATCCAATATTCATGCCCCTATTCAGCAATTCTCGAGCTTGGGCGGTATTAATAGTTTTGTATAGGGGGAGATTAGAATGCTCACCAAATCTTTCTTTAATAAATGAAGGGGGCTGGCCTTCGCGCAAGCATTCTGTAATTACAAAAAAAATTGCCGACATATTAAATCGAGCCAAAATGGGGACTGCTACAGTATAGTTATCTACAAAACCATCATCAAAGGTTAACAATACATTAACCCTTTTTGAGTCATAACCCACTATTTGTCCAGTTTGAGTCATTTTTAGAATAGAATATCTCTTTGATAAATAATTAATCTGTTTAGCAAAGCTTTCGGCAGATACTGAATTTTTAAAAAACTGTCCCGACGGAGAAATACTATGATACATAAGTGTCTTTAATTTACCCCTGTTTAAGTACCTGAAGCAGGCATTGATACCCAAAAACTCTAAGGAAATAAAAAAACATTTTTTAAATGCACTTTTCATCCCGTTAATCCAGTGTATGTGTAAAAAAACCGATGTAAATTAAGCATAATATTAAAACGCTAGTCGAAATTTTTTGTACATACGCTTGGCAAACAATAATGCGCTATGGCAATAAAAATATTCACAGCCCAAATCAAAAACCTCACCCCCAAAACCTTTTTTGAAACGATATATTCCATTCGAATCATCAACTTTCGGTATACCTCCCAAGTCATACCAATGCTGGCCTGATAATTTTAAATGTTCAATTATTTTCCAATGCAAAAACTGACCCGAGCCATCATTTTTCTGTTTACCCGCTACACCATAAAGAAAAATTGATTTTAGACCCGCCGAATAGACAAGCACAATTGAGCAAACCTCACTTTCATTTCGCACGTAATACATCGTCAAGCGGCCTTCGTTAAACATTTTCCCAATAAGTTTGGCATCGGGAATGGCTAATGATCGCTCATTAGCCATTTTTGCATAACGCTCAAAAAAAAGACTTAAAAGCTCATCGCTGGGCGATGCCACACACTCCACAACGACACCCGAAACACTGGATTTGTGACACAAGCGCTTAGTGTGCGAGTTCATATTTGACCAAAGCTTTTCAGGCTCCTGGGTGAGGTCAACAACAAAAGTATATCTATTCAGCAATTGCTCAGTATCATTTGTCTTGGGTATGCGCAAACCCTCTACCAAAATCTCTGCACCGTTATCTTGAGGTGGATTTAAGAAATCTTTGATAGTAACTATCGAAAAAAAACCAAAAATTTTCAATTTTAATAGTTCCTGGCGCAATTGCACACTATCCAGTTGCGACAAAACCAAATATCTTTTGATGAATGCATATTTCTTTAATAGAACACAAATGCCATCGCCAGAAACGATGACTTCCCATCCATAGTATTTTTGATGAGCCCAGTCGGGCTCTAAAAATATGGATTTATAGGTGTGAGTGGATGACATTCAAAAGTCCAGGCTCACTGTTTTTGAGCAACATAATAATACCAAGGCGAAGTATATTCGCCGGAATGTACTGGATAATTACTGCTTACAACTTCTAACACCCGGAAATTAGCTTTAGCCAGTTCTTCCTTGACGAATTGGGGAATTGATGTATGCATTAAATGCCCTCCATGAATAGGATCGATTATATATCCCACGCCCTTATAAAATGCTTTCCGACAAAGCTGCCTAAAAAGTAGCGGAAAGCTTTTTGTGGTTCTCAGCAATCGCCATATTTTCCTGGCTATATCCACTGAATCCAGTTGAGGGCGGATAAGGAAAGCTCTGGCATTATGAACAGAAAAAATGAACATCCCGTCCGCTTTAAGCACTCCATTGATTTGCTCCAGGCACTTCATACGTTGCTCATCGGGATAAAGGCAATCAATCCCATTGAACGAGAACACCACAGCATCAAATTTACTATTTTCAAAAAAAGACAGATCAGAAGCATCCAGTGTGTGAAAGGACAAGGCAGGAAATTTTTTACGGCACACCTCCGTCATTGCAGAGGAATAATCAACACCACTGTATTGCCGATTATCTGACGAAAGATAAGGGGTAGTTCTACCGCCACCTACGCCAATGTCAAGAACTTCTATATTAGGTGCTATATATTTTGAAAACACATAGTTTTCACACGGCTCCAAACCAGTCAGCTGGTCGTAATACTCTACTGTTTTACTGTTTGTATAGACATTAAGATTGTCAATTTTTGGTTCATTAAATTTACTCATTGATGCCCCCTATATTTAGGATACGTATGTATGTTTAATTAATGATTAATCACGCTTAAGAATTGATAACACCACGCACTGGCACAATGATGAATATCAAAATTATCTATAATTCTTTGCCTACCCTTAGCCCCTAATTCTTCTGCAAATTTAAAATTCATCATAAGCCGCTGAATGGCATCCGCCAATTCCTCGGCACTTTCTGATTGCACCATAAGTGCTCCTTCACTGTCACCCACTAACTCAATAAAACCATCAACCTTGGTCAATATCACTGGTTTACCGGTCGTCATGGCCTCAGCAGCAGCAATCCCGAACGGTTCTCGCAATGATGGCAGAATAACCACGTCAGATGCTAACATGAGCCTTAATAAATCAGGATGTGGCAAAGGTTCTTTTATGCTCACTACTGATTCAAATTGATGATCATCAATGAACAATTGAATACTAAAGGAATCCCCCCCTTTTACACCAATAAAAATTACTTTGGGAAGCCGAATATCTTTAGCCTTCAAAATCTCAAGTGCCCTTAACAAGTAAATATGGCCTTTTTGTCTAACCAGTCGTGCGGGAACAACAATCAAAAAATCAGCCTCATCAACGCCATGGCTTGTCCGAAGTAAAGTGCGATCAGCAGTGGCCAATTGGGTTGGAATATTTAATGTCGGCACACCATTGTAGACAACTTGCACATCATTCCAGCCAAAATAAGCCGCATAGTCCTTGGCTACAGCATGAGAAACCCCTACCCTCAAATTGGCTTTTGAACCCAACCAACCTTCCACGTAGGTTTTAATTTTAGCGGGCACTGACTTAGGCGGATCATTATTGTATCCGTAAGAGTGAAGCGTAATAATGCTTGGAATATTGCTAAATAGCAGCTTCGCAAGCTGGACATATAGATTGCCAAAATATAAGTGCCCCCAAAGAACATCAAACTGATTTCTGGTCACAATGTTGTGAAGCTTTAGTAAGCCCTCAAACAATGACCAACGATGGCTTATATTTAGTCTGTGAACCCGAAAACCCATGTTTTCCAAGTCAACACCCATGTCATCGTGCCAAGAAAAAAGATCGATAAACTCAACATCAACATTTAACTCTCTCAAGGCAGGTGCCAGAGAAAAAACCAGTTGTTCTGCACCGCCACCAAATCCTAAAGTTTCGATTACGCAAAGAATGCGGATATTCTTAGTTAAATTTCCTAAAGACTTCATTACCCCACTTACCTCGAAGCGACAGCAATCAAAGTTTTTCCATATAGCCGTGGCTTATCTTCGCCTACTTCAATTAAGAAAATAAAGTCTAAAATTTTGCGCCACAACCAAAACAGAATCCATCTTGCCAATCGCTTGGGTGTAAAACCAAAAGGGATTTTATTTGCTCTCATGTAGATCTTATTAAATCCCGTACATATAAGCACCTGATTTAGGCTAGATTCAGTGAAGCCCACTTCGTGCGTAAAATCTATGTAACGATTATGCAATCCATATATACTCGACATATTTGGAACCCGCAATACTAAAACCCCGTTAGCAGTTAAGGCATTTTTTAAGTCTTCTAGAACTTGCAATACTTCATTTTTATCAAAGTGCTCTAACACATCGCTCATCATGATCAAATCAAACGAATTACTTCGTGACTGCAAATATTCGAATACATCATCAATTTTCACAACCGGAAGCCCAGCCGCCAGACAGCATTCTACTTGTTCCGCACTGCGGTCTACGCCGGTAACATTTTCAAATCCCCTACTCTGCATATAACTGACAAAATGCCCCATGCCGCAGCCAACATCCAATATTGCCGCCTTTTTTTCTTTGGGCAAAAATTCAGAATATTCGTATTCAATATCTTCTTCTGATGATTTTAAGTCAAAGGAGTTTTTGCCATCTACAGCATAAATAGATGAATTGTATTTTGAGTAAAGTTTAGCTCTATAATCTTTCATGCTTTACATTCCTTAAAATATTTTTAACTAAATCCATACTAAATTTATACGCTTCCCTATAGTTCTGTTTCAACAATCTTTAATGAGTAGCGATCAATACTATGACTAACTGAATAAGCTATGCTTTAACTTTTTAAACCCTTCAACTAGTTTTTCTGTTTCGACAGGAGCTAAAAACCAGTAAAGAAAACCTATCTTTTGCGACCTATAAAGTAACGAACGGGTACTAATCGACCGGGCAAACTGGAAATATTCACGAGCGCATAAGTAGCTTTTATTACGTGCGGTCTCCCTGCCTATTGACCAAGCCCAACAAGCAAGTGTTAATAAGGCTTCCTCACGATCTGTGCCCTTATGCTCTCCTATCAAAAAATCTGAGCAGCTCGTCATAATTGATAGCAGTTTTTTATGGTCATTATCCATAAAATTGCAGCTTAACCGAGGTTCATTATGGTGACGCACTTCAATAACATTATGACCTGAATAAACGAAGTGTACGCCACTTTTGAAGAGTCGAAAGTTTAGTTCGTAATCTTCACCGATTCTAATATCGGTACGAAAACCGCCGATGCTATTCAAAATAGTTCTTGGATAAAGGCATAACCCACAAGAAAACACACCTGCAACCAGATGTGTAGCCCCTAGATTGCCACACACTTGTACATTATTTACATTGTATCGGTCCAGTTTGGCTTTCTCATTACCCTCGGAAAATTCTGTTGTTCGACCCACCAGAATCTGGTTGCAAGGTAACGTTTTAGCAAAATCGATTTGATGGGTTAGCCCATCTACAGCTAATAAATCATCCGAGTCTAAAAACTGGACAAACTCTCCATCTGCCATTCCTAGCCCGATATTACGTGCCCCACTTACCCCCCCGTTTGGAATTCGTACAGATTTTATCTGCGTTCCGAATGACTGAATAGAAGCCCATGAATCATCTGTCGAGCCATCATCAACAACAATCACTTCAGTATTAGCATGCGTTTGTTGTAAGGCACTATTGATCGCAGCATCTATATATTTCTCGCGGTTGTAGCAAGGAATGATTATGGAAACCTTTGTCATGCCATTAACATACTATGCATAATTTTTTCTAATTTTGCTTAGAAGTTCGGAATACATAAAATTAATTTTTTATTACAGATCAAATAGGTAAGTTAAACATAAGTAACTATCAATCAAACCAGTACAGGTACAAATTATCATAGGTTTAACACGATATCTCATTTTATCAATCTCGGGTTTATAGCTTATCTATTTCATAAAAATTTCAATTATTGAATTTTTATGAAATAGATAAATTTAAAAATCATGTAATAATATATTTTTTTATTTTCCTATAAAGCCTGATAATAAATGGAGTTTCATTAAAAACATTAAAAACAATATTATCTAATTTATAACTAATTGATGAGCTTTTAATCGATAGACCAATAACATACAAAACTCTCATCCTAAGATGTATTTTTGAGTATTTGGTAAAATACTCTTTGAACAATTTATCATGCTCCTCATATAACTTGCTATCCAGGTAATCCAGTGACATATAATAATATTGTTGATCCAACATAAAATAAATTTCCTCTTGATAAGCTCTTTTTAAGAAAAAATTAAGATCATTTAACGAGGGAATAAATTTATCAAAAAACTGTCTTTTTTTTGATATATCGCTGATACTTGAAGTCCATGATTCATTTATATTTATTCTATATGCTGACATCACTTTACTTAAATATAATGCCCCGCCATTAATTGCTCCCAATATCTGTAAAAAGTAATCCCCAACAGGTGCATTATTTAAAAAATCCGGTATAGGACTTATAATGGTTTTTTTAATTAATAAGGATGGACTAGGGCAAAAACCACCATCTCCTGTAATAATTTCGGATGCAGTAAAAATTTTATTCTCTGTTGAATGAAATGCTGTGATATTAGCTGTCTTTAATAAGCCAGAAATAATCTCCGCAGGATGGAAACATAAATCACAATTTGGATTTTTTTTCATTTCATCAATTTGAAATTGTAATTTTAATGGATCAGTCCAATAATCATCCCCTTCGCAAATAGCGATATATTCTCCAGTGCATCGTTGCAAGTTATCAATTAAATTTGGCATCATGCCGATGTTTTTTTCGTGTTTTATATATTTTATCCAATGGCTTTTAGGGTGCTCTTTAAGTATACGTTGTATTATCGCATCTGTTTGATCAGGTGAGTTATCATTGGAAATTACTAATTCCACTTCAAAATCAGTTTCCTGCATTAATACCCCATTGATCGCTTCTTCAATATAATTTTTATGGTTATAGGTAATCATAGAAACGCTAACTACTGGTTTTTCAGCAAAGCGTGATGGAGCACTAATTTCAATCCACCCTTTCTCGTTTGCATCAAATGTTACCAAAGTTTTATCATCCATGGTATTTTAAGAAGCAGTTAAATTGTCTTTGCGATGCTGGAACAAGCTAATAACATCGCGTAGAGCAGTTAAGCGAAAAACACGGGCAAGTCCTACAAAAATAATTAGCCCAGTTAG
This sequence comes from Crenothrix sp., assembly GCF_043729335.1. NCBI lineage: Bacteria > Pseudomonadati > Pseudomonadota > Gammaproteobacteria > Methylococcales > Crenotrichaceae > Crenothrix > Crenothrix sp. The sequence goes on along the minus strand of NZ_JAYTLQ010000010.1, from coordinate 68,489 downwards.
TATTAATGCCAGTAATTGAACAGCAGCTAATAAATGCACTTGTGTGCTTGCACAATACACGAACACAGCCATGAATATGGAAATAAATAATATCGCCAAAAAGTCGCATGTTTGGGCAAATACCCCATAATCAAGAAAAAATTTGCTGTAATAGGCATTAATGGCAAATGCCAAAATCCCAAAAACAACCTGACTCCACGCTATCCCCATGACACCATAAAAAGCGCCCGCGACTAGCAAGGCAAAGCCCAACAGCTTTTTAACTACTTCTAGCCGAAAAAATAAATGCGAATGCCCTTGTGCCATCAACACATTGAGATTAATGACGTGCAAAGGCCAAAATACAGCACCCAAACATAATACCTGTAGTAAAGGCACGGAAGGTAACCACTTAACACCAAATAAGGTTAAGACAAAGGATTCAGCTGTGGCTGCTAACCCTAGCATCATAGGCACATTAATCAACATCATTCCACGTAATGCCAGCTGCACCCCACGACGCAATTGCGCTTTATCATGGGCTGCGGTAGAAAAAATAGGTAAGGAAACTCGCGCCAAAATGCTCGTCAACACCCCTACGGGCAATTGCTTGGTGCCATCGGCACGATTATAAAATCCCAGCTCTCGGACGCCAAAAAAACTGCCAATCAATAAGGTATACGCACGGCTATAAGTAATATCCAGTAAACCAGATGCCAGCATATAACCACCAAAGCCAAATAGCTGCCGCACTGATTTTCTGCTAAACACTATCGCAGGTCGCCATGAGCTATAGCACCACAATAAAAGCGTCGTTACCATGGTTGAGGCTAATGTTTGTGCCACTAATGCCCAAACGCCGTAACCATGCCATGCCATAACTATGGCAATCGCACCGGAAATGAGTGAAGCAAAACCACCAATTTCCATCTGCCTACGAAAATCCAAACGTTTTGTTAGCAGCGTACCGTGAATAGAACCCAAGGCACTCAAGAAAATATTCAATGCCAATAACGCTGTTAACGGTTGCAAAATGGGTATTGCAAAAAAAGTAGCAATCACTGGTGCCGCTGCACACAATCCTAGAGCAACCAACTCTCCCATAACGAGATTAAACCAAAACACTGTAGATTCATCAGTATGTGTTATCTCTTGACGCTGAACCAAAGCAGACGAAAAACCACTGTCTACAAAAGCACCTGCGATGTCTGTAAATAAATAAAGTAGAGCAACAGTTCCAAATTCCTCAGGGCTGAGTAGACGCGCAAGAGCAATTGAAACACCGAACTGTAGACCCTGCCGCATGAAAATATCTGCGCCACTCCAGACTGTGGCTGATAAGGCACGCGACTTTAGCGTCACTTTGCCGACCCTAATAATTTTGACTTTTAAGATCACACACTTTCTCTGGAATTAGTAAATTTCTTTTCCAATTCCAACAAATCCTGCTTCCTTTCAGCAATCCTTTCTACAGGTGAGCCTATATAAATACCAAAGGCTTGACAGTCTTTTTTCACCAAGCTCAGCGCACCCACAGCCACAGCTTCTTCCAAGGTCACACCGGGCAAAATAATAGTACCCGCACCAATAATGGCGTGTCGGCCAATATTGACATCTGCATGGTGTACGTTTGTAAATTCGGCGGGAATAGTAGGATTAGTCATAGTTGCACCACTGTAATCATCATTGCTACTATAAATAGAAACTCTCGAAGAAATGTTCGAAAAATCGGCGAGTTTAATATTTCCCGCACCGATTAACGATGAGAACACCGCAATATGAATATAATTACCAATATCTATGCCACCGTATCCTGCAGACAACACACAAAAGTCATCAATTCTTACGTTGCTGCCTAGGCGAATGTTCTTGCAGTTGTAATAAGATGCTTTATCAGAAAGCATCACACTCTTTCCAAAACTTGCAAAGCCCATTTCTATTAACTGTTCATTCGTTAACCAAGCCATATTATTTTCTCGCAATAATTGATTATTTCATTCGTGACCTATGGACTCATCACAGTGTTGCTAGTAGCCTAAATTAAGTATTACATTGATAATTCTATCCATGTCTTGGTAAGTCAATTTGAAGTACAACGGCAAGCACAATATCCTTTGAGAAATATCTTCTGAAACCGGCATGAAAACGTAATCAACAACCTCTTTATAGGTGTTCAAAGACGGATAGAAATATCTTCTTGGCGTTATATTTTCTCTTTTTAAAGCTTTTTCAACCTTAATTAGGTGGGTTTCAGTTTCGAATATAATTGGAAAATAGGAGTAGTTAGTTTCGCCATATTTTAAACTTTGAAAGGCGAAATTCTCTCTTTCTGAAAGTTTTTCTTTATAGTAAAAATATTTTTCCTTTCTATCATTTAGCACTTCGTCAAAATATTTTAGGTTGGCGATGCCTAATGCGGCATGGACTTCTGTCATTTTGCCATTAAATCCGTTGTCTACAATATCTTTTTGATCATCGTGCCCGAAAAAACGAATCCGTTTTAGCTTTTCATACAGTTCTGGATCATATGTGATACAGCCACCGCCTTCAGCGGTATTCAGCAGTTTAGTGCCATGCAGACTGGTGGCTGATATGTCACCAAATGCTAACAAGCTCTGGTCATTATAAGTTGAGCCTATGGCGTGAGCTGCATCATAGATCACTTTTAGCTTATGTTTTTTTGCGATGGCGCTTATAGCTTCGACATTACAAGGATTTCCAAAAACATGTACAGGCATTACCGCAACGGTCTTATCCGTTATGAGCGCTTCAATGTTGGCAGGGTCAATATTTAAAGTATCTCTTTCTATATCGCAAAATACGGGGGTGCACCCTTCCCATTTGATGGCACTGATTGTGGCTATCCAGCTAAACGGGGTAGTAATGATTTCGCCTTTAAGCTCAAGTGCCTTTATCGCCATTTGAATCGCAATAGTACCATTGGTTACGGTTACGAATTGCTTCAAGTCCAGTTTTGAACAAAGCTCTTTTTCCAATCGCTGCACTAGAGGCCCGTTGTGAGTAAGGATTCCGCGCTCCCAAACTCCTTTTAACAATTCTACATATTCATCTAGTGGCGCTAGAGAAGGTTGCGTGACGTAAATTGGTTTATTGCTCATCTGCTTTGGTTCTTAATTCTGTAATCAGTCTTGCTTGATTAATATTTTGACTATATTCGTTCACTGTCTCTGTTTTTTTGTTGATTAAATTATAGAAATGTATAAGCATGTTTCTAAAATGGTGATCTTTTTGAAGTTGAATGGTTTCTTTGCCCAGCCTAGTCTCAAGTTCAATGATTGGATGAAATCCTGGCGATGCGGTAAAAATGCGATTTGTGTAAATTTTCCCTTCGCTACCCCATAATTCTAAGTTGCATTGATAATAATGATCAAAACCGAATGCTATCTCAGAAAATAAAGAGCCGTTATCCTGCTTTAGATAAGCCCCACCCCAAATATCGACACCTTTCTGTGGATCTACAAATAAATTTGCGGCATGAACTTGTATTTTCTCACCTAAAAAAATTTGGGAAAGCTTGATGGGGTAAGCACCTGCGTCAAGCAATGCTCCACCACCCAATTCTTGTTGATAGCGGATATTTTCTTCATCCAGGAAAGGTGGGAATCCAAATGAACTTCGAACACAGCGTAATTCCCCTATACACCCTTCTTTAACAAGATTTTGCACATATGCAAGCTGACTATGGAAACGAAATTGGAAGTTTTCAAGCAAAACAAGCTGATTTTGCTTTGCGAGCTCATTAAGCATAGTAACTTCTTGATATGAACACGCTAGTGATTTCTCAACTAAAACATGCAGTCCCTTTCTTATGGCCTTTTCAATCCATTCTGAATGAAGCTGATTCGGCAAGGGAATATAAACCGCATGTAATCCTGAAACATTGAGTAAACTATCGTAGTCAAAAAACGCTATTGTGGAAAACTTATTAGAAAATTGAGTAGCTTTCTCTTGGCGACGACTGGCTACGCCAACAAGGTTGAACTCTGCGTTCAGTTCATTTATCGCAGGAATAACATATCTGTCTGCAATATTTGCGCACCCTAATATCCCAATATTTATCTTTGTACTCATATTATTTTTCTAATGTGTATTATATAAACGAAATAGCAGCAATTAAACTTCTAGCTTGAATATTTAAGTAGTTGTTAAACATCAAAAAAGTATTCAATTGATTTAATGTCATCCATATGAAATTTGGCGGCAAATCAATAGTGACTTCGTCACCCGCTATAACAATCATATTCCTATTTTGTTCTCTAAAAAATCGGCCACCCTCTTCTGACTGTAAGGTATCAAAATAGATGCTTTGGGAAGGTGCAGATAAAACGAACTCTAAAAATGGCAAGGAGCCTTCCAAGGTATATCTATAGTTACCTGTGAGGCATTGAACCGTTGGTGCAAACTCTATTATATCGTGGTTCCCGCATTCAAGTTTTGCCTGGACTGCAAAATGTAATAGTCCATTAATTTCTTTACAGACAAATGCACATAAACCTTCTTGGCTCGGTTCAACCATTGGCTGACTCCATTTTACAACTTCACGATTTCCAATTTCGACATTAACAGCGATTATTTTGAAAAATTTATTATCTTTATGATGAATATCTGACTCGGTAATTTCCCAGTCTACTAATTTGCTTAAAGGAGTTTTCGTTACCTCAAGATCATAAATGCTTTTTAAGTATGTCAAAAAAGTTATGATTTTTTCAAGGCTATTGATGGCACGATCTTCTATTAGTACTGATTTTAAGAAGGCTTTTTTCAAGGTATTAAGTGTGTCAGATTTTTTTTGCTCTAAGAAATTGAAAAAATCAATAATCTCTGCGTTGAGGCTACCATAGGATATTCCTGAAATTACAGTCCGCGTATCCATATTTACCATGTTGTCATATTGCATCAATGATTTTAGCTGGCCCAAAGTTAGCCATATAAAATTTTCATAAACTGGAATATCAACATCAACTAATATAATAATATTACGATTACGTTTTTTTAGAAATCGAGCGCCTTGTTCTGATTGCAATTGATCTAAAAGAATTTGACTCGACTCAGCTAGCTGGAAATATTCAAGATACGCTGGTTTCTTACCTTTGTGTACTTGACTATAATTACTTCGTGTAGCTTGAAGTGTTGGGGAAAGCTGAACGTAATTTACATTACCTGGTTCAATCTTTGCCTGTGTTAAAAAATGCAATATACCGTCTATTTCTTTTGTTATAAATCCAAGATAGCCTACTTCAGGTTGATTTATTATTGGTTGATCCCATTCCGGCACGCCCCCCCAGTTTGTTTTGGTTCTAATGCCATCAATAGAAAAAAATCTGCCTGATTCATGGCGCAGAGAGCCTGCTAAAGAGTCAAAGTTCCATTGTTCAAGATCTGTGAAGTCAACTTTTTCAATTTTTAGGCTTACGGCTTCATTTTGCTCTTTAATCCAGTCTACTACCTGCGATGTTTGAAGATGAGAGCCTAATGTGCTCAATGCACTTTTTAAGAATACGAAATTTGCATGTTTCATTTCTCTACCTCTAAGCTCTCTTTTAATTCAGCGACATTTGCATGTGCTTAGGAGTGGTGCATTTACCCAGATAATCACGGAGTGCTTGCTCTAATTGCTGATGGAATGAGCCATCATTGATGAGTATTTTGGTATCCCATATTTCTTGCAGATAGGGGATAAACTCTTCCAATGGTGGTAAAACAGGTTGAGTTACATAAATTGGTTTGTTTGCGTTAATCATTTTTTATATTCGGTGAAGTCATTACATTTAATCCAAATATGAAATTAAAATAGTCAGTCTCGATTGAAAAATATGGGACATTTTTAACCTTTTCTATGCCTTAAAAATATTCAATGCCACTTGTGTTAACTATAATACAGATCCTTTTGCCAAATAAATTAATAAAATAACTTCAGCCTATCTTTAAGAATTAATAAAGTCATCAATATTCTTTGGCATCTAGCTTTTCTGTAAAAAAGACACTACCTCATCCTCACCAAGCCCGGTCAATGTACAGATTGTTTGTACAGGCAAACCCATTTGATGTGCATTTAAAACCATTTTTATTTTTGCGTTCCATTCACCTTGTTCTAAGCCTTGCTCCAAACCTTGCTCTAAGCCCTGCTCCAGTCCTTGTTGCAAACCTGTTTTTGTAGCAAACTCTATCGAACTTTTTTGAATATAAATCCAATCTTTTTTCTTATGCTGGAGTTCTAATTCTTCCTCGCTCAAATTAGCTTCATTAGCGATGTTAAAAGCTTTTTCCAGTGCTTGGTCAAGATTATTAGGATATAATCCAAATCGCCTGCATTTTTTATAAAGTAAAGCCATTTATCCTGAATAGTTTCAAGCTCTGCCTCAGTTTTAATAAACTTGGGTAACTCAACAAATATCAATTCTATATCATCACTGTATTCAATAAACTGCTTCTTTTCTATCAACTTAAAATTATTAATTAACTCTTCGCTATTTTTAAACAGGGTAAAGTCAGTGATAGTTAGGGCAATCACCGGATTTAACAAATGATAAGCATCACCCTTTTTAAGTTGTATTGAATAATTTTTTGCTGCGTTGTAGAGAATTCGTTTTTCCAGGCCTTCATGATTTAAAACCTGCATTTCTATAATAACGCGGCTCTTATCACTTAATTCAGCCTTTACATCAACATAGGTGTCCTTCATGCCTTTTAGCAAAGGGATGCTATAAGGATCGACTATGGTCAAATCTTTTATCGTCCTATGATTTTCAAATTCAATCACAGAATTTAAAAAACTGATCAGAATATCTTTTGAGTCGGCACTGCCAAAAACCTTCTTAAAAGCAAAATCAATTTTTACGTCAAGGAATTTCATGGAATACCTATAAATCAAAGGGCTAAGATTGTATAGTGGGTATAAGCTATTTATAAACCCAATGCCATTTAACTAATGCGCACCAAATAATTTCACATCACCTTGCCAAAACGCCGGCCGCTCCAAATACCAAGCCACCGTCTTGGCAAGCCCCGACTGAAAAGTTTCGATTGGTTCATAGCCAAGTTCTCGGCAAATCTTGCTGTTATCGATCGCATAACGCCGATCGTGCCCGGGTCTGTCGGTAACATAAGTAATATGTTGATTGTGCGGCACATGCTGAGAATCTGGAAAGCGCGCATCTAACAAAGCACATAACTCGTGAATTAAGCTCAGATTAGCTTGCTCGTTGTTACCGCCAATATTATAGGTTTCACCTACTCGGCCGCTACGAATAATCAAATCAATTCCCCGATTATGATCATCGACATAAAGCCAATCGCGAATTTGTTGGCCATCCCCGTAAATGGGCACCGCTTTGCCTTGCAACAAATTAGAAATCGCTAACGGAATCAGCTTTTCCGGATACTGATAGGGGCCATAGTTATTAGAACAATTACTGGTAGTCGTTTGCAGTCCATAGGTATGTTGATACGCCCGCACCACGTGATCAGAAGCGGCTTTACTGGCAGCATAAGGTGAGTTTGGCGCATACGGCGTTATTTCAGTGAAAGCCGGATCAGTTGCCGACAATGTGCCATAGACCTCATCGGTGGACACATGATGAAACCGGTGTGTAAAATCCGATTTTTCATCTAACCATACTTTTTTTGCGGCTTTCAACAAGCTGTGAGTGCCGTCAATATTGGTCTTTAAAAATGCATCAGGCCCGTAAATGGATCGGTCAACATGAGATTCGGCAGCAAAATGCACCAGGGTATCAATGTTTTCATCGCGTAGTAATTGCTCTACCAAGGTTTGATCAAGAATATCACCCTCAACAAATCGAAAACTACTGTTACCTTCCAGCATCAACAAATTTTCATAACAGCCTGCGTAAGTCAAAGCATCTAACACGACGACACGCGTGTCCGGATATTGCTGTAACCAATAATAAACGAAATTCGTGCCAATAAAACCAGCGCCGCCTGTGACCAATAAATTGTGAGGATGATAATGTGGAGTCATAGTATTGTCGTCTGTTGTTTTAATTCCATCAGCATTTTACGCAAGCTATTTCGCCAATGCGGCAAGCTATAACCTAGCTGTTGTTCTGTGCTGCGCTTATCCATCACGCTAAAAGCCGGACGGCAAGCAGGTGTAGGGTATTGTTTGGATTGTAAAGGCGTTATGGGTATAGTTTTTGTGATCAGCCCCAACGCAAAGGCCTCTTCTTGAATAGCAATAGCAAAATCATACCAGCTTGCCACGCCATTATCTGAACAATGAAAAATACCCTGCGGTTTTTGCTCCACCCATCGCCATAAGGTATTGGATAATGTGCGCGTCCAAGTGGGCGAACCGACTTGCTCTGCGACTACACCTAGAGAATCACGCTCAGCCATTAATCGCAACATGGTTTTAACAAAGTTATGGCCATACGCCGAATACAGCCACGAGGTGCGCACTATGGCAGCGGTTGGGCAATATTCTTGTAGTGCTTTTTCTCCGGCCAGTTTGCTTTCCCCGTAAACACCTTGTGGATGGGTAGCATCAGTGGGTGCGTATGGCGTAGATTGCTTGCCATCAAAGACAAAGTCCGTAGAAATATGCAGCAAATAAAGACTACGCTGCTGATTTTTATTCCACAACGTTACCGCCTGTGCCAAAGCTTTAACCGCTAAATGATTAATCGCATACGCGTTTTGCACATCAGTTTCAGCCTTATCAACAGCCGTGTACGCAGCGGCATTAATAATGACATCGGGCTGATGGCTTGTCAGCGCTAACGCAACTTGTTCGGGCTGGGTAATATCCAGTGTGCCCCTGTGAGTAGCAATGAGCACTATATGTGCAGGGCATGTGGCTTGTAACTCAGCGCCCAGCTGACCATTGGCGCCAGTAAGCAAAACTTTAATGGGTAATTGCGTGCTGGTATGGGTTTGATCTGTCATTCAAACATCTCCGCCTCTTGCCAACTTACAGCCTGGGCATCTTTTGCCGACAGCAGCGGTGTTTCACCATTGACTAACGGCCATTTTATGGCGAGGGTAGGATCATCCCACTGTAGACTGCGCTCATGTTCCGGCGCATAGACATCAGTACATTTGTAAAGAAAATCAACTGACTCACTCATCACATAAAAACCATGTGCAAAACCAGGCGGAATCCACAGCATTTGCGGATTATCCTCCGATAACTCCACACCCACCCATTGACCGAAGCTTGCAGAGCTGCGACGCACATCTACCGCCACATCAAATACTTTACCGTGAGTCACACGCACCAGCTTACCCTGTGGATGCTGAAGCTGATAATGTAAACCGCGCAATATACCTTGGCGCGAACGGCTGTGATTGTCTTGGACAAAAGTGGCATGCAAGCCTAATGATTCAAAGGCCTGCACACTCCAGGTTTCCATAAAAAATCCGCGTGTATCCCCAAATATATTGGGTTCGATGATTTTCACATCAGGGATATGAGTATCAATTAACTTCATACCAACAATTCCATCAAATAATCCCCATAGCCGCTTTTCTTCAATGGCTCGGCTAAGGCTTGCAATTGCTCTGCGCCGATATAGCCCATGCGCCAGGCTATTTCTTCAGGACAAGCAATCTTTAAACCTTGGCGATCCTCAATAACACGCACGTAATTAGCCGCATCTAAAAGGGATGCATAGGTACCGGTATCTAACCACGCTGTGCCACGGGTAAGCATTTCTACCTGTAACAACCCGCGCTCTAAGTACATTTGGTTAAGGGTAGTTATTTCTAATTCGCCACGTGCCGAAGGACGCACTTCTTTTGCCATATCAACGATTTGATTGTCATAAAAATACAAACCGGTAACCGCATAATTAGAACGGGGATGCTCTGGTTTTTCCTCAATGCTTAAGGCTTTTCCTTCAGCATCAAAATCTACTACACCATAACGCTCGGGATCTTTAACGTAATAAGCAAATACCGTAGCACCCGTTTCTTGTTGCGCCACCACTTGCAAACGCTTGGATAAGCCTTCGCCGTAATAAATATTGTCACCTAGAATAAGCGTCGCAGGTGCTGTACCCAAAAATTCGGCTCCAATCAAAAAAGCTTGCGCCAGTCCTTCAGGTTTAGGCTGCACAGCATATTGAATATTCAAACCCCATTGCGTGCCATCGGCCAGCAGTTGCTGAAATTGAGCAGAATCTTCTGGCGTGGTAATAATCAAAATATCGCGGATACCCGACAGCATCAGTACACTTAAGGGGTAATAAATCATCGGCTTATCGTAGATCGGCATCAGCTGCTTGCTGACAGCAAGGGTTAAAGGGTACAGCCGTGTACCACTCCCCCCTGCTAGAATAATACCTTTGCGCTGTTGATTTTTTTTGAGATTATTCATATACCAGTAAAGGAGTTAGTTATTAATTTTGCGAAGGATAAGCATTTAACTTCAGTTCGTTTATTGAATGCTTTAAAAACTATCCAGGCGCGGCTAATCTTTCTTCATCGCGTCTTTCACCTATGCGCCTGTCCTCAAAAGTAATCGCTACGATGTGTACTCGACGATCATGTCTTCTGCGCTCATTTATAACAACCGTATTATGCCCTGACACCCGTCTCTCTGCCTGTCTTCTATCGGTTATGACGGCAGCGGGTAAAGGGGCTACTTTTCGGCGCTCTCTTTTTGCGCGTTCATTAATTTTTCCCATAGCCACATAGTGACCGGTAAAAACACATAAAAACAAGGCCAGCAATATGCCATCGGGGACATGAAATACTAAGCTTGCGGTAATGCCAATAATGGTGAGTACAAGAGAACTTACCAAAATAACCAACAATGTTTGCTTATTGGTTAATCCTGTTAAGGGCAAAATATGATGAAAATGCTCCCGATCAGGAAAAAACGGTGAGCGCCCATTCGCGATACGGCGCACCATGGTAGATACCGAATCGATCAGCGGTATGGCCAGCACCCATAATACTGTTACCGGGGTAATCAGGCGATCTTCGCCCTGGGAGATATAAATTAATAACAACGAGACAATAAAACCAAACAACGTGCTGCCGGTATCACCCAAAAATATTTTAGTACTGGCCTGGCCAAAAATCCTCAGATTAAATATCAGAAAAACGATGACGGCAGCAATAAAAATAATACAGTAATTGAACAGTATCCAATCTTCATAAACCCACGCTAATACCGCGACAGTACCAATCGCGATCAATGTTAAACCACCGACTAAGCCATCTATGCCGTCAGCCATATTAAACGCATTAATACCCCCGACCAACGCAAAAATGGTAAATGCAGTGGCAAAACTACCCAGCTCAAAATTGCCAAAATTCCATAAATCGCCTAAATCAACAATTTTTATATCAGCAATTTGAGTCATCAATAAACCCACGGCAATCTGAGCCAGAATTCTGACTTTAAAACTGACAGGTTTGTAATCATCTACCAAACCGATACACACCAATATCGTGGCAGAAAAAATATAAGCCGATTTGTTGGGCAGATTAATATCATGAATAAACAGCGTAACCAGTATGGCCAGATAGACCGCCAAACCACCGGTAAGCGGCGTCGGGTCTGCATGGTGCTTTCTATGCCCAGGATGATCCATCAAGCCTGTTTTACACGCCAGCGGATTTAAAATGACAACAAGAAAAAATGTTGCGGCAAAAGCGGTTAAAAAGAAACTGATGTGCATAAATTACTCATTGGAGAAGAGTTAGTGTTTTCGGCTTTTATAATCATATTGATAGGTGTATCGGTATGTGCCGTAAGCAGAAGAAGTTTTCACTATGCCATTAAACACAATACCTTTTGTACGCACACCGCCCTGAATGAGGCGCTTATTTGCCTGTTCAATTTCGCGCATGGGGTGCATACCGGCTCTAACAACCATCAGGGTTGCACCGGCAAGACGACCAATAATAGTGGCGTCGGTAACCGCTAAAATGGGCGGTGAATCTATGATGACGTAATCATATTGCTTCCTGATCGTTTCCAGTAGACTGGCAAAACGAGTATGTAACAATATTTCTGAAGGATTAGGCGGCAGTTTGCCGGTGGCGATAAAATCAAAATTAGCGCCTGGTATTTTATGGATGATTTCAGGAAGGGTAATGGATTGTGAAACCAGTTCAGATAAACCATTTTCCCTGCGCACACCCAGCTCTTTATGCAGATAACCCCGACGCAAATCGCCATCAATTAATAATATTTTTTTGCCTGCGTTAGCCAATACAATAGAAAGATTAAGCGCAATAAAGCTTTTACCAATCTCAGGTCGTGGCCCGGTAATCATGATGGTGTTGTTTTGTGCTTCTAAAAACGCAAAATGCAAAGAAGTTCTTAAGCTGCGTAAACTTTCAATCGCCAGATCCTCAGGGCTTTCTACAGCCAGCAAAATGGGGCGATAGGATTGCGAAGGATCTTTACTTTTAAATTGTTTACGCAGATTTTTTTGCGTGTCGCTAAAGGGCACTGTGGCATAAACCGGAATATGCAGCTGTTTTTCAATAAGATCAGGATCTTCTACGCCGCGTTGCATGGCTTTGCGAATTAACGCAATAGCAATGCCCAAAATTAAACCTACGATAAAAGCAACCGCAACAATCAAGGTTTTTTTCGGCTTTATCGGTGTGGTTGGCAACACGGCATAGTCGATAATCCTGACATCCCCGACAGTGCCCGCTTTGGCGACCCTTATGGTTTGTGCGCTATTTAATAGCGATGTGTATAACTCAGTATTAACCTGTACATCTCTGGATAACCTTAAGATAACTTTTTGAGTTTCCGGTAACGTTTCTATTTTGTTATCGTATCCCTTCATCTGCTCCATTAATCGTGCAATTTGCTTATCCAAGGCAACTACAGATGGGTGAGATTCAGTGAAACGCTGGCGGAGTTCATCGCGCTTTTGTTGCAACAGCGTGGTTTGAGTTTGTAACTCCACTACGCCTGTTAGCACGCCCTGGGTTTCTTGCTCCAGATCAAGCGAACCTTTACTGGTTCTAAAATCATTTAACGTAGCGGTTGATACTTCCAGCTGTTCTTTTAGCTTGGGTAGTTGCTGTTCCAGAAACTCTAAGGTTTTTTGGGCTTCGGTAGATTTGTCTTCTACATTTTGCTTAACATAAATATTAGCAATTTCATTTAAAATCCTTACCGCTAATTGCGGATTGTCGGATTCTGCAGTCAACTCCAGAATGCCTGTCGATTTGCCTTTTTCTGCTACGGAAACAATACCTTTAAGTGCGTTAATACCAGAAATATCCGACTGGCGAATCAATACAAATTGCGTACCGGGACGGGCTTTTAACACGGATATAAAAAGCGTGACAGGCTCTTTCTCATCCGGCACTTTCTTTTGTACAAGTTTATTGACCTGACCTTCCAGCACCAAAGTCAATCCATTTAAAAGTTGAAAATAACCGTGTTTATCAGCCACCAACGTTAATGCCTTGCCTTCCCAACTGGCCGGCACGGTAAAATTATCCACATGAATTTCTTCACCGCCCCAAGCATATTGAGGCTGTCCAAATAAAGGTTGGGCAAATTCCTCTGTGCCATTGGATTTAAAACGTCGGGCAATAGCAGCGCCAATCTTAGGAAAATATTTAGGTTGGGCACTAATATTTAACTTAAGATTTTTAACCGTCTCACCCAATATCAAGCGTGATTTAAGCAACTCAATTTCAGCCATAATCGGCTTTTTGGTTTCCATCACATCACTCATATCGCCCAAGCCATCAAGCAACGATGATTTTGATTGCTCTTGCAATTGCAGCATGGCATCGGTTTTATAAATAGGGGTATCAATAAAAGCTTTCGCCAAGCCTATTAACAGCACGCTTGTAGTCACTGTAATAATCAGCCACTTATTATCCAGCAAAGTACCCAATAAATCAGCCAAATCAATCTCATCATCTTCTTGATGATGGGATAAATCATTGACAGAATTTTGGGTGTTGTCGTTAGTGTTATTTAGCATCAGCCGCCAGTCATCATTAATAATAAATCTTGAATTATCATTCTAGTTGCCTATTCTTAAAATAGATTAATAGTTATGTTCTTTGGCTAAAATAACACCTTAATTTCACTCAGCCTAAACCTTGCCATACACATGCCCATCCATCCATAAGCGTAGATGAGCGGTCAATTCTTACCCAATGTTCGCTTTAGTGGGTCGACCAAGTTAACAAGTAACCGTAAGAACACACCCAACGTTGTTTATGTTGCCATTAAAAGTGCCGATGCTGGCATCTTCAAGAGGCTTCATTTGTATAGCACCGAAACTACTTAGAAAGCTGACAGTCTGTTGAATTTGCACAATAATTTGATTCCAGTGTATGCCTTCGGCACAATCAACAGACAGCACATCACGGGCAAGTGAAACCTGGAACACAGGGAATAGTGCCACTGGTGCTGGTATCTTCAAAAGGCTTCATTTGTATAGTACCGAAACTACTTAGCAATGAAACAGTCGGTTGAATTTGCGCAATAATTTGGTTCCAGCGTATGCCTTCGGCACGATCCACATAAACAACATCACGGGGCTGCATGGGAAATCTATCAGCCAGCAATAAAGCATCAGGTGATTTTGCATCCAGATGGAATATTTCTGGTTTGTTAATACCGCTTCTAAACACGAAAATTCTGGAAGGATCACTGGTATCCTGATTAAGGCCACCTGCATCACTGAGTACTTCGGCCAAGGTCATACGTCCCTTATTCATCATGACACTGCGCCCTCTTCCGGCACCCGCTCCGCCCACAGTTGTATCACCCAACACAAAAATTTTGTTGAACATGCTGTCGGGTACGTTAATAACGTCGCCATGTTGCAATAAAACATTCTGACGTAAATCACCGCCCTCATAGAGTGCCAGTAAATTTATGCTGTAAGATTTATCTTGTCTGGTTAAGGTAAGATTGCGTAAATCAGCTTCCGGATTAACACCGCCCGCATTATTAATGGCTTCTAAAACAGTTAAAGGAATATCTTTAACCGTTTGAATTCCTGGCTGTTTTACCTCACCCACCACATACACCCGTTGACTCCTATAACCTGCCACGCGCACATCTAATTGCACCATCTCAATAAATGCAGAAAGCTTGCGCACCAATTCGTTACGAATGTCTTCAACCGCTCTACCTGCCGCTTTAATAATACCGGCGTACGGATAATAAAAGCTGCCGTCTTCCCCCACAAGAGTACCCGACGCTTCTGCAGAGCGAAACTCACCGGCCGGAATGGTCAATTCGGGATGCTCCCATACTGTTATCGTTAATATATCCCTAGGCCCTACCATATATTGATAGTAGGGTTCTTGCATGGGAGTTTCTTTTACTGTTTTAGAGCCAATCCGGTAATCAAAATAATGATTGGCAACGTTATCTTTGCCTAAGCTGCGATTATTAAAATCCTTTTCTAAATCTAAAATAAGCTGGGCAGTAATTAACTTAATGTTGAGTTTTTTTAACGTTGTTTTGTTATTTTCCGTAATAGGTACTTCTACATGCGACTGCACAGAAAATGGACTCATATGCATGCCAGGAATGACCGTACACGCTGTTAATTGGCTTAATACAATCAGCCAAAGGATCACACAAATTCGCATAAAATATTCCAGGTTAATAACACTATTTGTAAATTATTTTTGACAGCACAATGAGTTATAATCAATATAACATTGATTTAATTATAATTTTTTTATCCACTGCGCCACGCCTTGCTCGATTAGATGCAAGGCATTTTCAAATGCTGCCAAATCTTTTTGATAAGGATCTGGAATATCGAACTCACCCCATTCACCCAAGCGGAACACCTTACCTTGAGCACTCGGCTCTTGATTTACCAGCGCATTTTTATGCCCCGATTCCATTACCAGGATAAGATCAGCCTTACGAATCAGAAGGGTATTAATTTGTGACGCTTTATAGCCTGAAATATCAATGCCTTTGTTTAACATAAGACCACATGCCATTTTGTCCGGCGCATGATCAACTAGCGCACCCAAGCCTGCCGAACTCACGGTATAACCCGATTTATTCGCTTCGTGCAAAGCTTGTCTAAGCAATGCTTCAGCCATAGGGCTTCTACAAATATTGCCCACACAGACAACCAGAATATTATTAAACAAGGCTTTAATCCTCCAAGTGAGGTTATGAGGGTACACAGATGCAAACAAATAACAAAACTACCTGTTAGAGCAGTTTTTAGAAGGTATCAACACACCTAATAAGTTTACTAACCACGCTGTTTTGCTTATTGCTTACAACAGACGCCTATTTATTTAGGATTCTACATGCTAAAAACGCTTACAAGACCCAAGTAACTAAATAGCAAAGCAATTTTCGATCCACATTAAAATTATTTCTTAAAAACTAGAAAGTTATATTGCCAAGCGATTGAAAACAAAGATGTTAAAATTATATATTTTATTTTCTAATTAGCTTAAAAATTTTATATTTAACATAAATGTAAATATAACCGACATCAAAATCTGAAGATATTGGTTAACTCACCAAAAAACCAGGATTGCCGATTAATAATATGTTCAACAAAATTAAAACAACATTCATGGTGTGCCGTATAGTCTTTAAAAATATTATTTTATGCAGAATTGGGTGGGGAAGTTACGCAAAATATCAAACACTGAGATTCATGCGATTTCAATACCCTTAAGGGCTTAGCTTTATTTTAAGACCATAAAATGGATAGCATTTGACGGGCAAAAATGCTTTTTGACATAGAAAATTCAGCTAATAAAAACAACTTCTTTCTCATGTGTGAACAGTGTAAAACTATTTTTAATGTGTTGCAAATACGTGCAGAGAGCAATGACTGAAACAATAAAAGCCACTAATAAACAACGTTATTCTAAAATTAATAATCACTTTACCTGTATATTTCTTCGACTATGTTTTAACAGCGGGGAATAGAAAGCATATCTTTATCTAGTGTAAATAAAATAGACATTAAATATAATTTTCTTACAAATAATACACTTAAAAGATTAAAAAACTAAAGACCGTAAACTATTAAAATCCCCATTACGACTTAAATAAACCAGGCTATAGCTTTAACTGCCTGGACAAAAGATCGAAATCAATAACCTCCATAAAAGGTAAAACGCCCAATAAAGGCACATTTAGCACGTTTTTTAAGCTTTGGATATTATCGTCTAAGCACAACAAATGCGGCTCTATGCACATGGCAATCCAGCCAGCACAAGTCAGTCCTGAGTGCTGAATAGCCTGATAGGTTAACTTGGCATGATTAATACCGCCTAGCTTAACCGCTACGACTAAAATGACCGGCAACTCCAGTGCTACCGCCAAATCGCTGACATCCTGGTGGTTATTAATGGGCGCATACCATCCGCCCACACCTTCAACCAACACCACCTCCGCCAATAGCTTTAATTGCTCAAACTTGGCCAGTAAATTAATCATCTCAACGGGATTTTCAAGACCTGCAATATGCGGCGAAACCGGCAGTTGATAAGCATACGGATTAACCAGATCATAACCTGCCCTCACCGAGGCATTTTTTTGGATTAATAACGCATCCATATTTCTTAGCTGGCCTTGATCCATAAAACACCCAGAAGCTACTGGCTTCATCCCTATTACCGATTTCCCCTGACGCTTAAAATAGCGCATCAGTGCTACCGTTGAACACGTTTTACCGACATTAGTATCGGTGCCGGTAATAAAATAACCTTCTTGCATAATACCTTACCTGCCAGTAATAACAGTAATCACGTCAAATGTCGCGCTGATTCGATGAGTAACGTGGCATGTTGGATAGGCCGAAATCATCTGTTGCATCTGCCGCTGAGTGGTCAACTGTTTGTTTCGGGACACATTGACATTGTGTGCGCCAATGTTTTTTAACTCTCTCATCAGCGCCAGAACCGATTCGTACTCTACTGTGTAAAGTTGATTTTGACATTTTAGAATATTAAAACCTGATTGCTGCAAAAAATCTTTAAGCTCATACATGCCGTAAAAATAATTGACATGGTTATAGTTATCAACAGCGCCCCAAGCCTGTTTCAGTTCTTGTAACGTTTGCGGGCCAAAGATAGAAAAAACCAGCTGCCCTCCGGGTTTTAAAACTCGGCGAACGTCCATAAAAACCGCTTTAATATCAACACACCATTGCAGCATGAGATTAGAAAAAACATGATCAACTGCGTGTTCAGTAATCGGTATCTGCTCTGCATCCGCACACATATAAATCACGTTATCGATAGTTTTTAACTTTGCTTTCGCCGCCTGTAACATAGGCAGCGCCAAATCCAGGGCAATTATTTGCTTACCAGGCAACAGCGCCAGAAGTTCTTGAGTTAAAAAACCGGTACCACAACCCAAATCCAGCACATTATCGCTTATACAGCGGTTATCAATATCGCGCAGCAAGGCTTTACCCACCGTGCGCTGTAATTGGGTAACACCGTCATAGGTCAGCGCAGCTTGCGAAAAAGCCTGTTTAATTTTACGTTTATCAAGATTAAAACTAACGCTCATTGCTCATCCATAAACCTGTAAACCCGTGCCAACACGTCTTGCTGATGGGATAAAAATAAAAGGTGGCCAGCGTTTTTAAATACATTTACCTGAACCTGTGGATAGTTATCGTGCAGATATTGCCCCACGGCGACAGGCACGAGCGCATCTTTTTCAGCTAATAATGCTAAAACCGGAATATCCAACGTCGCCAACACTGATCGCATATCACTATGCTTTAATAGCGCCAAACCAGACTGTAAAGTATCCTGACTAGGTAATGCGCACGTTGACAACAGCTCTTTTAGCTGGCTTAACTGATTTTTAGCACCCGATAATCCTTGACTTTGTAAAGATAAAAATTGCGATAAGGTTGCCAAACGATCTTGGCTGAGATGGCTGGCAAACGCATCAAAGGCATTAACATTCATGCCTGGCCAATCATCATTACTTTCAGGGTCAGCTTGCACAAACTTTGGATTACCGGCCAGTAAAATCACTGAATTAACCCGCTCCGGAAACCGCGCTGCCAAATCCAGCACCACTGTCGCGCCCAATGACCAACCTAACCAGCAGCTAGTTTCAGCATCGACCGCATTCACCAAAAGCTCACTGATATGCGCCAAGGTGAACTCATCGCACGGCTCACTGTAGCCGTGGCCCGGCAAATCAACACAGGTTACCCGATAATGCTGCGCCAGCTGTGCTGCAAAATCACCCCACACACCACTGTGCATTGCCCAGCCATGCACTAGCACAATCGACTTTCCGCTACCGACAGTGCGTTGATAAATTTTAGTCATGGCTTATCTTGTCCAAAGCATCCAGCAATTGATCAACATGCTTTTCCTCGTGCAAAGCTGAGAATGTAATACGCAACCGCGCACTGCCTTGCGGTACGGTTGGCGGACGTATGGCACTGACTAAAAATCCAGCGTCAAACAGCCCATTACTTAACCCGACAGCTAAATAACTATCACCAACTAAAACTGGCTGTATGGCTGATAACGATGGCATTAAACTCAATCCCAACTGCCCTGCTCCGGTTTTAAACCGTTCCGTCAATGCGTTAAGTTTGTATCGGCGCCAATTTTCCTTGATGACCAGCTGTAAACTGGCACGTGTCGCTGCCGCCACCGCCGTAGGCAACGCAGTGGTATAAATATACGTGCGGGACTTTTGAATCAAGGTTTCAATCAACACTTCAGAGCCTGCCACAAACGCACCGAATGTGCCAAAACCTTTGCCTAACGTGCCCATCAACACGGCCACATCTTGCTGATTTAAAGCGTAATGTTCCAATAACCCACCGCCTTGTTCGCCAATAACCCCTAACCCATGCGCGTCATCGACCATGAGCCAGGCGCTTTCCTGTTTTGCAATACGCGACAAATCATTTAAAGGCGCAAAATCACCATCCATACTAAACACGCCATCCGTTACTATCAATTTGTTAGCGGTAGTTTTTTGTAGATGTTTAGCGAGATCGTTAACATCCGCATGCTTGTAACGTTTAAATTTAGCACCCGATGCCAAACCGCCATCCAATAGCGACGCGTGATTTAAACGATCTTCAAACACCGTATCAGATCGCCCCAGCAAAGCGGTAATCACGCCCAAATTGGCCATATATCCGGTAGAGAACAGCAACGCCCTATCCCGTCCGGTAAAGGCGGCCAGTTCTTCTTCCAACGCATGATGGATTGCACTGTGGCCACAAATCAAATGCGCCGAACCGCTGCCAACGCCATACTCATCAACAGCATTTTTAAATGCCTTGGCTACATCTGGGTGTTGTGCCAGCCCCAAATAATCATTGCTGCAAAAATTGATAAGTGTTTTGTCATCAACTTGCACATAAACGCCTTGGGATGCTTGAATAACGCGCCTGGAACGGTACAGATTTTTTTGGCGAATATCCTCAAGATCATTCGCCAAATGTGCAAACGGTGCCGGCATTAAGCGTAACTCGAGCCACCTGAATGTACACCCAGACGCTTGAATAACGCCAGATCGTCGTTGGTCATAGGGTTGTCGGTAGTCAGTAATTTATCACCATAAAAGATAGAGTTAGCACCCGCTAAAAAACACAGCGCCTGCATTTCATCGCTCATATTATTCCGGCCTGCCGACAAGCGCACACGAGATTTGGGCATCATAATTCTGGCAACGGCTAGGGTTCTGATAAAAACCAGCGGATCTAAAGCTTCTGTGCCCATGAGCGGCGTGCCTTCTACCTGCACCAACATGTTAACAGGTACGCTTTCAGGGTGTTTGAGCATATTAGCCAGTTGTATCAATAAATTGGAGCGGTCAACATCGCTCTCACCCATACCGACAATACCGCCACAACACACGTTAATACCGGCATTTCTAACCCGGTCTAAAGTATCCAGACGATCTTGATAAGTGCGCGTCGTAATCACTTCCGAGTAATAGTCTTCCGAGGTATCCAGATTATGGTTGTAATAATCCAGACCGCCTTCTTTTAAACGATCGGTTTGGGCATCGGTCAACATACCCAGCGTGACGCAGGTTTCCATACCCAAGGCCTTTACGCCTTGCACCATTTCGATAACCCGCTCAACATCTTTGTCTTTGGGTTTACGCCACGCAGCCCCCATACAAAAACGCGATGCGCCTTGATCTTTAGCACGTTGCGCCATCTGTAATACTTCATCAACCGGCATCAAGGCTTCCGATTTAACCCCGGCATCGTAACGGGCGCTTTGCGGGCAATAACCGCAGTCTTCTGAACAAGAACCGGTTTTGATACTCAACAAACTGCTGATCTGGATTTCGTTAGGATCAAAATGGGCTCTGTGTACGGTTTGCGCCTTAAAAATCAGATCATTGAACGGCATGGCATACAGGGCTTGCACTTCATCCAACTGCCAATTGTGACGGATTGCGGGCTCAATTACGCCGATACTTACGAGGTTTGCAGACATTTTGTAAAACTCCAGCTAAAGTTAAGTGACAACAATCGGCGACACACTTGTCAACTTGCTGCCATGAAAATAGGATACAACTGGCTTAATATTATACAGAAGAACCTGTTACCGCCTATTTGTATCTTATGCGGCCATGCGGGGATGGATGATTTGGATTTGTGCGACTCCTGTTACCGGCATTTGCCTAGCAATCATCATTGCTGCTGGCAATGTGCTGAAACGCTGGAGATAACCACTCCCACAAAAAGCCTTTGTGGACGTTGTGTCTCCCTTAAACCAGCATTTGATAGAACCTACGCTCCCTTTCTGCACCAAGGTGTGCCCCGCTACCTGATTACCTCACTCAAATTTAGTGCCAATTATAAAAATGCCCGCTTATTGGGGAATCTTTTGGGTGACTATCTGCAAAAACATGCGGAACTCCCCGATGTTATTATTCCGATACCTTTGCACAAATCCCGATATAGAGAACGTGGCTTTAACCAATCCATTGAAATCGCCCGGACTATCGCCAAACAGCTTAAGTTACCGCTGGATGTTGAAAGTTGTATTCGCCATCGCGATACTCAGCACCAAACCTCATTAACTGCCAAAGAACGCCGTCACAATATAAAAAATGCTTTTTCACTGATTAAGCCGATAACTGCACGACATATTGCCGTTGTGGATGATGTGATGACGACGGGATCAACTGTACATGAGCTGGCGGCAGTATTAAAAAACTTCGGTGTAAAACGAGTAGATGTCTGGGCTTGTGCAAGAGCTTAAAGCTGTAAACCTTACTTAAACTGTTTCACGCACACATTCAGCATTAGTATTGTAAGTTTTTATGTTTTATAGTATTTTGTCGGATGAGTGAGGTCGCCATTGCAACTTGTGGTCACCGGGCTCCAGTTTTTTGTTATAACCTGATAAATTTGGAGGGATATATGGCACAACTATCGTGGATGTCGGCAGTAAACACCGTGGTTGACTGGATACAAAAACGTATAACCGAACGCTCGTCTTGGGATGGACTTACTATCATTGTCATCAGTATTTTGGCATTAATTGCATCCCCCTTCATAAAATATGCGGCTTGGCTGGGTTTAGGCTACGGCGCGTGGACTTTATGGAAAACAGAAAAAACCAGTGTAAAACAACAATAACTATTTGCGCTTTGTGCAAACAAAAGCGTCTTTGAAAACTGAGATGGAGAAAACTGCTATGACGAAAGATGAAGCTCAAGTTAAATTAGAAGAAACTACAACCGGCTTACAATCTGATATTGATAGATTACAAGCAAGAGCCGCAGAAGCGACCGATGATATTAAAGCAGAACTTGACGAACAAATTGAAAATTTAAAGGTTCAATTTTCAGAAGTTCAAGCAAAATTTGAAACTGTAAAAGACGCAACAGAAGAATCTTGGGAAGAACTGAAAGCTGATATTGAATCTATGTGGGATAGCGCCAGCGCTGAAATTAAAGAAGAAATAGAAGAGCATACCAGCAATCCAAACGGTTTGTTTGCCAAAATCAAGGCGATATTCAGTTAAAATACCGACCAATGGTGGCGTCTGTCTTGTACATTCGCCTCCTTGTATTTTGGGTAAAAGGCCATTGTGCTTAAGCAAGATGGCGGGTTTGGCTATTTTTCTGGCAATCTCAAGCAATGCTTTTGCGGAAGACATTAATTACCGTATTGGGCTGATAGTTTTTGCTCAAAACCTGCCTAGCTCCGAAACATTTAATCAATCCAAAAGCCAGATTGAATGGCCAACCACTGCGTTATTAAGCGAGCTGTCCAGCTTTAAATCAGCGCACAGCACACTCACCGACACAGTTAACGCGTTAGCCAAAAATCCGCTTTATCAACCGTTGTTGCATGGCTGCAAGAGCAAGAGCAACTATCCCCTGTTCACATCACAAATAACGATGGCCGCATCAATGGCTTTGTCCAGCTTAAAAACACTTCGAGCTTAGAATTATTTGCTGATTTTGAATATACAATCTCTTCGCCACATAGCGACAGTAAACCCGAAGTGTTGTACCGTCTTAACGAAACACGCCCGATCAAATTGAATGAAATTTATTATCTGGATCATCCTAAGTTTGGGGTTGTTGCCAAGATAACTGTGCCTTGACACGAGCTTGCTAAATTGAGTTTAAAGTAAATGTTTTAGCTGGTTAAAAAACATCTTTTACAAAGCCAATGGGTAAATCAGGCTTTTCTTCCGTTATCTTTCCCAGTCGTGCCCAATGCTCTATTTGCTTGGGTACGGATCTGTGCATGGCCATTGCCGTTGCTTTTACGTCTTTAATAAAATCGCCGGATAATTTAATAGTCGCCATAGCACCACTCTTTTTAACAAATAAGAAAGACATTACTGCACAGCAAAAGGTTGTAAAAAGTAACCTAGAAGAGTTGGCAGGGTGGTTTAGCATTAACAAGCCAGCTTTGCTAACATAGTCCTCCCTGTATAAACACACGGCATAGGTAAAAATCACCCGAAAAAGGTTTCGTTGATTGCATTAGTGGATTGCTGACGCGAATCCACCTTACAATTAATCCGTCTTACGGCCTTCTACAATTTACCGACCTACGGTCTTAGTTAAGTTAACAATTTGTAGGTAGAGTAATACCCGCACCATTTACAGTGGGTGATGTTGTGCAGCAACTCCTACTCTCAAAAGTTTTACCGGATACTACGTTAGGAATACCAGGCGCAACGCTAGAAACTTTAGAACATTTAGCAGAACCAGTCTTTCCATCCCAAGTAAGAGTACCATTGACATTTGAACATTTACATGCGAATCCTTTTTTTTGATTTACAAATTGAACCCATAAGCCTGTATCATTCCACGTCCATGCAGCAGTAAGTGTGGCGGAAACTACTAATACAGGTATTGCTTTAATAATATGGGTAGTCATATTAAATCCTCTATGTTAAGTATATAATTATTTATTTTTTGTAATCTTCATTATTAGTTATTAAGCTTTTAAAATCATTATCATACATATATGTAATAGTCTTAGGCGGTAACAAATTATTTCCTATATAACTGCCAATAAGCATACCAAGTACCATTGCAGAAAAATATATTGTTCTTACAGTATTTTTTTCTGTAACATATTTATTTATCATGATGTTCTCCTAATGTTATTTTTTCTAAAAATTTATTGTAATCCTGCCTAAAATTGTTCTATCATTAAAAAACTCTAGATTGTTATTAAAAATATCTGCACTAGTAAATCTAGTGATATTTTTATAATTAACTCTATTATTAAATAAATTTTTAATTTCTAAGCTTAATATGCCTTTACGTTTTGGTAATCGATAACCAAGACCCGCATCAAAAACAACAAATTCAAAATAAGAATTGGGTAAATTGGTTAATTCATTTTGTAAAACCCAAGTTGACTTTAAATTCATAAAAAGGCCATTTGAATTAAAGTACCGAATCTCTATGGGCAATTTATGGGTATAGTATTTCGTTGGCACTTGAGTATTTATTCCGTTAACTAAAAAATTATTTTTTTCATACTTATATTCAGAGGATAGTGAAAAATTATTGTTTATTGCGTAATAAAAATAAAATCTAAAGCGATCATTTGAATTATCAAGTTTCTCTAAGTAATTATTATCGAAAGTAAATGAATCTCTGCGATAAAACTCAATACCACTGAATAGCCCAGGCCAAAAAAAATCTAGTGCTACGCCATAAAAATCGAAATTACGGTTATTAAAATCGTCAAATATTTGATTAAAGCCAGTTACTTGAGTCTGTTCCAAAGTGTCCCTAACCAGTAATGGTTTATTATACGAAGAAAAATAAGCCATTCTAAACTTCGCATTATTATTTAAATCCCATTGTAAGCCGATCTTTGGATTCAATTTTGTAATATATCCAGGTATCGTTGAGACTGGATCGTGTTGATCATAACTAAGCCCTAGAGTTAAATTTATTTTATCGATAAATCTTGCTAGTGAATATGCATAAAGATTAAATCCATCCTGATCAGGTCTTTCATATGTAAAACTACGATTATTTCTTAATACAGTATCTGTTTGTATGTTGCCAATTTTATAGCGATTAAACCCAGATGTAATATTATAAGTATTATTTGAAAGAATTAGCTGTCCTTGCCAAAGTTCACCAATAGTTTTTGTTAAACTCGAAAATGACCCAGAATCTGGATCATTTGTATTAATTTTTTCCTCTAAATGAAATTGTGTGTTTTTGGAATTAATATGTGTATAAAGTCCAAGAATATGTAGTTGTTTATTTGGCTTAAAATGCAGGCCTGTTCTAACTATTTCTTGGTTTAATGAACCTGGATTCCTATTTGGTTGATTCGTTTTATTCAAAAAAGAATTTCTATTTAAGTATTCAAGCTGTAAGTCTAGATGATCTCCTAATGCTGATTGAATAAAGGCATCGTAGATATTATGTCTTTCTTTTGAATCCTGTTTATTAATTTGAGATAAATTGTCAACATTTATACCATCAGTTCCAAAGTGGAACTGACCTAAACTATAGGAAAATTTATTATATATCCCACTTAAAATAGCCTCATCCCCGAAACTATTTTGACTCCCGCCAATTCCCGAAAGAAGTAATTGAGGCCGATTTCTTTCATAAATACGAGTAAAATCTTGCAATGATGAATTAGCTATGCCGGAAGCATTCAATGAGCCACGTTGGGAAACCGACAAATGAGGTTGCACAGGGTTAATGTTGATGGGCTGCAATAGTTTTGCCTGCAATAATTCGCTCAGTTGAGCATTTTCCTTGCCTTGTTGATCTACGTAAGTATCGGACAAAAAACGATGCGCAGAAAAATTAGTAGGATCAATCTGCAATGAACTCGTAGCTTCCACTATGCCCCGTTGCTCAAACCCCAACGTATCATAAATCCGCGCCAAACTAGCCCCACGCGCCGCCCTATCCGAATCCAGCAATTGCTTAGAACGATAAACCGCCCGATTGTCATTCAACGCCATGGCTTTTTGTAAATCTTGCAACGCCTCAACCGGCCTGTTCTCCGTCTGCTTTTTAAGCGCATCATAAAAATACGGCGTCGGATCTTTAGGATCGCGCTGCTTTGCTAAACTAAACTGATCCTCCGCCAACGAATTGCGATTTTCTTCATAATATGCCTTGCCCAAATAACTGCGAATCAAAGAATTACCTGGATCAAGAATCGCGGCAATCTCCAAATCTTGCCGGCCTGCTTGCAAATCGCCATTACGAATCTTGGCCAACCCCAAACCCAAGCGTGCCAAAGGCGAAGAAGAGTCCAGCTTCACGGCTCTTTCAAAGCTTTGTAACGCTTCATTGGTATCCATACTTATAAGATGAGAAAATCCCATCACCGTTTGTGTTCTTTCAAGCGATGCATCAAGCCCAGAAGCCCGTTGTGCAGTTTGTTTGCTTTCAGATGTTAATCCCAACGCCAGTTCAATCTCTGCTTTGCGTGCCCAAACCATCGCATCATGTGGTGCATATAGCGTGGCTTTATTGGCAGCTTGGAGGGCTTTATCCAGCTCAAAACGGCCTTGCGCAGCGTACGACAGCGCAGAATAAGCCGTAGCCGAATGCGGATCAGCCGCAACCGCCCTGTTTGCCAAAGCATAAGCTTCGTCTTTTCGATTTTGGGTAAGTGAGCGTATAGATTGCAAGGCCAAAGCCTCGGCATCGTGCGGATTATTGGCCAGCAACGCCTTAATATCTTGCAAGGCCAATTGATCAAGCCCCACAGTAAGCCGTATGGCCGCACGTACCTTGAAAAAATACGGTGTTTGTTTGTCAGTTGCTAAAGCATCCAGACGCGATAAAGCCACATCCACATGCCCTTGACGAAATTCCTCAATAGCGGTGCGGATATCAGCATCAATAACCGTTGCTGCATCAGGATAAGGTAAGATCGGCGGATAATACAGCGCCCAGTTAACGGCATCTTGCGGCTTAATGTCGATTTGCGCTTTGGGGGCTTGTCCTAGCTGCGCCTGTGCGCCCTGCCCTGGTTTAAGACTAACACTGCCTTGGGTATTAAAGAACTTTACGCCACCTTCGTAAACCCACAGCGAGGCGTTGTTTTCATTAACACGTAAGGCAAACTCCGTGCCTTCTGGCCCCGCGTTGGCTATGGGTGTAGTAATTAGGAGGCGCTTAGGGGTTCGACTGATAAAGTGTACAAAACCTTTAACCATATTCAATAATGGCGCTTTCTGCGGGGCTATTTCATTCAAGGAAAGCACAGTGCCTTCAAAAAGGCGTAGCACAATGCCACTTGGCAGTTGTATTAGCGCCCGGCTGTAGACATCTACGCGTATGCGGCTGCCTTCACATAACAGCTCATTAAGTTGCGCGGGTTGCCATTGACCATTACTTTTTGGATCAAAAAACAATTTGCCTTGCAAAGATACTACCTTTGCGGCATGGCTATCCGGGCAGCTTTCACGGGCAATAATAATGCCCGGCCAGCACAGTGGCACGAATGAAAACAATAATGGGATGACCAAATAGCGCATATCCCTTCCACAAATAAGAATATTTTGTCAGTTCGATTCTAATCCGCATAGCCTTGTATTTACAAGGTAATATTTCACATGACAATAAAAAAATAGTGTGTTACAGGTTCGTCCAAGGAAAGATTTACAAACTCAATAGACGCTATTAGCGAGGGGCATTTAGAAGATAGCGGCGCAACACGTCCAAAGACATCACTGCTGCCTGCTTTTGCTTGCGTTGAATAGAACCGGCTATGGAATGAACCATAGGGTAACAATGATCCCCTGCAAGTAACACACTGTGCACTGCAATGGATTTATCTTTATCGTACAAAGCATGATGATCTTCAGCATACAGTTGTACCAACGCAAAATCAACGTCCTGCTGTTGCTGAATTTTCTGTGCTATTGTTTTGGCAATGGCTACTAAATCATCAACATCATCAGCAATGCCGAATTGTTGCTTTAACCGACGCAGCGATTGTTCATAAAGGCCACTTACCAGCCATTCTGAGCCAATACATTTGGCCGCCAACAAACCTTGGCTGACGGTTTCTAACACCGCTAAACTGTGACGACCTGCCGTCATCAATTGACCAATAGTAGCGACTAAATCACCGGTTTCTTCACCGAGGCCATCAATGGCATACACACAATCTTTCAAGCCATTAACAACAGCATCAACTAAAGTTTGTAGAGCTTTTTCTGGATATGCACACGGAAACAACAGTTTAATTTGCACATCCTCGGCGGCACGAAAACCTAATTGTACTTCGGAAGGTATCGAAATCGCGTCAATCACTTGCTGTATAGCCGACTCGCCCATGCCTATGGTTTTTAAAGTAACCAATCGTCCAGGGCGCAAGGTAAATCGCTGCGGAAAATTGGGTAAGAGCTTTTCCAGATACATCTGTTTCATTTCAGACGGCACGCCTGGCATAAAGGCAAACCAGCAACCTTGATACTTAAGCGCAAAGCCCGGCGCCGTGCCCAAAGCATTATCCAGTCGCTCAGCACCTTGCGGCAATAAAGCCTGCTTAGCATTAGTCTCTGGCATAATCCGGTTACGATTGGCATAAAACTGTTTGATTTGCGCAAAGGCAATATCATCCAATACCAAGGGTAAATTAAACGCTTTTGCTACCGCTTCCGCCGTTAAATCATCACTAGTAGGCCCTAAACCACCAGTGCACAAACAACAATCGGCACGCTGGGCAATTTCTTGTAATAGCGCCACCAAATCATCCAGCTTATCACCTACCGCTGTATGCCGTGTTACGGTAAAGCCAATCTGTACAGCCTGCTGCGAAAGCCAGGCAGCATTGGTGTCGGCAATTTGGCCGCGGGTGATTTCTTCACCTTGGGAAAAAATTTCCAGGAGCGGATTTATAGCATCAATGTGCATTAATTGAGATTGTTTAAGGGCATAAAAAAATTTAGTGTGTTAATACACACCGTACCAAAACGGCAGGGTCAATAAACTCAATGCCGTGGTTATCGTGAAAGCCCCTTTAGGCTTTCAACTTAAGGCGAGACAGGTGAAGGAGCGGTTCGTGGTGAACCATTCGACAAGCTCAGGAACGGTGTGCCTTATTGAGCATCCCATCTTATGTGTGTAGCCCGCCTTTACAAGTTGGAATCCAGCAGGCATTGACGCTGCACTATGTCACTTTAATGGTTAAAACTTCCCAAAGCCGCCAGATTTTCGGTAGGCAACAAAGCAGCTGTTACGGCATCCTCAATTCGGCCATAAATTTTAATGGTTTGTGTTTCCGAATCAATACGCCCACCTAAGCCAGTTAACTCAATTTGATAAGGTTTCGTGGTGTCTTCCAGATTAACTTGGTAATGCTTACCCAACGTGATGTGGGATATTTCGCTCGCAGGCACTAAAAATTCAACGTCTTGGCTATTATTATCCATAATTTCTAACAAAGGATCGCCTACCCGTACTATTTGCGAAGGCTTGGCAAAGCGTTTTACAACTTTCCCGGCAAAAGGCGCATAAACCACACAACGGCTCACTAAAGCTTCTGTGAGCATAACATTAGCCTTTGCTTCATCTCGCTCTCTAGTGGCAAGATCAATTTCCAAGGTGTTAATAGAATGCATATCCTCTAGCTGTTGTATAGCTTGCTCTTGTTGAGTGAGCACGCCACGCACTTTACTGAGTTGCGATTTTGCTTTTGGGCAACTGATTGTAGCCAGCACCTGACCGGCTATAAAGCACTCGCCATCACGCAGGTCAAGACGCTGAATACGCCCGGACATTTCGCTGGCTAAAAGAATATTTTGTCGGGCTTTTAGTTGTGCGTGCAACAGTAAATCAGGTTTTTGAATCTGATTTGCCGGTAAAGAATCAGATTGCTGGGATAGCGTAGATTGTAACGCAGGGATTTTTTTATCTAAGGCAGGGGTGTCCGTTTGAGCGTAAGAAAATGGGGCTTGTGTTAAAACAGTTAATAAAAAAACAAATGTCCGTTTCATTTATAAGGCTAGGGAGGATTTAAAGTGTTAATAATGATATAGATTAATAGAAAAAAACACTTTTGCACAGTGTCTGTCAAATTTTATTTAACACTAATGTACACACTTCAATTCCAGCTTAAAATAACTTACAAATATCATTTTAAAATACTTACAATGCCTATAAAAACCCAATTACTGACAAAATTACTTACACCAACTTGTTATTTACAGCGATTAAAATTATCCAGCTCTCTTATGGGTTGATGGGTTTTTTATTTTGACCCGTTGCTAAATCCAATGATACAAACGGGCTGCTGATACCAGGTGCATTAATAGCCATCATTGGTGAAGCGGCTACACTGATGGTTGAAGGTATTAATG
Source organism: Crenothrix sp. (assembly GCF_043729335.1). Taxonomy (NCBI): domain Bacteria; kingdom Pseudomonadati; phylum Pseudomonadota; class Gammaproteobacteria; order Methylococcales; family Crenotrichaceae; genus Crenothrix; species Crenothrix sp. The sequence continues at coordinate 37,724 of NZ_JAYTLQ010000010.1, read as the reverse complement.
ACAAACTCGCTTCTTGGGTAGACCCAGCTTTTACCGGCGCATTTTTTGACAACTGGGTAGGCTGCTGACCTAAAAATTTTGCAATACTATCCAAACTGTCGCGTAATTTACTGGCATGAGAACTTGGCATCAAAAAAGTAAATGGGCCATTCGGAGTTAATTTGGGTTGGATATAAGCTGGGTTCAGTTGACAAAATTGGCCATAACTGAGATTAGCCATTTGCGCAACCTCCGTCAAATCTTTACCAATCAGATAATCAATGTCGGCTTTACGGTCAATTTTGACCTTAACAAAATAAGGCTCATTTCTAATCGGGCTGAGCTTTAAACCATAAGCGCCCGGATTAGAAAAAATCTGCGCTACCGCCAACAAACGCGGCACGTAATCCATGGTTTCGGTGGGTAACGTTAACGACCAGTAATCTGTACCTAAACCTAAAGCCCTATTAGCGCTGATTGCCGCATCAACCGTGCCCTGCCCACAATTATAAGCCGCTAGCGCAAGCAACCAGTCGCCAAAATGGCTTTTTAAGCCGTATAAAAAACGTACCGCAGCACGGGTTGAGGCGGCAACATCAAGACGCGCATCATAGTTTGCGTTTTGCACCAAATTAAAATCGCGTCCCGTGCTAGGAATAAATTGCCAAATACCGGCGGCACTCATCGGCGACAAAGCCGTCGCCTGAAAAGCACTTTCTACCACCGGTAACAACGCCAATTCCATGGGCATATCGTGTTGGCTGAGTTCTTCAACAATATGATACAAATAAGGCTGCGAGCGTTCAGCAACGCGCTGCAAATAATCCGGACGCTGTCCGTAGCCATTGACCTGTTTTTTAAAACGTCCGTAAATAAGCGCCTGCCGCTTCCAGATTTCCTCTTCGCGTGCGCTTTGCTTATATTCCAGCCCTGACAGCTGTGTTGAGGCGTCAACTTGAGGAGAAATGGGCGGAGTATCGTGTTGTTTTTTGGTGTAATACCCCGACGAGTCGCTAGCTTTGGCAATAACTTCTGAACTCATATTTGGCGTATGATCAGGCGACGATGGTGTCGATGTTGACGGTGGTGCTAACTGAGTACGGATACGTGTACGTGCTTGAGCACCCGAAGTTAAATAATCCGCACTGGGCTCTAACAAATGCCCATGGCGATTTTGTAGTGATTGCGCGATAGTCGCGTTAGCCGCGCCTAAATCAGAACGCGTGGCGTTAAGACGCTGACGACCATAACGCGTGTAGTTTTGCAGTGGAGCGGCCACAATACTGGGCGATGTAAGGCGATTGTGATTTAGTATCTGAGGCTGTCTGCCAAGATCTGTGTATTTACTAGCCAGTTCGGCCTGGATTTTTTCATTGGCAGTTTGCTGATCCGCGCTTACCTGAGTTGCGCTGACAGGATTGGAAGCCGTTGAAGCACTGGGCACATTGGCGTGCTGCAAACTTGAGAAAGCTTGAGGTGGCATTGGCTTTGATATTCTCATACCCGCACGAATACGATCCCAGACATTGCCTGGATCACGCGCTACGTGTTTACCATGGCCGCGCTTATGCTTGCCTCTGTGTGATTTAACGCTACTTTTATGTTTGTGGCCTGATGCCGCCAACATATCGGTGGGATAAATAACAAAAGACGCGCTTACAATAAGATTTAAAACTAAAACCAATGACCGCATTATGGACTACCTACTGTGTTATGACTATTTTCAGAAAAAACAGAAACTTTACCAACTTAAAAATTCAATCATGATAAGCATATTTTTGTCAATTACATAATACAAGTTTTTTAAACACATCTTAAGTGTTGTTATTTGCGATAATTATGCAACACACCTCTGTACTACACCCTATTTTTTCAAACAATGATAGATGATATTATTTTTATTGGCCTTTTGCTTGGTGCTTTTTGGTATTGGACTAGCGCGCAAAAAGTAAAAGAAATCGCTTTTAACGCTACCAAAGACTATTGTTTAGCGATGGAGGTTCAGATGTTGGATGCTTACATCGCCTTAAGCAACCTGGGTTTTCAAAGGGATAGCGCTGGAAAAATCCAATTAAAACGTACGTTTAGCTTTGAATTCTCATCCACTGGCTATGAGCGTTATAGCGGTAAAATTATTATGTTGGGGCGTAAGGTAAAATCGATTGTGATGGATCCGTATCGTTTGCCATAACAATTAACTTTAGGGTTGCTGTAAATGTATCCTGGCTTAAAAAGCCTTTTTAGGAGAATGCTATGAACAAATGTCCATCGTGTGGTTATACACAAAATAAAGATGCTATTAAATGTACACAGTGCGGGCATTATTTTTCAAAAGTTATGGAGATTATTTCTGCAGAAGAAGCGGAAGAAGAGCTACTAACGTTTAACGGCCAATGCAAACGTATTCTAAAATCAGGCAACATTAAAGCTGAGCTATTAGCAGAATACAAAAAATTCAGGGCTGGTTTAAGCCGCAAAGGCGTTTTTACCCTGTATGTTATTTTGGCTTTTGTTTTCCTGTTGACGTTATCTGTTCTATAAACTAATGGCAATTTTGAAATTAGAGACGCAAAATTTTGCGTCTCTACGAGAAGATTTATCAGCTTAAGAAGCTGCCAAGCCTGCAATATTATAACCACAATCAACGTAAGTGATTTCACCGGTAATACCCGATGCCAGGTCAGAACACAAAAATGCCGCCGCATTGCCGACTTCATCAATAGTGACATTGCGTTTTAATGGCGCGGTATCTACGGCCTTGTTGAGCATAGCCTTAAAATCATTAATACCAGAAGCTGCCAAGGTTCTGATCGGGCCTGCGGAAATAGCATTAACACGCGTACCTTCTGGCCCTAAAGCGACGGCCATATAACGTACATTGGCTTCCAAACTGGCTTTGGCCACGCCCATCACGTTATAGTTAGTAATAGCACGTTCCGCGCCTAAATAGGTTAAAGTCAGCAACGAACCATTGCGGCCTGCCATCATGGCACGTCCGGCTTTAGCCAGTGCCGTAAAACTGTATGAACTGACATCATGCGCTACGCTGAAATTTTCACGGGTGGTCACTTCAACATAATCGCCATTCAGTGCATCGCGCGGCGCAAAAGCGACTGAATGTACAATACAATCCAGACCATCCCACTGCTTGGCCAATTCTGTGAATACGTTAGTAATGTGGTCATCATGGCTGACATCACATTCAAGGATAATGTTTGAATTACATTGTTCGGCCATTTCTACCACACGGCTTTGCAATTTTTCGTTTTGGAAAGTAAACGCCAGTTCAGCGCCTTCACGGTGCATGGCTTGGGCAATTCCCCAGGCAATCGAACGATTACTGGCCAAGCCCACAATTAACACCCGTTTGCCTTGCATAAAACCCATTATTATCTCCTAGTGTTTGTTATTGAATGTGTTATTTATATTTTTGTGCTTTTGTAAACAAAAAATCAAAAGCAACGCTTCATGGCCAAACCAATATCAGTAGGCGAGTTGACCACTTCAATTCCCGCTGCTTTCAAAGTAGCAATTTTCGATGATGCTGCACCTTTACCACCACTGACAATTGCACCGGCATGTCCCATACGCTTCCCAGCCGGTGCAGTACGCCCTGCTATATAAGCAACAACGGGCTTGGTCACATGGGCTTTAATGTATTCAGCGGCTTCTTCTTCCTCACCGCCGCCAATTTCACCGACCATGACAATGCCACGGGTTTGCTCATCTTCCTGAAAGCGGCTTAACACATCAACAAAGTTCATACCATGAATCGGATCGCCGCCAATACCTACACAGGTGCTTTGGCCAAGGTTCTGTTGGGTAGTTTGGTGAACGGCTTCATACGTCAAGGTACCTGATCTGGACACAATACCTATAAAACCAGGTTGGTGGATATGAGCCGGCATAATGCCTATTTTGCACTCGCCTGGGGTAATAATACCTGGGCAGTTGGGACCAATTAAAATCGCTTGCGACTCTTGCATAGCGGCTTTTACCTTGAGCATGTGTAATATGGGAATGCCTTCAGTAATACACACAATCAATTTAATACCGGCATCTACCGCCTCTAAAATAGCATCAGCGGCATAAAACGGCGGCACATAAATAACCGTAGCAGTTGCCTCTGTTGCGCTGACTGCATCTTGTACGGTATTAAATACTGGCAAACCCAAATGTAAACTGCCGCCGCGTTCGGGGGTAACGCCACCGACCAGTTTTGTACCATAATCCAGTGCTTGCTGGGAATGAAAGGTGCCTTGCTTGCCGGTAAATCCTTGGCAGAGTACTTTGGTGTGCTTGTTAACTAAAATACTCATTGCGCCTCCGCCAGCATAACAATTTGTTCGGCAGCATGATCCAGATCATCAGCCGCCGTAAGATTAAGTCCGGATTGATTTAATAAATCCCGGCCTAATTGTGCATTTGTACCTTCCAATCTAACCACTATCGGTAGATTAATTGCCGTTTCTTTTACGGCGGCCAAAATACCTTCAGCGATGGCATCACATTTAACAATGCCGCCAAAAATATTAATTAATATGGCTTTGACATTGCTGTCAGATAAAATCAGCTTAAAAGCGAGCGCCACTTTTTCAGGATCGGTACCACCGCCTACATCCAAAAAGTTGGCGGGTTGCCCGCCCTTTAATTTAATAATGTCCATTGTCGCCATCGCTAAACCCGCGCCATTAACCATGCAGCCAATATTGCCTTCCAAAGTGATATAAACAGAGCCAAACTGCTGCGCCTGGTTTTCCCGGTCATCTTCCTGGCTGCCGTCTTTCATGGCCGCAATATCAGGATGTGCGCTTAAGGCGTTATCATCAAAATTAATTTTGGCATCCAGCGCCATCAGCTCGCCGCTATCCGTTTCTATTAAGGGGTTAATTTCAATTTGGCTGGCATCTTTGTCTAAAAACAACTGCACCATACTGTGCATGATATTTTCCAGCGCTTTTACTTGTACGCCAGATAAAGCTAACGCGTACGCTATTTTCCGGCATTGATAAGCCTGCAAACCCGCAGCCGGCTTAATATGCACAGTAACGATTTTTTCAGGCGAATGTTCAGCAACGGCTTCAATATCCATACCCCCAGTTGCCGAGGCAATAAACGCCATCCGCTGTTGGGCTCGGTCAATCACTAAACTCAAATACAGTTCACGTTTGATGGGATAGATTTTTTCAATCAACACACTATTGATGGGTAAACCTGCTGCGTCCGTTTGCACGGTTGCCAATTTTGTACCCAGCATAGCATCGGTAAAAGCGGCTACATCAGTAAATGTCTTAGCTAATTTTACGCCTCCCACTTTACCTCGGCCACCGGCATGAATTTGGGCTTTAACTACCCAACCGTCTCCACCCAGTTCTTGCGCCACTTGGCTGGCGTTTTCAGCACTGATAGCAAGCTTGCCATCAGGTATCGGTATTCCATAATTGAGAAACAGCTGTTTTGCCTGGTATTCATGAATATTCATTGCCACTCCTGATGGACACTAAAAATCGGCGAGTTTTTTTATCGCTGCTATGCTTAGCAACGTATGCTGACTATTCTAACCAAGTCCCCGCAAAACGCTACCTTAAAAAAACATGCCGGATAATAACACTGACATCATTTTCCCTTGCCCATTTTCGACGGGCTATGGCATTCCTGCACGCCAGGCCTGGACATTACTCAAAGTTTTTTTAGGCTATCGTTTTGTTTGTGTGTGTTTATTTGGAGTTTTATTTTACAGCAAAACCGGATCATCGTTTCTGGGTTCTTATGATGCACATCTCTACTCTTATAGCCTATACGGCTATTTTGCAGTGTGCATTTTATCGACTATCCTGGTATTTTGGCGGCCTTTAAGCTATAGCGTTCAAGCACAATTACTGATTTTCAGCGACATTATTATCTTTACCCTATTAATGCATGCCTGTGGCGGCATCGGTAGCGGCGTGGGTATTATGCTAGCGGTATCCATTGCCGCTGGCGGCCTGTTAGTGGGCGGGCGATGTGCCTTGGTTTTTGCCGCCATGGCCAGTTTAGCGGTGTTGGCTGAACAGGTGTATGCCACAATAACGCATAGCTTTGTGACCACGGCTTATCCTAGCGCAGGCATGTTAGGCGCGTCTTTTTTTGCCATTGCCTTGTTATCATTTGTATTGGCAAGCCGCAGCGAACACATGCTAAAAATTGCCACTCAACAGAAAAAAACCATCATCAATCTGGAAGAGCTAAATCGCTATATTATTCAAAATTTGCAATCGGGTATTGTTATTATTAACCCGGAAAAAACCATTGAAATGGCGAATGATGCCGCATTAAAGTTGACACATACCCTGATAAAACCCCAGCGACTTACCGAGATTTCCGAGCTTTTGGAGAGCTCTTTTGAGGACTGGCTAAACGATGCCAAGCAAGATTTTGTGTTGCTTAAATTGCCAAATCAATTAGAGCTGCATGTGCGTTTTACTGTGCTACCCACACCCGAAAATGTTTATTACTTAGTTACTTTTGAAAATATGGCCGTTTATAATCAACGGGTTCAACAAAGCAAACTGGCCTCTTTAGGGCAATTGACCGCCAGCATCGCGCATGAAATACGCAATCCGCTGGGTGCAATCAGCCATGCTGGGCAATTATTATCAGAGAATCCCGATTTATCCAAACCGGATTTGCGCTTACTGGAAATTATCCAAAACCATTCCAGCCGCGTTAATTGCATTATTGAAGATATTTTGCAATTATCCAGACGAGGCGCGACCACACGCGATGCAATCTCTTTGCAATTATGGCTAAAAGATTATTTAGAGCATTTTGTGATTGAACACGGGGCGTCTATGTCGTCTTTTAATCTAATACTCGCCAAAGAGCCTTTGGTCATTTATATGGATCCGGGGCATTTAAAACAAATTATGGACAATTTATGCCGTAATGCCTTGAAATACGGCAATCCAGACAACGGCATTATTACCTTACGGGTTTACATCTATCAACAAGCCCCATGCATAGAAATTATTGACCAGGGACCTGGAGTAAAGCCTGACCATATTCCGCGTTTATTTGAACCTTTTTTTACTACCTCATCCAGTGGAACCGGCCTTGGACTTTATATCTCCAAGGAGTTAGCCGAATTAAACCAGGCTACCTTGCGTTATTATTTAACCAGTGATAACCACAGCTGTTTTCGAATATTCCTAATGGATGCCAACGATATAAGGATTGCAATATGAGTAAGCCGCAAGTATTAATTATCGACGATGAACCCGATATCCGGGAGTTATTAGAAATCACTCTCAACCGGATGGACATTGAAACCTACAGTGCAGAAAATGTCAGCGAAGCCAAAGATATTTTAAAGCAAAAATCAGTCGATCTTTGCCTCACCGACATGCGCTTGCCGGATGGCAGCGGCCTTGAGATTGTTGATTATATACAACTGCTACCAAAGCCTATTCCCGTAGCCGTTATTACTGCTCATGGCAGCATCGATATGGCGATTTTAGCCATGAAGAAAGGTGCCTTTGATTTTATTTCCAAGCCGATTGATTTACCGGCGCTGCGGCAAATTATTAGCAGTGCCTTAAAACTTAACCAGCAATCCTCCAGCGATAAAGAAAGACGCACCCGTCATCTGCTGTTAGGCGAGTCGCCTGCCATGCGGGAAATTCGCACTAAAATAGATAAGCTGGCAAGAAGCCAAGCGCCTGTGTATATCAGCGGAGAATCTGGTGCGGGTAAAGAATTGGTGGCGCGGTTGATTCATCAACAAAGTCCACGAAGCGACCGTCCTTTTGTGGCAATAAACTGCGGGGCCATTCCGTTTGAATTAATGGAAAGCGAATTCTTTGGCCATAAAAAAGGCAGTTTTACCGGCGCGATTACCGATAAAAAAGGCTTGTTTCAAGCGGCGGAAGGAGGCACTTTATTTTTGGATGAGATTGCCGACTTACCTTTATCGTTGCAAGTTAAACTACTGCGGGCCATTCAAGAAAAGAAAATACGCCCCGTAGGAGACCAGTTAGAAGTTTTTGTTGATGTGCGTTTATTGAGCGCCACCCACAAAAATCTTGCCGAAATGGTACAAGCCGGCACTTTTAGGCAAGATTTATACTACCGTATCAACGTTATCGATTTGCAAGTTCCACCCTTGCGGGATAGAAGTGCCGATATTCCCGATTTGACTGCCCATATTTTAACCAAGTTAACCGGCGATAACCCCGTAACACTATCAACAGCGGCGTTAAAAGCGCTGCAACAGTACAGTTTTCCTGGAAACGTCAGGGAACTTGAAAATATTCTGGAACGCGCACTGGCGCTTTATGATGGCAGCAAAATAGAAGTAGATGATTTAAATTTGCCGATAGGGGTGAGTCATGTAGCTGATTCGCCGCTATATGATCCTTCTATGGGATCACTTGAAGATTATCTGGAAGAAATTGAAAAAACCGCCATCATGGCGGCCTTAGAAGAAAATCGCTGGAACAAAACGGCGTCGGCCAAGCAATTGGGCTTGTCGTTCAGATCGTTTCGTTACCGGCTGAAAAAGCTTAATTTGGATGATGAGTAACCAGCAGAAAATACTGCTGGTTACTAATACTTAAGGACGATATTTATCGATAGCTTCCAGCTTTGTTAAGGCGGTTTTTATCTTTGCTTCAACATCCGCGTTCAACTCGTTATTCTTATAAATTTTACCGAGCAAGCCTTCAGAGACTAATGCCTCTTTTACCCAACGTTTAGCAAAGCGATAATTACTGTAAACAAGTACGACTTCCCCGGTTTTTGGATTTTTTAAGCCGGCTTTCGCTGTACTTTGCTCGGCTGAATCGGCACCTTGATCCTCAACGTCCGCCACTTTAGCAGGTGCTTCTTGCACAACCGCAACAGCAACAGGCGCCACTTCTGGCTTGGCTTCCACCTTAGTTTCTATTTTAGTTGCCGGTTTTGCTTTGGGTGTAGACACGCTTGCAGTAGCTGGCTTCTCAGGTTCTGCAGGCGTTTCAACCACCGCCTTAGGCTCAGGCTGTACTTGGGGTGTTTCTGGCGTGTTTGTTGTTTTTGGTTCGTTAACAATCTGGTAAACAACGTAAGAAACAAATATGGTAGTTATTACAAACAACCCTTCAATCATAACGGCTCTCCACCTCTTAAATTAATTTTTATTATATTTGCTTTGCAACAAGCTTATTTCGGTCAGTCGGTCAGCTAAATTGCTGCGGCTTGAATATACCAGAAGCTAACGATGGAAGTAAGCTTTAAATAACGGAATCTACTAAGAATTTACCAATGTATACTGTAGTTAACTAAAAGTTAGCTTTAAGCGGCCATAGCTTCGCAAGCTATACGTGGTTTTGGGATTTTTGCCGATAAGCTCTGACAGAGTAAAACGACAAATATAGCGCAATGGCAATCGCCAGCCACACTGTTATCAAAGGCCCGATAACGCCATCATAATTGCTGACTAAATAAATATACTCTGAATGATAATCGGTATTAAACAGGGTTTTACTCATCTTGATTTGCCACACCCAACAGGTGTGACAGCCTATGCACAACCCTAAACTGGCGGGTATCCGCGTTCTTAGTAAACCTAAAAAAATACCTACCATCAATAGGGAAAAGAAAGCCGATAAAATCTGAGGGTTCAATACATTAACAAATGCTTCCTGGAATAATTGAAAGCCACTGAATATATTTAAATCTTGCTTGGGTATAAGCGTTTTGCTGTCTAAAAAATGCAGGATGGCGTAATAAAATGCTGTAATAAAAACAGCGGACATCAGCGGTAATTTTCGTCTTAATCCGGCCAAAAGTATCCCGCGAAAAATCGGTTCTTCAAACAATGAAACCAGCAGCGCCAGCAACAGCTCAATGACCAGTTTTTTAGCTAACCAATCCCATGTCCATGGCTGTGTGCTATCAACGACATTAATGCCTAATAAATACAGGATTACAAACACCGGCATTAGCGTCAAAAAACCTAATGCAAAGCCGTGTAGCAGTTGCTTTATAAATACCGATCTTTCAGCAATCCCCAGTTCTTGTTTACTGAGTTTAAGATAAAACATGGCCGGAATAATACTCAGCAGCAAAAACCCTTGCGTCGATTTTCTGATGATTTTGCGCAGTGGCACGTCTGCATCAATACCATGAACCACAAAATAGCCAACTATACATGCCAAAGAAATTGCACCTAATAACACCAACAACGGCACTAGCGCATACAGATAGAGTCTCACAGCCCAAAGTCTCCCCATAACATTTGCACGGCGGCTAATGCGGCTAAAGATGCGGTTTCTGTACGCAGGATACGCGCACCTAACCGCACGGGAATAAAACCGGCGGCTTTTGCCATCTCGCGTTCCGCACTAGAAAAACCACCTTCTGGCCCTGCAAGTAAAGTCACATGCAGATTTTCAGGCTGTAACTCTGACAGAGACGTTGTGGCATAAGGATCAAGAAACACTTTTAAGCCGTTTTGAGCAGGTAACCAACTGTCTAATTTTTGTATGGGTTTTAAAGGCGGCAGATAAGTGCGGCCGCTTTGTTCGGCGGCATGTTGAACAATTTTTTGCCAATGCGTTAGACGTTGCTGTTTTTTGTCATCGGTCAATTGCACTACACAACGTTCGGTTAATAACGGTGTAATTACGTTAACCCCCAATTCCACGGCTTTTTGTACCGACATATCCATGCGATCACCGCGCGAAATACTTAAGCCTAAGGTAACGGTTAACGGCGATTCGACGCTACGATCTATGCGTTCGCCTATCGCAATCATCACGGCTTTGCGAGTGACATCGGCTACGCGGCAACAATATTCGCAGCCATTGCCGTTAAACAGGATCAGGTTGGTGTCTTTTCTAAGGCGCAATACGGTTCTGATGTAATGGCTGGCTTCGTCATCCAGCGCTATGACTTTACCGCTGTTCAGCGTTACCGGTGTGTATAATCTGGAAACCCGCATTTAGTCTTGCACCGCAAAGTTGATAGCTTGCCAAGCGACATCGGCAATGTGGAACAACTGCGCTTCAGTAATGATATACGGCGGCATAAAGTAAATAACATTACCCAGTGGCCGCAGTAAAACGCCTTGTGACAAACCATGCTGATAGACTTTAACACCGCGCCGTTCTTGCCAGGGATACGGTTCTTTGGTGAGTTTATTTTTAACCATTTCTATGGCCAGTATCATGCCAGTTTGCCGCACTTCGGCAACGTGGGGATGGTCGTTAAAACGTTGCGCAGCTTGCGCCATAATTTTTGCCAGTTGTTGGTTGTTGGCAATAATAGCCTGTTGCTGAAAAATGCCTATAGTGGCTAATGCTGCCCGACACGCCAACGCATTGCCGGTATAACTGTGCGAATGCAAAAAGGCGGTGAGTTTTTGATAGTCATCATAAAACGCTTGATAAATAGTATCGGTAGTCAAAACAGCCGACAACGCTAAATACCCCCCCGTCAAACCTTTGGATAAACACATAAAATCAGGGCTGATCGCTGCTTGCTCACAGGCAAATAAAGTGCCGGTGCGGCCAAAGCCGACGGCAACTTCATCGGCAATTAAATGTACGCCATATTTATCACACGCCGCTCGCAGTAATTTTAAGTAGATAGCATCGTACATGCGCATATTGCCAGCGCATTGCACCAAGGGTTCTATAATAACGGCGCACACCTGGTCTGCATGTTGCCGCAGGGTTTGCTCCATTAACTCAAAACGGCGTACGCTGTAATCATGCCATGTTTCTCCGTCTTCCCTAAAGTAACAATCCGGCCCTGGTACAGTAATGACATCCATTAGCAGTGGCGCATACGTTTCTTTGTACAAAGCCACATTGCCAACCGCCAATGCACCCAGCGTTTCACCGTGATAACTGTTTTCTAAGGTAATGAATTTAGTTTTCTGTGTTTGCCCCAGATTACGCCAGTAATGAAAGCTCATTTTTAAGGCAACTTCGACAGCTGCTGAGCCATTATCGGCATAAAAACATTTTGATAAACCTTCTGGCGTTATGGCCACCAATTGTTCAGCCAGTTCTATAGCAGCTTCATGGCTAAAACCTGCAAAGATGACGTGTTCCAGTTTATCCAACTGATCTTTAAGCGCGGCGTTGATAATAGGGTTGGCATGGCCAAATAAATTAACCCACCAGGAACTGATGGCATCCAGATAACGGTTGCCATCAAAGTCTTCCAGCCACACGCCCTGCCCTTGTTTTATGGGAATAATAGGAAAGGTTTCGTGGTCTTTCATTTGGGTACAGGGATGCCATAACACTTTATGATCACGTTGTATTAGCGTTTGGTTTGCTGTCACAGGTGCTTCCTTTTTTCTGTATATACCATTAAATGAGTTCCACCAACAATTCTCCCGCAGTCAGTTTTTCTTCAATAATAGGTAATAATCGTTCAAACCAATTGAGTAATTCTTTACGGCGAGTGACCCATTTGTTACGCTGCATATTGAAGAGCGGCTTTAATGTCTTCGGACTCCAGGTAAGGGTAGTCTTCCAATATTTCTTCATTATCAGCGCCCGATGCCAGCATATCGAGAATATCTTTTACCCGAATACGAATATTACGAATACAAGGACGACCGCCGCATAACTGCGGATTAGTGGTAATTCTATGTAGCTCAGTCATAAGGTTCTCTTTTGGGTAGTTAGAACACGACAAAAAATATAATTTAGAGATATTCTTCATCACTCTAAGTTTTTGCCGTGTACACAAAAATGACTTAATGGGATGAATGGGATGGCGGTGTTGCTGTGATATCTTTTCTTCGCAACGTATACCGCTCAACAAGATCGCCAGTAAACGGATTGCCGTTTTCATCAAGCTTAACAAGTTTGTCTTCACTCACCAGGTATTGTTGCGGCTTTGCATCACCTTTGCGCGGTGTCAAAATGATGGTATCTTTTTTATCGCTCCAGTCAAACTTACCTTTTTCTACAAATTCCCTTATAGATTTACCGACATATTCAGCACTTAAAACATAGGTATTATTTTTGTTTAAAGCGAGCGTTGTTTTTATGCCCTTGCAATCGGTACACGGCATAAAACCGTAATAAAGCCCGGGCCAATCAAGGCTAGTTTGCTCGTGGTGCATATCTTGAATGTCTGTTGCAGTTTCTGCAAAAACGGGGTAACAGGTCATATAAACAGAGCTGGCTATTAAAAAAGCCAGGGTTTTTTTAAGATTTACTTTAAATGCTTGCATAGTTTCTCCTCAATGGTAATGGGTTCGCCCAGTAAGTTTACTAGGAATATCCGTTTCTTTATTGATTAAACGCAAAGGAATCTTAAGCGATTTATCCAGCTGGTTTTTTAGAGCGGTGGTAAGTGTTCACTTCCCCCTTTGAAAAAGGGGGATTGAGGGGGATTTATTTAAAAAACCTCCCCTAACCCCTCTTTTTCAAAGAGGGGGACTGAACAAGTACGAACGGTGTTGAGCAAATTATTTTAAGAAAAAAACTTGGCCACATTAGCCAGAGTTTTATAAATTCCCCACCCCAACGGAACAGCAATCATTAACCACGCTGTCAAAACCAATATTACGCTACTGGATTGATTCACTGTGGGTGTGTTATGTATATTTTTGGCCACCGTAACTTTTTCATGGGCAAGACGCTTTTCTTCTGCTAACTCGGCATCATTCATAAACCATTTATCCGCCACCGGACGAATCAGTAAATTACACACGAAACCAATCACCAACATACCCGCCAGTATTAACATGGTTTGGTTATAGACTTGCTCACGCGGAATGCCCTGACCCAACTGATATTCACGCATGTAATTGACAATCACAGGCCCTAAAATACCCGCTGTAGCCCACGCCGTCAGCAAGCGACCATGAATAGCACCCACCATTTGCGTACCAAACAAATCCGCAAGATAAGCGGGCGCAGTGGCAAAACCACCGCCATACATGCTTAAAATCAGACAAAAAGCCGCAACAAATAAGGGGCGATTTCCTGCGCTGGCACTGCCAGGAATACTGATATACAACACACAGCCCAACACAAAGAAAATACTGTAGGTGAGCTTTCGCCCCATTTTGTCGGATAAGCTTGCCCAAAAAAAACGTCCACCGATATTGAATAAGCTTAATAGCGCAGTAAAACCGGCGGCAATAGGCGCACAGGCGCTAAGTTGTATTTTATCGAGTTCACTAAAGGTTTTGCTGACACCGATTAACTGCCCACCAAACACTTCCTGTAGCATGGGAGATGACATACCAATCACCCCAATACCAGCACTGACGTTCATGCACAACACCCCCCACAGCAACCAAAATTGCTTGATCTTAAAAATATTTTTAACATGCACATGACGCTGGGTAATCAGCGTGTTGTTCGTTTTAAGAACTGGCGGTGTCCAGCCCTCAGGTTGCCATCCCGATTGCGGAATACGGTAACCTAGCGCCCCAGACATCATAAATACAAAATAAATTGCCGCCATAATAACCAGCGTAGCCTCAACACCTACGTCGGTCGGCGTAGCAAAATGCTTCATTAGACCCACTGCCAATGGCGAGCCTATCATCGCGCCACCGCCAAAACCCATAATGGCCATGCCAGTCGCCATGCCACGTCGATCAGGAAACCATTTGATTAAAGTAGAGACGGGAGAAATATAGCCTAAGCCTAATCCGATACCACCAATAACACCCGAACCTAACAGCATCAGCCAAAATTGATGGTAATGCACACCCACAGCCGAAATCAACATGCCATCACACCAACACAAGGCACTAACAACACCCGCTTTACGTGGCCCGACATGTTCCAGCCAGCCACCCCACAATGCCGCAGAACACCCTAAAAACACAAAAAATAAAGTGTAAATCCAACCTAGTGTAGAAATATTCCAATCGCAGTCGGTGACGACTAACTTTTGAAAAAAACTAATGCCCGCGTCGCAAGCAATGCTGTCTTTAATGCCTAAGGCTTTAGATAAAGGCAGCCAGAAAACCGAAAAACCATACGCCATACCAATGCATAAATGTATAGCTAACGCGGCGGGAGGCAATAGCCAACGGTTAAAGCCGGGTGCAGCAATAGTGCATTCTTTATCTAAAAAACGCGATGAGAGGTTGGGCATTAAAGGATTTCCTGAGTCGAATAGGTAGTAACGCAATTATACGCGCACGCGCTTATGTTCGGTAAAGTCAGCACACGCAATTGCGCTAACATTGTTACGCTGTTTTTTGTGACACCGTCCACAGTTTTGTATTTTAATTCTTCTCAATGCCCTGTATTGACTAAGCTTTTGGCAAGCTTCAGCTCTTCGGAAAAAACTAATGTCAAAAATATATGGAATGCCTACCGATGATACACTCAACGGTGGCCTGGGTGATGATGAAATTTACGGGCTTGCCGGTAAGGATAATTTGAGCGGTGGTGCTGGCAATGATGTGCTGTACGGCGGTGAAGGCGCAGATACTTACTTGATTACAAGCCATGGCGGCCGCGACGTTATTGAGAACTACGATGTTGACGGCAGTGTCGATGTGCTAAATTTTACCGACCTGCTTCCTTCAGCGATTACCAAAGCCGTTCGTGATTTCGAAAAAGGCACGTTAACGCTGACTTATGGCGATAGCCAGGTGCAAATTCCTTATTATTTTTTTGGTGCAAATTATCAGATCAATCAGTTTACCTTTGCAGATGGCTCGGTATGGCAAGCTAACGATAAGGCCATTGCCGATAAACTTGAAATCGTTAAAGGTACCGCCGGTAACGATCAAATCCAGGGCGTTTTCGATTGGGCAGACAGAATTGACGGTTTGGCAGGCAACGATCAATTGAATGGCGGCACTGGCCAAGATACCTTGTTGGGTGGTGCGGGAGATGATCTTCTGGCGGGCGGAGAAGGCAATGATAATCTGCAAGGCGGTATCGGTAAGGACGAATTATATGGCGGACAAGGCGACGATAGCTTAGCAGGTGGCGCTGGTGGTGATTTATTAGTCGGGGAAGAAGGTCACGATACGCTAAATGGTGATAACGGTGATGATAAATTAGCCGGGGCAAACGGTAACGACAGCCTTAACGGTGGTGCGGGTGATGATTACCTTGATGGCGGTATCGACAACGATATTTTGGCCGGTGGTGCCGGTAAAGACACCCTGTTAGGTGGCGAGGGCAATGACCGTTATTACATCACCGATTTGCAAGATACGATTTATGAAACAGCAGGCAACGATACGGTTTATGTTTCGGTGGATGATTACAAAATTCCTGATGGTATAGAAAATGCTGTGCTCGCTAAAAATGTACGGGCTTTACCTTATTTTATAGACAGCTTGGTCAGTGGCGGTACACAGCTTGGGATTGGTAAAGCGCATTCATTTACCTACAGTTTTGTTTCTAAGGCTCAAGCTGAATTTAAAGGTTTTGCACCTTATTCTTCCATGCAACAAACCGCAGTGCGCGATGCGTTGGCAAAATTCAGTGCAGTAGCTGATGTTACCTTCACTGAAAAAACCGATGCTGCGGCGATTGATTTGCGTTTTTTTCGGGACGATTTAAGTTTTTTTAACTTTCAAAATGCAGGGGGGTTTGGCGCTTATCCTCCCGATAGCGATGTACATATTAATGTTAAAACCCAAGATATGTCTTTGAGTAACGGTGTAATTACCGGTAACTTTGCCACGCTTTTACATGAAACCGGCCATGCTTTGGGTATGAAGCATTTGTTTGAAAAGCCCATATTAGGTGGCGCTGAAGACAATACTGTTAATAGCGTCATGAGCTATCAATCCAATAAGGACTATGTCGTTGATCTGGGTTTGTTTGACAAAGCAACCTTGCATTATTTATATGGCGTTAATCACAACGTGCGAGCCGGTAATGATATTTATACACCCGAAGATAGATATATTTGGGATGGTGCCGGTATCGATACACTTACCGCCAGTACGCAAACCCTGCCTGTTACTATTAATCTTAAGCCCGGTAGCTGGAATTATGTCGGTAGCAAGGCAGCGAGTATTCTAGCCAAAAACCAATTCTTTATAGGCCATGGCAGTTTTATTGAAAATGCTACAGGCGGTAGCGGTAACGATACCTTAATCGGCAATGAGCGCGCGAACACACTTAAAGGAGGATTGGGTAATGATACGCTGTCAGGTGGTGTCGGGAATGACACACTATTAGGTGGCGAAGGTAAAGATGTACTGATCGGCGGCCTAGGGAAAGACAGCTATATTTTAACGGAAACCCAAGCCGCACAAGATACCGTGCGTATTAATATTGGCGACAGCTCCGTGGCTCATTTTGATAAAGTAAGTGGCTTTAAGCTGGTCAGCAACGGTGTTCTTCATGCCGATGCCGATAAACTTGATCTACCTTTCCACCCTATTGCTAAGGATAATGTCAAAGTAAATGGCATAAATGCAGGAGCCATCGCCAGTCATCATATCAGCCACGGTTTAATCAGCTTTGATGACAATGATAACTATGCCCAGGCACTTACCATTAGCAAAAGCAATTTTGCTGATGTCTTGCGTTATGTACACACCAATATTCATACCTCAGGTAACACTGTGGTCTTTAACGCGTTAAATAACAGCTATGTATTTCAAGATAGCGCCGCTAAAGATAGCTTAATTGAATTAACAGGGCTGACAACCACTGGCCTAAGTACCGACGGGGTATTTAACGGCGGCATCTGGATCAGTTAATAGGCTTACACCACTTTGGCACTGCACAGTTTATCCACATTTTTACAGCGTTTTAAGTACCGATTAGCTATATTCGATGGAGTACAAACCTAGGTTTGTACTCCGCTGCTAATAATTAATGTTATTCACCTGATATGAAAACGCTGCAACCTATCCACGTTAGCGTTCAATTACAGATAGTTTTCGACGAAAATTTACGCCGTAGAGACGCAAAATCTTGCGTCTCTCTACATGAACTCCATGAGAGCTTGGTAGATTATTTTCATAAATCACCTTATTTCTTGCTACATTTGGCTTCCAACTAAGTCGGTACAGCTGAAGGAACTGTTCGTGGTGAGCCATTCGACAAGCTCAGCCGAACGGTGTGACTTATTGAGTGTTCCGTCTTATGTGTGTAAACCCTACTTCATAGAAACCATCGCGCTAGGATGGCGAATCAGCATAGAAAATCGTCCTCTGTTTCTATTTAGCCATCCGCGCACTTCAAGATTTTTGCCCTTATAGTTATTCACATCGGGAAATAAAAACTGCCATTTACGTTCAATACGCGCTTCAAACTTATCTGAAAACTCCAAATACACTGACTTTCGGGTATTCCGCACATTAAGCACTTTACCGGCCAAACGTGTCCAGCCAGTATGGCCTGCTTCTGTTAGCGCGCTAACCGGTTGTACCGCATATTCTGGGCGCTGCCAAATACCTAATTTGGCTTGCTCAGCTTGGTGCTGCGCCGCTAGTAATTCAGTGGTATACAGCAGATTAGGCGGGTAAATGCTGACCTCCGCTAAACCGGCTTTTACTAGCTCCAGATTGATGTGTTGTTTGTTTTCCGTAAACAAATGTCCTAGCGTTCTTTTATATTTGTCAGTTAATTCCTCATCGATTTGCAGACGAATTTTGGTGTTTTTCAGCTTATTAATTAGCCATTGTTTGGCTTCATCGCCACCCGCATCAGCTTGCTTATCTCGATGCCTCACTTCCGGCGTATTAATCCCCAATAACCGAATTTTACGGCCGTCTTCCAATACTACGGTATCACCATCGTAAACGGTTTTGATGGCCTGATAACTATAACCCGGCTTTACGGTGATTGTTTTAGCATCAGCATGGCCGCGATCTGAAAAATGCTTATGGCCACCGGTATCTTGCCACTCGTAGATTTCTGCGTGTGTGCATAATGGTAGACACAGCAATACAGCCAATAGCTTTAGGTGCGTAGGTAAAGTCATCATAGTGGTTTAAGTTTTGAAGGTTTAGTAAGCATACAAATACCGGACTTGACTTTATAGAGCCGTATTGAAAGTTTGCCTGAAAGACATTGTATTTATCTTAGGATAGGCTAAGTTTGCAGCATGAATATTATTTTTTATAAACACGTTAAGCAAAAAAAGTGTCTTGTAATATTTTGTGCACAATAGTCTATATTTAATTGAGTTAACGTGTTGGAACGGGGATACGTTCCTAACATTTTCGTAATCATTCAGTCCCCCTCTTTGAAAAAGAGGGGTTAGGGGAGGTTTTTTAAATAAATCCCCCTCGATCCCCCTTTTTCAAAGGGGGAGGTGAATACTTACACATTCTCTAGCTACGCATTTAGGACAGATGGTGCGGTCAATTCGTTTTTGGGACTCTATACCCATGAACTCATTGAACCGCCCTAGCAACAAGTTCAGGACGAACAGATAGGCCGTTTGAATATTGTATTGTCTTAAAGGTAGCTCATTCTTTAGCAGTTATCTTTTGAAGGTAAATATGAAATTTCCCGTAAAAGCCGCACTTCCAGCTGTCATCACTGCTTTACTTTGCATCCCCATAACATCGCATGCTTACCTTGGCGGATTTGAACCTGAAGATGGTTATCAATCCTTTCTTAATGAAGTTACCCAATACAATGCGGGCCAATATGGCAGTAATAACGGTGGCTCTAGCGCAACGTTAACCTCGCTAATACCGCCAGGTTCTGGACTGTGGCATAGGCTCATTGGTATTAATTACCCGCAAGCCAGCCAATTTGGCTCTACCAGTTACGCCACAGGACACCCCTTTTTTGACCATACTAACCACGGCACTACAGACCAAGCTTTGGTGCTTACCACTAACAGCGAAGGATGGGATGGCCCAACATTAAAATATGGTTATGATCTGGATTCTCGTGATCTGGACGGTCTTAGCCCTCTTGATACCGCAGGTAAAACTATTAATATTAGCTTCTGGTGGTGTCCGCAAATTTGGGGAACAGGGGAAGGAGGTGGGCTTGGTCCCGGTACGTTTGGTGACAGGATTGAATTGTTAGGCAGCAATGGCGTAGGGTTTACTATGGGATTGGTACAACCCGGCACTAGCACCGACTTTGTTGGCTATAACACTGGCTCAGGGTTTATTCAAACCGCCATCCAAGGTTACAATTTGGATTATTCACAATGGCAGCTATCGCTGAATCTGTTAACAAATACTATTTCAGCATCTTACCTGGACGGTGCAACAGGCTTACTGCATAAATTATTGGATAAGGTAACTATGACTGTGCCAATGGGTAACTTTATCGGTTTAACGTTTGAATCTACACCGGGTATTAATAATGCGAAGCTGCTTTCGGTTGATGACTTTGAGTTTTCTGTCGCCAAAGTGCCGGAACCGAATACCTTATGGCTTTTAAGCGTAGCCCTGTTTTTATTTTATGGACTTCCACGGATTAAAAAACAAGTGGCATGGATGAAGTGAATTTGCAATAAACCGGAGCAGAGAATACATGAATGGAATTGCTTCGAGTAATGTATCCCGTCTTTTCCAAAAAACCAACATATAGAATAAAAAACAATCAGTTAAAATATATGTAATTAAAAATCCCTAGTAGTTTTAACGGTGAATCGATAGCCTATTTACAAATATTAAATCTGAATCAAGTTAAATATCGCCAAATTTCTCAAAGATATTAATGCCTACGCCTTTGGTATATTAAGCTAAAGGCGTATTGTATATTTTTTTTAAAAACGTCATCCTTTTCCCAGCCTTGCCATAAGCCATTTCCTACTAACATCTGTCCGGAAATTTTACAGCATTGCCACAAGCCCACAATTTAACTCAGGAGATTCAGTCATGACTACAAAATTTTCATCCACCCTCTTTGGAGTGATATTAACGCTCGGCGGCATTAACGTTGCCAGTTCAGCCCCCATGCGCTTATCCAACACCCAAATGGATTCTGTTACTGCCGGTACAATAACGATAACAGCGGTGGCAAATGCAAGTGCCAGTGGCAATACCACCCTTACACAGGCATCAACCAATACGGTCGTAAGACAGTTTGGCAATGTTGAAATTGGGTATGGTGTGGCGAGCGCCTCCGCGTGCTGTAGTGCGGACGCAACGGCTAACGCATTTACATCAGGGAGTGCAGATGGACAAAGAGTTATCATACGGCAAATAAACCGTAATTATTCAACAGCCGGTTCACAATATGCTTATTCGTCAATTATTGTAATTTCAATAAATTCGCCTAGCTCCAGTAGCTGGCATCAAAGGTATTAATTTTTTTACCTGATTAATTAGAAATGGGGCGACTGTCCCCATTTTTATCAAAATTGCTAAGTTTTTCGGTATATAACAGTGTTTCTGATTACAGTACGCCTTTGGTTTATGCAACTAATGACGAATTGTGTTTTTTTTATTAAAACGCCACTCTAGTCTAGGCGATAAAAATTTAGCTTAACAGCAGTAATGCGCTAGCAAAGGTAATAGATTTAAGTATCGTCAACCTTTTAATTTATTTTTAGGAGTATATGTCATGACTACAAAATTCTTTTCAATTTTTTCCGGCGTGGTTTTAATGGCCGGTGTGGTGGGTGTGGCGAATGCAGCGCCTGTAAACTTATCCAGCACTCAAATGGATACTGTGACGGCTGGAGGTTCGGTTAGCGCAACTGCGACAGCAAGCGCTTATGGAAGCAGCACTGCATCAGCCACGCAAACAGGCACAGTGGCTGCTGCTAATAGCGCTATTGGAACAACTTTTCAAGCGGGATACGGTGGGGCTTGGGCGACAGGTACTACTGGGGCAAATGCCAATACCTCAGTTACCACGGGTGGTGTTACCTTTGAAAATCAGATTGGCGGCACATCTTCGTCGTCGTTTGGAACACTGTCTTATTCTTTTACTGTCGCCTATAAATAACCGACAATATATTTTTTGTTGAATGAGAATGCCTTGAGACTTTGCCATACCCCTATAGAGTAGAGCGGATACTTCAGTTCGCTCTACTACTCCAGAATAAACAACACCTGTTGCAGGCCTGGCAGAAACCATACTGCTTTGGTTGATACACCTAATGGTTAATTGTTTCTTGCAAAAAAAAACCTATGCTAGTAACCGGCGATATTTCAGTTTTTTCTTAGCATTGAAACAAATAGCGTTAACTACCCACATCTCAGAACGCCATTAAGACATCTCCGCGCAGGTAGCGTCGCTTCGAATTTTATTTGTAATAGGTTGAGCAAGTTAAGCTAAAAAGTATCGTCACACTTTTAATTTAATTTAGGACATTTACTTATGAATACGAAATTATTTTCTGTGATTCCCGGCATAATCCTGATAAGTACTGCGGGGCTAGCCACTGCGGAATCAATCCACTTGTCCAATACCCAAATGGATGCCGTGACAGCCGGCGCGGAAGGAGAAAGCTTCAGCCAGTCTTCCAGTTCCTCCCAGATTGCACTGAATAATGGCAATACGGTGCATTACAGTGTGTCTGCCTTTGTGCAAGGCGAATCGGCTATTGCGAGTGCCACGGTTGAAATGGTTGAAGTTGGCAGCCCCCCTTCCATACCAATGGAGTTAGTGCCTTTTATTGTCAGCAATTAAGCTTGCTGCGAGAGTTGCCCACACCTTTTGGTGGGGTGTTTTTGGGCATACGCCTTTGGTTTAGTCAACTAATTGGGAATTGTTTCAAAAAATAAATAGGCTTATTGTTTTACCCGACGGCAAACGAACTTACGCAGCGGCAAAAGCGAATCACAGCAAAGCCTTCTCAACGTAAGGAATAGCCGTCTACTTTAATTTCATTTAGGAGATTGTCATGAAAACTTTACTTTCTATTGTTTCAGCTGCTATTTTAGGTGTTGCTGCTAGTACTGCTAGCGCTGCCCCTGTACAATTGACAACAGCCCAATTGGATAATGTAACTGCTGGTTCGTATTATTATCATTATTATTATAATAATACTGCATATGCAGATGCATTAGCTTTTGGTTGGAATACATCTACCTCTACCTTTACCTTTGCTGCACCGGGTGTATCTCAGTCTAGCAGCTATTCCTGCTCTGGCTATTATTGCTAAGTTAGAAATACCTAAAATTATTGGCCACAAATGGTTCGGTAATATTTGAGGATATAGGCCCTGCAACGTAAACCGTTACAGGGCCTTTGCTCAAATCTACACCGGCAGCAATGCTTGTCCAAGGCGGGAGCTATGAATGTGTTGGCAACTATTATTAAATCCAAAACCCAATCGCTTGGCATGCGTAGGATGAAAATCTGCAAGTTTTCCCATCTAGTATTACTCAGTGTCGTGCTCTGCACGTTTTTTTTAAGCGCAGCACAAGCCAACGAAAGCCGCATTGTTAAATCGCTGCTGGAAATGCGCCGTGAGCGTGTAGTGGTACAAAAATGGGATTTAAGTTGTGGCGCGGCGGCGTTATCCACATTACTAACATACCAACTGCAAGACCCGACTCCGGAAAAAGAAATTGCAGCGACGTTAATCAAACGTAAAGAATATATTGAACACCCCGAACTCATACAGATTAAAGAGGGATTTTCATTGCTGGATCTCAAGCGTTTTGCCGATCAGCGTGGTTACGAGGGCATCGGTTTGGGCAAGATGGAATTTGCCGATTTAGCGCAATATGCGCCATTGATGATTCCCATAAAAGTGAATGATTACAATCATTTTGTCGTTTTTCGAGGCAGTATGGGAAACAGGGTGCTATTGGCTGATCCTGCGTGGGGCAATCGAACCCTATTAACCAAAAAATTTCTCGAAGCCTGGATAGACTACCCAACCTTTGGCAAAGTCGGCTTTGTTATTGCCCAGAAAAATGCTGCCAAACTCCCCAATCATCTCGCGCCCGTTCCAGAAGATTTCGTTTTTTTAAGGTAACGGACAATTATATTGAGTGGCAGCAATTCTCAATTTAAAACACATATTATATTGCAATTCAATTAGTTATAAAAATAATGCCTTTTCGGTGAAAACTTATGTATTTGAATTAAAAGGCATTAATTTCTAAATTGAAAATTACTGATTAAGTGGATTCAAGACTCGTACAATTTCCATAATATGCTATATTGTACTTAATAACATAATCATGGATACCATAGAGATTTACACAGCAATAGCAGGGATGTGTAGAGTGTAAAATTACTTCCTCAGTGCTGTTAAAATTGTTAGCACTCGGTGCGTGATTGTACTTCTCAGTTGAATCCAAAACCTTCATTGAAGCCTATGAATAACAATAAATTAGTATCACGTCAGATTGGGCGTTGTTTGGTTGTAACCGCAGTTTCGTTAGTGTTTATGGACAACAGTGTTGCAGCACATAAACATAAGCGTAAACCATCGCACAGCACACAAGCTTTGTTGCAGGAAGTTAAACAAAGAGATGCCCTGATTAAAAACCTGTTGTTACGGGTGGAAGCGTTGGAAAATAGCCGAAATCCCCTCTCCGCTCCCCACCACCCCCAGCAAGAACAGCTTGCTACCAACACTACGCTACCACCTCAGCAAGCCGCACCAGCCGCCACGCAAACCCAAGCAGATAAAACCAACAGCTCGCCCAAACCTAAAGCTGCTGCCGAAGCCCCTGGACAATTTAGCGTGGACGAACAGGCGGCGCAGCGGGCTTTGGAACGGACTTTGGCAAAGTCGGGGGCATTATTAGTCCCTACCTGGTCTTTGGACACTGATTTAAATTTCGACTTTGCACACAGCGAAAGACAAATAGCGCGGATAGCCAAAATAGGTAACGATAATATTACTGATCTAGCGAAAGTTCGCCGGAATACGTTTACACCTTCGGTTGCCTTTAGATTGGGTCTACCCTTTGAATCGCAATTAGAGTTTAGTTTACCTTACAGTTTTATCGATCAATCGACAATCCCAGTTATTCAGGGTCAAGTTGGGGAGCGGAAAGCCAGTGGCTCAGGGTTGGGTGATATACAAATCGGCCTTGCCAAAACTTTGCTGCGCGAAGAACAATGGTGGCCAGATTTAATCGCCCGCGTCTCCTGGAATACCGACTCTGGTGACGCAACTGATGGCGATGTCGGCTTGGGAGGGGGCGTTCATCGCGTTACGGGGTCTTTAACTGCGCTTAAGCGGCAAGACCCCTTGGCGTTTTCCTTTAATGCGCGTTACACCAAAGCTTTTACCAAAAAAGATTATTTCCCAGGGGTAAACGGCAGCTACAATCCAGGCGACACCCTGGCTTTTTCTATTGGGGCGCAACTTGCGGCCAGCGCGGATACGTCGTTATCGATTGCGTTAGATCAGTCTTTTATCAGTAACACTGAACTAGGTTCACAAACCATCGCCGGATCAAACCAAAATATCGGGCTATTATCGATTGGCGCGTCTTCAATTGTCAGTCGCAATTTGTTTGTTAACTTAACCGTTGGCATGGGTTTAACCGATGACGCAGCTGATTATACGGCGGGTATCACCCTCAGTAACCGTACCAACCTTAAGCCATATTTGGGCTTAAATTAAAAAAATCAGAGGAAAACCCACAAAGCGTTAAACCTTGCAAATATAATTTTGCGGGCACATAAGACGCTTATAGTCTTGAAAAGATATGTACTTCTCTAATTTTTGCTGGGATCTGTAAATCCTCTACTATGGCCGTGTTGTTTCTGAGGCTCCACTTCAGGATTAATGTGCTCAGCTTTATAAACAAGCTGAGTACGGTTGGTTGCATTAAGTTTTTTCATAATATCCCGAACGTGTACTTTAACCGTACATTCCTGCATACCCAATTTATAAGCAATAATTTTATTGGGCTCTCCCAGCTTAACGTGCTCTAAAACCTCAAGCTGGCGCGGCGTAAAATACAGTGTATCGGGTAAGTGTAGGCCTTCACTGCCTTCAGTTGCAGTGTTCTTGTGATTAAGCTCATTCATAAAGGGGCGTATCGGTGCAAATATTCCACCTTCGAATACGAGATTCAGGGCTGCAATAACCACCGATGGCATTAACGACGTTGTAACATACCCCTGAACACCTAAATTAATAGCCTGAAGAATACAACCAGACTCTTCACAATCAGTAATTAATACTAGGGGAGTTACGGGTAAGGAAGCTTTTAGCTTGATGATACCGTCATTAATAATTTTGTCGTCCACACGCTTATAACCAATGTTAAAAATAATAATTTCGACGGCATTAATTTCATTTTGAACTTGATTAACTAACTCCTCGAGATTATTAAAAGGATTTATAGTGTAATCAGCTGTGGTGTGATGAATAAAATTTGTAAACGACGCTAACATTAAAGGTCTACTATCAATTAATGCTAACGGAATTTTTTTTGATAGCTTTGCATCGATATCAATAAAATCCGAACCAACAACCGACAAACTCCCATTGCTCTTACCATTTTTTCCGGTATTTGTATGCATAAATAATGACCTTAATCCTTTTTTGGTTGCACTGATAGAAGAAAGTTACCACTCTAAACTACAATTGAACTAGTAAAACTTATATGCGTTGCGCATTTAAAATATCTTTACAGATTTCAATATTACGATATTACGATATTAAATCTAAATTGTTACAGTAACAATAAAAACCAGGAATTTATACTGAGTAACCGGCACTATTTGATATAGTTGTTAGTAGCCACTATTTTTAGCATTTGATGAAGCTCTCCTACCTGTAAATCATTTAGGTATTTAACTTCCCGCCGTATCGAGTTTACCTTATGTTAAGCTACAAATATGTGAACTATTTCACAAAAAATAATGTGGACATTTAACGTTTTTTATGTTTTCTGTAAAAAAATCACCGAATTTTTTCATTTCATCTTTTTTGCTTACATAATAGAAGCATACTTCCCAGCTTTATACGAAAAAAGGATATATTTAACGCCTTTTTCAATTTTTTAATTCTTGATTTCAGAAAGATCACTAATCAAGCCTTTAGAAGAATACTTTTTACTTATGCCAGCATAGACTATGGACACGGATGAAAATACTTTGAATTTAGGATATAAAGTATGAAAATACACTATCTAGTTAACAAGAAAGTGTGATACATGCTATGTGTAAGCAGCAACATTTGTGCCATATTTCAACACCTTGTTTATTTTGATGTTTTTTTTATTGCAAATAGAAAATGTAAAAAAAAATGACAAGCATATTAAATAAAACTAGGTTGTAAAATCATGCAAGCCTGCTTAAGTAATTATTTTATAAAGTTTATTTTAAATGTAAAAATAATAGACACATAAATATCTGCAATTAGCGTGGATCGGCGTGAACTGCTCCGTATTTCGGATTGTTTCATACGCGCTGCGACTATTCATTACTTTAATACTATTTTTTGATTCCGTGCGTTGTTAGGATTATGATAGTCACATCAGTTGTGGAGTTAGTTTTATGACTGCAACTGATTGTGTAAGTATTCACTTCCCCCTTTGAAAAAGGGGGATTGAGGGGGATTTTTCTAATAAATCTCCCCTAACCCCTCTTTTTCAAAGAGGGGGACTGAATGATTACCTGATTGTTATATTGCTGATCAATCGCAATTGATTCGGTTGATAGCAATTGTCCTACAAATAACTTGGAGGCATAACTCATGAACCGTTTATTACCCTTACTTATTACTTCATCAGCTGCTGTCTTATCATTTTCTTTTGCAAGTATGGCATCAGCTGCCACCACCTACGATCTGCTATCCGATTGCTCAGTACCCACTTACCAAGCACAAAAATGCGCATTATCTATCGTACTTGCAAGCGATAATGTTACTAAAGCCTCGCTTAAAAAAGTAATATTCAGAGTCAATGGCAAGCCCGTTTATGCGGCTTATAATGATAAAATACCGTTATTGGTTAACACTTTCGCAAATTTCACTGTTTTCAGCGGTCTTCCGGTAACGTGCGGTAAAACTTACACGGTCACCGCGTCTGTCGTTAAAGCAACATCGAATGCCGAAACTAATGTGGGTGAAGCCCAGCCTGTTGTGTGCCCATTAAAAGCCACATTCTAACTTTAAACGTAAAAATAAATTAAAACCACATAGGATGTACTGAACAAAGTGAAGCGCATCAGCCGCGACTGACGTGCTTCCTGGCATCCGTAAATCCTATGAAATATTTAACGCGGTAAGACTTAATAGGCGGTAGTCGTATGCGCCGCTGTTATTCATCTCGTATTCTGCTTTGCCTCATACGCGCTATTAATGCTGTATATTTTGAGGCTGTTACGAAAGCTTTGATAACTTCAGATTCTGCGTTGAAAATACAGGACATATCATACAGCGTACTAATCTTCGCCCTACGTGTTGACTTTGTTATAATCACGATGGAGTCGATTACTGTACAGATAGTATTAAAAAGTCTGTCAGAATAGACCCCATTTAACTACCGATAATTGGCAGATATTTATGATTAGCCGCGAACAACTAAAACACGATATTGACTCGGTTAATGAGGCGCATATCGAAACATTACATCGAATTATTTTGGCTTTAAAACAACCCTTGTCATCGGTTACTTCGGTTACTTCACCCAAAGAACCCAACCCGCTCAAGGGCAGTGTTATTTTTGAACAGGATTTGATGACACCCATTGGCGACTCATGGAATGTTGAACAATGATCGTTCTTGATACTCATGCTTGGATTTGGTGGGTAAATGAGTCAAGTAATTTATCGGGCATCGCCCACGATAACATTCAGGCCGCCGATTGCATCGGTATTCCAGCAATCAGTTGTTGGGAACTGGCTATGTTAGTTTCAAAAGAGCGAATTGGTTTATCAATGGATGTGCAAGCCTGGATTGATATAGCGTTACAACGGCCAAAAATGAAACTATTAGCCTTAAACCCCGAAATTGCAGTGCTTGCGACTCGCTTGCCCGGGAACTTTCATGGTGATCCAGCAGACCGTTTGATTGTAGCCAGCAGCTTGCATCATCAAGCCGCCTTAGTTTCCAAAGATGAAAAAATTCTTAACTGGGGATATGCACAGGTCATTTGGTATTGAACAGTATCTACATTCGTTGACCGGTACAGAAAATGTTGAGATTATTAATCATTCCTAGAATTCTAGGAATTTTTACAAAATTTGTTAAGTATGATAACCATCATCCAACGCGTAACCACTGCCAAAGTCACCGTCAACAATCAAGACATCGGTAAAATCAGCACTGGCATTCTGGCATTGGTGGCAGTAGAAAAAAAAGACACCGAAAAAGATGCCGACCGTTTACTGGAACGTATTCTTAATTACCGCATTTTTTCAGATGCCGACGGCAAAATGAATTTAAGCTTACGGGATATTAACGGCGGTTTGCTGTTAGTGCCGCAATTTACCTTGGCGGCAGATACTAAGAGCGGTAACCGCCCTAGCTTTACACCGGCAGCCACTCCGGAAAAAGGCCAGCAATTATTCCAATACTTGCAACACATCGCCCAAACCAATCACCCCAATGTCCAATTTGGCCAATTTGGCGCTGATATGCAAGTATGTTTAGTTAATGATGGCCCTGTGACCTTTACATTAACCGTCTAAACTATAAGCTACCAACCGCTGGATTCATCCTTATCATAAGGTTGTGATTTAACATTCTCAGGAAGTTTGGAGGTATTTGCCGACCTTAGCAAAAGCAGCCCATTGCCCAAAACAAACAGTATTGCCACGATAAAAAATAATATCCACATATTAATCTCCTTTTCAGGTTGCTTAACATCGGTATCTAGTATATACCTTGCATAACTGTAAATTAATAAAATAATTAACTTAAATGACAAATCCATTTACTACTGCTGATCTTTGTGATGCCCACAGCAAAGAAGATTATTTTCAGATTGTTGAACCGCTATTTAAACCTTACGGCGGCGAGAAAAGTTTTTGCGGACAAATCACGACAATAAAAGCCTTTGAAGAAAACGTGCTTATTAGAAGCGTCCTTGAAGAAAAAGTCGAAAATCGTGTGTTGGTGATTGATGGCGGCGGCTCTCATCGCTGTGCGCTAGTAGATTACGAATTGGCAAGCCTTGCTGTGGCTAATGGCTGGCAAGGTATTGTTATTTATGGTTGTATTCGGCACGCTGAAAAGATTGCCACGTTACCTATTGGCATCCGCGCTTTGCATACCCATCCGCTGCAAAGCCATATAAAAGATCATGGTGACCGTGATTTATCATTAACATTTGCCGGTGTTAATTTTAAAACCAACCACTTTTTATACGCCGATACCGATGGAATTATCGTATCGGATATGATGTTAAGTTAAAATAGCCTTATATTCATTAACTAAAGAAATCAGCTTATGCAAATTGTACTCGCTAACCCCCGTGGATTCTGTGCCGGTGTAGACCGTGCCATCGAAATTGTCGATCAGGCCTTAGAGACGTTTGGCGCACCCATTTATGTGCGGCATGAAGTTGTCCACAACCGTACCGTGGTTGATGGCCTTAAAGCAAAAGGTGCGATTTTTGTTGAAGATTTAAGCGATGTACCGGTAGGATCGTATTTAATTTTCAGTGCTCACGGTGTATCAAAACAAGTCCAGCAAGAAGCCAAAGATCGTAAATTAACGGTATTTGATGCCACCTGCCCCTTAGTCACTAAAGTGCATTTACAAGTGGCCAAACATGCTAAAGCCGACCGTGAAGTGCTGCTGATTGGCCACGCCGGTCACCCTGAAGTAGAAGGTACAATGGGACAATACGATAAAATTGCTAAGAATGGCGGTATTTATCTGGTGGAAACCCCTGAAGATGTGCAAAATTTAAAAGTCAATAACCCCAATGACTTAGGTTATGTCACCCAGACCACCTTATCAATGACAGATACCAAAATTATGGTGGATGCCCTGATAGCACGCTTTCCCGTTATTGAAGGCTTAAAAAAAGATGACATTTGTTATGCGACCCAAAATCGTCAGGATGCTGTTTTTGAAATGGCCAAAACCGCGGATGTAATTTTGGTGGTAGGCTCAGTAAACAGTTCCAACTCTAACCGTTTGCGCGAGATTGCCGAGCAACTCGGAAAACCCGCTTATTTAATTGATACTGCTCACGACATGGAAAAACAATGGTTTGATGGCGTGGGTGTTGTTGGGGTTACCGCAGGCGCTTCTGCACCTGAAGTGCTGGTGCAAGAAGTGATTGATCAATTAAAATCCTGGGGCGGGTCATCGGCGGTTGAAATTCAGGGCATAGAAGAAAAAGTGGTGTTTTCATTACCGCGCGGTTTAAAGAAAGCCGCTGCACCAGCGCATGCCTGCGGCACTTGATGCTGTTCGTTTAGATAAATGGTTATGGGCTGCGCGGTTTTTTAAAACCCGTAGCCTAGCTGCCGAAGCCATTGCTGGCGGCAAGGTTCATATTAACAACCACCGAGCAAAACCGGGCAAAGAAATCAAGCCCGGCGTTGCTATATCCATCAGCCATAATGGCTATAAATGGGACATTACTGTGGTTACGGTTATCGGGCAACGATGTGCCGCTAAAGAGGCTGTCCTGCTTTATGAAGAAACTCCGGAAAGCCACGAAAAACGCCAGCAGCAAATATTGCAACAGCGCGAAAACCGAGAATTTTTTGATTTAGACAATGACCACAAGCCGAATAAAAAAGACCGGCGTTTGATTCATCGTTTTAAACAGCAGGATTTTTAAACCGTTATAAACACGTCGGCGGTTTAGGTAACCCCGCCAGTTTACACGCATACTTTAAAGGCCCATCAGGAAACAACTGATGCAAATAGCGGCTATTGCCCTTGTCTTCCCCCAGTGTTTTAGCGATGGCTTTGGTAAACACCCGCGCATTCGGCAAATGTTTAAATTGTTTATAATAGCCACGAATAAACCAGATAATCTCCCAGTGTTTATCCGTTAACTTAATATTATTTAACTCTGCGAGTGATTTTGCTACCGCTTCGCTCCAATCCCCGGCATTTAACAAAAAACCCTGATCGGTGGTTTCTAGCTGTATGGGTATCATCACGTCCATGTTTGGATAACGGCATTGTCTACCGTCAAACTGACCAATTCAGCATAATCAATTATATCCAGGCCATTGATTAATTCATCTTGTGCTATACCGCGCACCGCCAAATCATCCGACAGCACACAAAATCGATTAGTTTTCAGCTGTTCAGTCAATAACCCATTTAAATCACCTGCTCTCAGCAGTCGAAAAATGGCGTTTTCAAAAAAAACAGCCACATCCCCCACATCCATGCGGTCTAGTGTTGCAACTTCAACAGGCGATTGAAAAATAAGATGTAGCATTTATGGAGTGTCAGTGAGCTTAAGACCAATAATGCCAAAGATGACTAGCGCGATGGAAAGTAGTCGATACCAGTCAGCGGATTCTTTAAATAAAACAATGCCCAGTACTGCTACGCCAACCGCACCCATCCCTGTCCACACCGCATAGGCAGTTCCTAAGGGTAAGGTTTTGATGGCTATGATGAGCAAATAAAAACTGCCAATGCCTGAAATCAACGTTACCACACTAGGCCATAACTTAGTAAAGCCCTGGTTGTATTTAAGGCTTAAAGCAAAGATTATTTCTACACATCCTGCGGAAAATAAAATTAACCACGCCACACTTCACCTCGTTTTTTATGTTTTAGGAATCAGACGTTACCGTCGTTATATGATAGGAGGTGATGGCAATCAACAGCATTGATGAACCCTAGCTTTCTTGGCAATTGTATCAAAAATAATGAAAAAAACCGGCTACTCATTTTGTCCTTCGAGTAAATCGAAGAACCAAACTCAACGTGTTTGATTAAAAAGCCAACCCATTACTTCAAACTAAACCCGCAAGATAACTACCTTCAAATGCAATTTTACGTAAGGAAAAGATTACATGCGGTAGCTGTAAACTGTCATTTTTGTTTACACATGTCAGCCGTCATTTTGGATAACCAAAATTATTTTAATGAGATAAATTTATTTGCATAAGTGTAAAACCATGCTATCTATTAGCATAAAAATAAATAATCTCACTATAAACTTGACTAAATAGTAGCAATAAAAATAAAATCAGTTTAAACCCACCAAATTTAATGATGTCTGAACTTGTTTGTGAGAGTCATAATTATTAACCCGATACAAATGGGTGGGCTAAAATTAAGCCACACCCAAAATTATTTTTTAATTTTTTCTTTACAAACCTTCAAACGTCTGAATAATTTACAATTATTACAAAAAAAACTTAGCCGCTCGATTTTTTTTAAAATAATATATTGATAGTATTAGATTAATTATTTATGGCATGGCACATGCTTTGTTTAAAATATATGTAACGTTTATAGGCAATTTTGGCGAAAAAGGCAGTGGAATTCATTGCGATGAATACCTAATAGTTTACTCCCATGCCTATTTGGCAATACTTAACGTGGTAATTCCGATCAATCATTAATTTTTTACACACATACTCTATGTCTCTTTATAAATATGAAGTTGATCAGCTCGACAAAAACGATTGGCATCAAATTTTGATGACATTTACCGATGCGTCCATCGATCAGAGCCGTTCGTATGCTGAAGCGCGTTGGCAAAAAGCATCTATCAGCAATTTAGTGGTTAGGCGTGATAAGGAAATCGTTGCCGCCGCTCAAGTGGCCATCAGACGCGTGCCGTTTATGCGTTCAGGAGTTGCCCATGTCAAATTTGGTCCATTATGGCAACCCATGGGGCAGGCTCCAAATCCAGAATATTTAAAACATGTACTTCGCTTTTTACGTGAGGAATATGTTATCAAGCGTGGATTATTATTACGTCTTATGCCGCCGCCGTCCAAAGACGGCATTGATACATTTTGTAGTGCCTTGCAACGAGCCGGCTATAAAAAAACCGACATTGCCGATTCAGAACGATATTTTGTCGACTTATCGCCAACCATTTCTGATTTAAGAAAAAACCTTAAAAGCCGCTGGCGCAACCACCTTAATCGTGCTGAAAAACACGGCCTGGAGTGCAAATGGCTAGAAGGCGATGAGGCTATCAATGTATTTATGTCACTGTATGGCAATATGATTAATAGAAAATCGTTTGTTGATACCTCGGCCATTGCAGAACTGCCTTTATTTTATAAAGATCTTGAACCGGCTCTACGCCCCAAAGTGCTCATTTGTTTTTCTCAAAATACACCGGTTGCCGGCGCCGTTATTTCCGCTATGGGGAATACTGCGCAATACTTATTTGGTGCATCCAACAGCAAAGGCTTGGAATTGGACGCAGGCTATTATATGCAGTGGGAAGTCATTAAATGGTTGAGTAATCAGGGAATATCTTGGTACGACCTGGGTGGCAGTGCCGATAATGCCGGTCTTCGCCAGTTTAAATCCGGCTTAATTGGCAAAAATGGTATTGAAGGTATTTTACCCGGCGAATTTGATTGTTGTGAGCGGGCAACTAGCCGTATTGCGGCTGCGGTAGCCTTTGAACTTCGTAAACTCAGTGTGTTTGTTCGTAATCACAGCTGGCAAGCGTTGATGTAAAGCGTCAGTCTTTATCATTAAAGCATCGTCAGCTCTAAAGGTAAATATTCACCTCCTCCTTTTAAAAAGCGATGAGGGGATTTATTTAAAGAATCTTCCTCTAAAGTCCCTTTTTCAAAGAGGGAGACTGAATGATTACCTTTATTACTTTAATACTACGAAGAATTAATACCGTTGTCATACGAGTTGTCTACAATCCTCATTCCTTGTTTTAATTTTAATTAATTTAATTTAATTTTAAAAATGCTCGATTATCTGAAAAAAAAATTTTATCACTTTATTCCTGTTAGCTTGCAGAAGCAGCTGAAGGCATTTATTCTATTAGCTTATGGGCGAATGTGCTTGTGGCTGCCCATTTATCGGATTGAAAAAGATGGGTTGACGGTCGTTTTAATAGGCCGCAAAAGTCAGGATCCTTATTTTGTGCAATTATTGTATGGCGACTATGCTGACAGCCAAAAAGTAGGCAGTGTTTTTATATGGAACATTAATAAGACCATTCAGCATTGGGAAAAACATGCGGATATGATTCTGTTCCGGGATCATGGTGTTCAGCCTTCAGGAACAATCGCACGGCGCATGTTTAATATACCCTATTATGTCAGCCAAACGGCTAAGCTGCCGCCAGTAGACGGAGACTTATTGGCCGCATTCCGCGACCCTTCTACGGTAAGCGATATCAATAAAATTCGCAAAGCGGGATTTGAATATCATATTTCAAACGATCCTGCACAACTGGAGTACTTTTATCATTGCATGTATAAACCTTTTATTCTAAGTCGGCATCGTGATTCCGCACGTATCCCCAGTTGGCCATCGTTTAAACGAATTCATGAGAATATGGAGCTGTTGCTAATTACCCGCGCGGGTGAATTAGTGGCTGGAGCCATGAATTTTCAAAACGATGATTGCTACACAGGTTATGCCAACGGGGTATTAAATGCTGATCGAAAACTAATTAAAGACGGCGTTGTTTCTGCTATTTACTGGTTTGGCATGATAGATGCGCACCGTCGGGGCTACCGTACCGTTAACCTTGGAACCTCACGGCCTTTTCTTAAAAACGGGGTGCTGGCTTATAAAAAGAAATGGGGCAGTCAAATTATTATTGATGAAAACGAAGTGGAATTTAAATTACTGGCTTGTGGTAATCAATTGGCCGCCCAGCGCTTCTTTGAGACAACCCCTTTTATTTGTAAACAGGACAACACGCTAGTCAGTTTGGTTTTTCTGGGGCCACACGTAGAGTTGAACGATAAAGATTTATCCAGTTACCTGAGAGCCTGTCTGTTTCAGGGCGACCATTATTCTACCTGGATAATCTTACTGAGTGCAGAGTGGGCTTCTCGCACAGAAACTCTACAAGCCACAGTGCGCGGGCTTGCCAAATCTACGCGTATTATTAATTTAAGCAATGGGGCATGGCTTGACTTACCTGATCTAATCCGCGACTTCGCAGCAACACAAGCATCTCGGCAAAATATCGTTTTAGCAAGTCCCAAACAACCCGCTACAACATTTACGCGTCACTAAAGAGTAAAAATTTCGTATGCGCTCTATCCCCTTTAAAAAAGGGGATAGAGCGGGATTTACTAGAAAAATCTCACCTAACCCCTGTTTTTCAAAGAGGGGTTGAATGAATACAAAATATCTAGTTTCCGTTAAAAACGGAAATTAAGTAGGGCTGCATGACAATAATTAAAAAATTAATTTACTGATGAATAAGGTGATTTTTTAAAAATAATCCCCCGTGTAAAAACATTTATATTAAACCTAAGAGTCCAATGAAAAAATATCTATTACTTCATGTCATTGGTGCATTCGCACTGTCTTGGCAGGTTACGGCCGTTGCTGCTCCTTATATTAGATACGAGGCGCATTCAGCACAAGGGATAAAAGCACTGGCTTCCATGCAAAAAGCTTTTGTTAAATTAAAAGCCCTGGGATGCCGCATACCGGTGAGCTGGTATTTTCAATCCGCTATACACGGTGTGCCCAATCCAAGTGAAGCGATTTTAGATACAAATCCCCTGTGCCCAAGCTTTACCAAAGTTTCCCAACCTTATGTAGCATGGTCTAAATGCGCATCACACAGCCGGTCTGGCCCCGCGTCTGATATTCATTTTTTGCCATGGCACAGATTATATCTGTCCCACTTTGAAAAAATAGTGCGCAAATACTCCCTTGATCCGACATTTAGTATGCCGTATTGGGATTATGCAAAATTTCCTACCCTGCCAGATAAATTGCAGGCAAAAACCAAGGGCAGTCTTTATGAACCAGGCCGGTTGGCTTCTTTAAACCAAGGCAAAGCCATTAGTAGCGGCGCATTAGAGACCATACGAGTAGACAGCATTGCTTTACAAGACATTGTGGATTACGCAACGTATAACAACCAAATTAATCAAGGATTGCATGATTTCATGCATGATTATATTGGTGGCACAGCAACTAGCTATAACAAAGTATACAATCAAGAAGTGTCAAATGGCTTAATGGGCAATGTTGCGTCAGCCGCGTTCGACCCAGTTTTTTGGCTTCATCACTCCAATGTTGACAGACTTTGGCAAAACTGGATCATTGAGAATCCGGGGCAAAATCTGACGTTGGATGACCTTAATTCTGTAAAATGGCTTTACCGGTTCTATATAGATAATGGCAAAAATAATGGCACTGGGATTAATTACACCATGCCACAAGTACTTGCGATGATTAACAAGCCTGACTATGTGTATGATAAAAAAGCGGTTGCGCCTGCGGGTAAAATCACACCCCCTCGTTTAGTGGAACATACTCTTGCGACTATCCCGTTACACGCAACAGCATCAATGGATAATCCTGCTAACGTAGCACTTACTTTAAACCATGAGCAATTGCAGGTTATCGATAAAATTGTCGATGAACGTATTGTATTAAATCTTACGGCGGCTTATATCGGAAAGCCTAAAGGCCGTTATGAAGTCTATATTAATTTACCGGAAAATATTATGCCTTCCAGCATTGAAGCCAAAAAATACTTTACGGGTGCCATTTCATTTTTTATTGACGACCCCGCAGGTAAAGGTGCCCAAAGAGAGTTTCGCTATGATCTCACCGATGAGTTACTCCTCTCTAAACAAGCACTGGATACTATTCGCCTAACGGTCGTCAAAACGACCGGCCCGGTAGAAGGCTCAATTACACTTAAAAAGGCTGAGTTGTTTTACTTGAACTAACGCAAGGTATCTAACCTAGTACTTAGTCAGCTTTATAATGTCGAGTACTATAAAATACTCCGTTCGTCCTGAGCCTGTCGAAGGACTTGTGGTTCATGGTTCGACAAGCTC
>NZ_JAYTLQ010000009.1:0-6438 GCF_043729335.1 Crenothrix sp. | reverse complement strand
TCACGGTTATTTGACAACCCTTTTACGAACAAAAACCCACCAACCGTTTTTGTAACGATAACACGCAAAGCTCCCAATACGGGTAACACCTTATAACGTAAAGTAGGCATCCTAATTGACGTAAGATAATGCGTCAAATTGATGTCTAAATAAAACCTAAAAAGTAAAAATATTTTAATTTCATTGGCTTGAAATAATTTAGTCTGTCCTAAAATAAAAATAATTCCCTTCAAAAATGTAGCCTACTTTTTTAAAGCACACAGCTACGGGCAATATCTTAAAAGCACGAAGAAATAACACGCCAAAGTGACGTAAAAGTTTACGACAAAACTTTGCCTTAATATTTTTAAAAAGCTAAAATATATTAAAATTCATTAGGGTAAGCCAATTTAGCATATCCTAAAATAAATACAATACCTTTCAGAAAATTTTACAAAATAAAAGATTACAATGCTAAATCATGTCGGCATTAAAATCGATTTAATCATTAAAATGCCGGTCTATACAAATAATGCAAAATACATCAGAAAATTTACCCGTGCAAGAGCCAAGACTGCTTGATCAAGTCCGTGGAAAAATTCGCCTAAAGCATTACAGTATCCGCACTGAGCAGGCATACACAGACTGGATTAAGCGTTTCATCCTGCATTTTGGGAAAAAACATCCACGCACCTTGGGAGCAATTGAGGTGGAACAATTTCTGACTTATTTAGCGGTGAAAAAGCAGGTGTCGGCTTCCACACAAAATCAAGCCAAAAGCGCCATACTGTTTCTCTACAAAGAAGTGTTGGCAATGCAGTTGCCTTGGTTGGAAAACGTCGAGCAGGCTAAAACACCCAAGCGTTTGCCGGTCGTGCTAAACCGCGAAGAAATTCAATCGATTTTATCGCGGCTATCTGGCACGCACTGGCTGATTGCCAGTTTATTATACGGTACCGGAATGCGTATAATGGAATGTCTGCGTTTGCGGGTAAAGGATGTTGACTTTAAACGCCATGAAATTTTGATTCGTGACGGTAAAGGCTTTAAAGATCGGGTGACGATGTTGCCATTGACATTGGCGGCCTCATTACAGGCGCATCTTACCAAAGTGCGCGACTTGCATAATAACGATTTAGCGCAGGGTTTTGGCGCGGTGTATTTACCTTATGCGTTAGAGCGTAAATATCCCAATGCGGCCAAGGAATGGATGTGGCAGTATATGTTTCCGGCGGCTAAAATTTCAACCGATTCCCGTACTCAGGCGGTACGTCGCCATCATGTGCAGGAACAAACAATCCAGCGGGCAGTTAAGCAAGCAGTACGTGATGCAGGTTTAACAAAACCAGCCACACCCCATACTTTTCGACATTCCTTTGCCACCCATTTGCTCGAAGGCGGTTATGATATCCGTACCGTACAGGAGTTATTAGGCCATTCCGATGTTAGCACCACCATGATTTATACCCATGTCCTTAATAAAGGGGGCAGGGGAGTCAGTAGTCCGCTCGATCACTTGTAGCCGAAGCCTTGTAAACAAAGCGTTCCTAATGACTTAGACTATGATGCCACCACACCTCACAATGCGTAAGCTAAATTTTTTCACATAAACACAAACACTATGACTATAACCACCCGATTTGCCCCAAGCCCCACCGGCTATCTCCACGTAGGCGGCGCCCGTACCGCATTATTCTCCTGGCTTTATGCCCGTAAGCACGGCGGCAAGTTTATTTTGCGCATTGAAGACACTGACTTAGAGCGCTCCACACAAGCATCGGTTGATGCCATTTTGCAAGGCATGACCTGGCTGGGATTGGATTACGATGCCGGGCCTTTTTACCAGACGCATCATTTTGAGCGCTACAAACAAGTCATTCAAACATTGATCGATCAAGGCAATGCCTATTACTGCACCTGTAGCAAAGAAGACCTAGAACAGTTGCGCACCGAACAAATGGCTAACAAGGAGAAGCCACGCTATAACGGCAAGTGCAGAAATTCAGGCAAGGCGCATCCTGGTGTAGAAGCGGTGGTACGTTTTAAAAATCCTGTCGATGGCGTAGTGACGATTCCCGATCTGGTCAAAGGTGAAATAGTCATAGCCAATAAAGAGCTGGATGATTTGATCATTGCCAGAACAGACGGCACACCCACCTACAATCTTACGGTTGTAGTTGATGACATGGATATGGCGATTACTCATGTCATTCGCGGTGATGATCACATCAACAATACGCCACGGCAAATGAATATTCTTAATGCGCTCGCTGCCGATCTGCCGGAATATGCCCATTTACCGATGATACTGGGTTCGGACGGGGCGCGTTTGTCAAAACGTCATGGCGCGGTCAGCGTTATGCAATTTCGTGATGAGGGCTATTTACCGGAAGCTTTGCTGAATTATCTCGTGCGTTTGGGCTGGTCACATGGCGATCAGGAGGTTTTTTCAATCGAGGAGATGATTGAGCATTTTGAACTGAGCGATGTCAACGGTTCGGCATCGACTTTCAACATGGAAAAGCTGTTGTGGCTCAACCATCATTACATTATGCACAGCGACCCTGCCCATGTGGCGCGTCATTTAAGCTGGCACATGGGCCAGTTGGGTATTGATCCTACCACGGGGCCAGATTTGGGGGATATTGTTAAAGCACAGCGTGAGCGCAGTAAGACTTTAGTGGAAATGGCAGCGGCGAGTGTTTATTTTTATCAGGATTTTGATAGTTACGATGAAAAAGCGGCCAAAAAGAATTTTACAACCGGTGCGGCGGCTGTCTTAATGCGTTTACATGAAGAATTCAGCGCTGCCAGCGATTGGGAAAAGGACGCTTTACATCAGATTGTAAATAATGTTGCCGAAGCCATGACGCTGGGTTTGGGCAAGGTGGCACAACCTTTACGGGTGGCGGTGTGTGGCTCTGCGGTTTCTCCAGCTATTGACATTACCTTAACATTATTAGGTCGGGAAAAAACCCTCGCACGTATTGAAAAGGCTATAAATTACATCAAGAGTGTAAATTAGGCTTGGATTTGTTGCGCGTTTGCTATAGAATACCCGCTCTTTACGTGGGGCCATAGCTCAGCTGGGAGAGCACCTGCATGGCATGCAGGGGGTCAGCGGTTCGATCCCGCTTGGCTCCACCAAAAGATAAAATGATTGACTAGTCCCCATCGTCTAGCGGCCTAGGACACTGCCCTTTCACGGCGGTAACAGGGGTTCGAACCCCCTTGGGGACGCCATTTAAAAAAAAGCTTATCTTTGATAAGCTTTTTTTATGCCTGGTGTTTTTCGGCTACCAACTTAACGCGGGACGGGTATTGCCCCTTCTCCCTGAGGGAGAAGGCTGGGATGAGGGTGATTTAAACTTCCCCTCACCCAACCCTCTCCCTCCGGAGAGGACTTTTGTCCCGTCTTAAGTGTGTAGCCTGTTTTTCTAACATACATCTGGCGTAACCGTACACCTTGCCCACAATTTAGGCGGCTAATTTGATAGTACTTGTTCACTTCCCTCTTTTTCAAAGAGGGGGACTGAACAAGTACGTGTCAACCACAAAAGGTAAGCAATGCATACCGTGCATTGTTACAACAAAATAAAATGCAGAACCACTGTCCACTGCGCAATAAAAGCCTGATTTGGCGCGTGTTGCGAAGTTTCCAGTAACGATTTATTACTTTTGCTTAAACCGGCTGCAAATTCCAAATCCCAGTAGCACAGCCAAAGCCCCCCACAATAAAATCGGCATTAACCAAAACCATTGCTGATAAAAAGTGGTTGGTGGTGTTTTAAGATAAGGCACTTTATAAATGCCCGTCCAGGGCTTATGTATCGGTGATTGTTCTAATATTCCCCCCGATGCCAGCGATACCGTTGAAATACCCGTATTGGTTACTCTAATCACTGGGCGGCGAAATTCCACGCCCCGCGCTAATGTCATATATAAATGCTGGTAAGGTTCTTGCCACGTGCCATACCAGGAATCATTAGTGGTATTAACAATAAACTGTGCGCCCAGTTTGGCCAGTTCCCTGGAAAACTGCGGAAACAGCCCTTCATAACAAATTTGCGCGCCCATTTTATAATCGTTTAAAGTGAGTAACGTTGTGGGGCCTGCGCCACGGGCAAATTGCCCGGTAGCGGGTAACCAATCACGGATACCCGGAAACCATTGTTCCCCAGGTATATATTCACCAAAAGCCAATAGAATGGTTTTGCTGTAATGGGGCTGAATAATATTGCCTTCCTTATCCAGCACAAATAAAGAGTTAGTAATCAGGCGTGATGTGTCCTCAAAACTGTAAGCACCGGTTATTAACGGTAATTGTCGTTCACGGATAAATTGCGCCAGTGCCATCGGGTAAGGATCGGCTTTAAAAGCGTCGCCTAACAAAGCAGGAAAGGCAGTTTCTGGCCATAAAACAAAATCAATGGCTAGGTTTTTATGCGCTTGAATGCCTTGGTCGGTAAGTGCCATATAGCGCTTTAATATATCTTCCCTGGAGCTTTCTCCTAACTCTGCGGCCATTTTTTCGGAATTCTCCGTACTGGCCTGTACCAGCAGCGTGGTAAAACTGGCATCGGGTTGTGGCAATCTATTTTTTAACCACAGGCCACCAAAATTAAGCAGGATAAACCCGACGATGACCGAGGCAAAAATAAGTTTGCCGCAAGTTTGTCCGCGTTTTTGCCAAGCAATGTAAAGCGGTAGATTAGTCAGCAACGTTAATGCACTCAGACCACTAAAGCCGATAATTTCAGCCCACTGATAAACAGGAATATTCGCGCCATACCAGGAATAACCAAAATTCCAGTCAAACAGCGTAAAGGAGTTGGCTTCAGACAAAATAGTAATTAATGCCAATAGCCCTAACGAAAGCGACGGCGACCAGTTAAATTTTTGCTTTCCCCAAAACCATAATCCACCTGCAATCGGTACAAATAAATGCGCCACTAGGGCATAAACCAGCATACCTATTCCCGCAAAAAACCAGGGCAAATGGGCAAATTCGTGCAGAAGATAAGTTATCCAGTTAAAGCCAATCAGGGTAAAGACAAAAGAAGTGATCATGCCGCCGATAATTACCTCTTTTAAACGGGTTTGCTGCATCCAAAACAGCCACAACGGCACAAAACAAAACAATGATGCCCACGGCGGAAATGGAATATAGCTGGTGCCGATAAAGATGCCCGATAAAATAGGGAGTAACCAGTGTTTATTCATAATGGGGGATGGCAGCATTGTGCCGGATGGATGAGTAATTGGAAATATACGATAACAATACCTGCCTTTTGCTGTATATCATTTTTTTTTCAGCAGCTTTCCGTATAGCCGGCAACCATTTTAACCACATAGCAGCAAGCCAGTTTTGTGGCTTCCAGCATGTGGTTTAGGTAATCAGGTAAACGGTTTTCAATCATACGGGACGTGCTTCAGCCAAGACTTGAACGCGGAATTTCGGTGATAAATCGTTGGGTGTTAACACATCAACCGGAACACCCAATAACTCTTCTAATTCGATTTGCAAACCACCTAAATCAAACAGTGTAGTATTTGGTAAAGCATCCACTAACAAATCCAAATCACTACCATCTTTGTCTACACCATAAAGAACAGAACCAAATACGCGCGGGTTAACGGTGCGAAAACGTAGCACGGCTTGTTGCACTGCTTCTCGGTGGAAAGCTAAGGCTGTTGATGGCTTCATAGTTTTAAAAACACCTTGATTAGAAGAAAATATCGCGCACTAGCCACTATTAACAGGCGGAGATAACACAGAACTAACCGATGGCCGGAGAGCTATAAAATAAAACGCTGGCAGCAAAGTTAGCTAAGCGCCCAGTTCAAACGGTTCAAATTGCCGTTCGCTACGCTCAGACAATCTAACCTTACTCGTTAGCGAGCCAAGCTATGTGACGAAGCTAAGCTCGTATAGAAATAAAATCTAACCTTTGTCATCCCATCCAACAACATATCCGTCTTCTAGGGTTATTTTTAATGCGTATTGATCTTTCCTGATTTTGTAATATTTCCATATTTCTTTAGTCCTAGTTTTTAATATTTTCCTATCAATCACTATTGGCCTACCAATTGAATCTATTAATTGTTCTGAAGTTTGTCCCGTCCAGAATTGTCTATCAACAATGGCATCAACCACTAACATATCATTATCGTATTTATTTTTTAAATAGCTAATCCATTTTTTATGTTGATAAAAACGCCAAATCATTCTTATGATAAACATACAGATTATTAATAGTACAGCTATAATAATCATTTCTTGATGAGATTTTACTTTTGCCCATTCAGCAGCAGATAATATTGCTGCTCCAACTAGCATAATAATAATTAAGCAACCTGAGGTAGTCCCTACAAATCAATGCAGGTTGATTTTTATCAATGGGTTACCAAAATAGGTGCCACAAACAGGAATCTCCAAGTCAATGCCTCCTGAGTTAA
>NZ_JAYTLQ010000008.1:0-11998 GCF_043729335.1 Crenothrix sp. | reverse complement strand
TTTTAAACTGTCCCGTCTTAGTTGGTAGCCCAAACTGTCGTGTGTTAGCCTGACCTACTATTTTAACTGCTCTTGAGATCATGCTACAGATAACATCACCTGCATTAATGTCATCTGTTTTGCGACATTGC
Organism: Crenothrix sp.; assembly: GCF_043729335.1. Taxonomy (NCBI): domain Bacteria; kingdom Pseudomonadati; phylum Pseudomonadota; class Gammaproteobacteria; order Methylococcales; family Crenotrichaceae; genus Crenothrix; species Crenothrix sp. Next base: position 11,867 of record NZ_JAYTLQ010000008.1, on the reverse strand, counting down.
TTGTATGAATTTAGAGCTACTTATTTTTACTTTGAAAGGATATTTTAATGTTTCAACAGATTTCTCCCGCTGCGGTTATTGACGGAACCTTATACGTGTTACTGGCTTTTTCGATAGTCACCTGGACGCTGGTTATTTTTAAATCCTGGCAGTTCTGGAAAAACAGCATTTGGAATCGATCGTTTAACAGCGCTTTTTGGAATACGACTTCCTTGTCTGCTGCGGAAGCTTTACCCGAAAGCACATTTAGAGGCCCGCAAGCCCGTATTGCCAGACAAGGCTTAGCGTGGCTGGCAGAAAAACGACGATCTGCAGGAAAACAACTTAAGTTCCGTGGCACGCCAGCTGAGTTACTGGAACAATCGTTATTGGTGCAAATGCAAAAGGAAGAGCATCTAATGGAAAGTGGCCTGACCATGCTGGCCAGCATCAGCAGCACCGCGCCGTTTGTCGGTTTGTTTGGAACAGTGCTAGGTATTATGCACGCCATGCACCAGATTACCGCCAGTGGCTCAACAAGTCTGGATGTAGTCGCAGGACCTATTGGTGATGCACTGATTGCCACTGCTGTCGGTATCGCTGTCGCCGTACCGGCTGTGCTGGCCTATAACTTTTTCGTGCGTCGTGCCAAACTGCACCGCGTGGGCCTGGAAAATTTTGTGGTGAGCTTCATGCACGCGGCATTAAGTTCAGACATTCAAGATAAGGAGTAATCATGGCTTTTAAACCACGATCCGATAACGACGGCGCAATGAGCGAAATCAATGTCACCCCACTGGTTGATGTCATGTTGGTATTGGTGATTATTTTGCTGGTCACCGCGCCATTATTAACCCAATCAGTTCATGTTACCTTACCCAAAACCGCCGAAACAACGGCGAATATAGACGCACAACCGTTACAGCTTGGCATTGACGCCCAAGGCTTAATAACGCTGAACAAACAACCTGTCGCAAATTTAGCCGCATTGGAAACCACTTTAAAAGCTGAGTTTGCTAAAAACAAGGAAGTGGCTGTACATTTGTATGCCGACCAAGCTGTGGTTTATAAAAAAGTCGCGGAGGTCATGGCCACTGTGCAGCAAGCCGGTATCGCTAAAATGGCTTTTGTCACTGTGGAAGAGTAGCGTAATGGATCAATGCCAGTTAACGTAAAGACGCAAGGTTTTGCGTCTTTACTTCAGGCGAATCCGCTAAAAACACCCTTAAAAAATCTAAAAATCGTAACGTTAAAATCCAGTCGTGCGCGGGTTATTTCTGCTTGCCCCAGTTACTGAAAGATTTTATACAAACCATCCAACACCAAAGCATTGGGACTGACCATGCCTATCACCCTTTTGTTTTCCAACACCGGCGCACGCACCAGATTATAGGTCGCAAACAACCGTGAACAATACCGGATATCCATATCAGGATGCACGGAAATAACCGGCTTGCTCATGATTTCATACACGTTAACCCGCTCCGGCGCCCGGTCTTTGGCTAATACGTAGCGAGCAATGTCACCGGAATTAATCATGCCGTATTCATCGTCTTCATTACGTTTATTAACAATCAACACCGAGGTTTTTGAGGCCTTCATTAATTTCAAGGCATCAGCAATCGTCGCTATGCCGTCTATGCTTATAAAATCCGTTTTCATCACATCCTTAACCCGAATTACGGCACGTTGTTCGTTCATAGCTTATCCTCAAGCTCTTGTGTTAATTCTTCAACCTGATGCTTAATGCCGATGGCATCTTCCACATCAATCTGAAAAGCAATACCAATACCCGGTTTATTATCAAACTCGGCAACTCGGGCAATTTCTTCCAGAATATACCTACTCAACCGCTCTTCCACCAAAAATAATAAAACATCGCGCTGGGTTTCAAGCGTCAATCCAAAAAAAGTCTTGGACTGATTAAGCCCTTCACCCCGGGCATTATTGATAACCGTGGCACCTTTGGCTCCGCACTTACGCGCCGTTTCCAGTACCAGATCGGTTTTGTCATCTTCGACAAAGGCAATAATCAATTTAAAATGCACACAAACCTCATAATGTAGACGAACGATTACGATTATTTAACCACTGGGCAATCTGGGCGTAACCCAAGACTGCAATAATCGGAAACAAACTGGCAAAGGCAATCAAGCCAAACCCATCTATCAAGGGGTTACGACCCGGAACCGCTTGCGCCAAACCCAAACCCAAAGCAGTCACCAACGGCACTGTTACTGTTGATGTGGTCACCCCGCCGGAATCATACGCCAAGCCAATAATCATCTTAGGTGCAAACGCCGTTTGAATGATGACAATGATATAACCCACGATAATAAAATAATACAACTCAAAACCCGTCACAATTCGAAACGTGCCCAAGGCAATACCAAAAGCGACACCAATGGACACCGCACAGCGCAAACCGAAAGCACGTATAGCACCGCCTGATATTTGCTCAGCTTTAAGCGCAACAGCAAGTAAGGACGGCTCGGCAAAAGTGGTTGCAAAACCAATACTGGCGCCAAAAATATAAATCCAATAATACGATTGCCAGCTTGCTTGCTGAAGATTGGCGATACCCAAAAATTCCGGCGTGGTTAATTGCTTGGCCATTAATTTCCCTAATGGAAATAAGGCCATTTCCAAACCCTCCAAAAACAAAGCCACACCTAATAAAACGCACACAAAGCCAATCAACATTTTTTTAGGGTGCGCAATAGGTTTACGAATAATTAACACCTGAAAACCGATTATTATCGCCGCTATCGGCATAATATCCCGGCAGGTGCTCAATAAACCCATCAAAAAATGCAATAAGGCAGCGATCAAAGTATAATCCCATAAGCCATGACAAAAATCATCGGTGTTAATGACGCAAAGGCAATTAAACCAAAGCCGTCAAGCATAGGATTACGCCCTTTAATCGCAGAAGCCAATCCCACACCTAAGGCTGTCACCAACGGCACAGTGATGGTTGAGGTTGTAACACCCCCGGAATCATAAGCAATACCAATAATTTCAGCCGGGGCAAAGGGTGTCATAACTATTACTGCACAATAGCCAAAAATAATAAGATAATACAAAGACCAGCCGCGAATAATTCGCAACACGCCGATCAAAATGGCAAAACCTACCGACAACGCGACTGTAATTCGTAACCCTAGTGCGTATTGGGTTCTGGCTTCATCCGTTTGTGCAATTAAATGACTTTTACTGGTCACCCTTGCCGCTTCATCAGCCACCGCTATCAAGGCCGGTTCGGCAACTGTAGTACCAAAGCCCAGACAAAATGCAAACAGCAATAACCAAAACACACTGCCTTTGCGTGCAAAAGCGTAAGCCATGCTCTCGCCCACTGGGAACAAGCTTTGTTCTAATCCATAAACAAACAGGGTGAGGCCTAAAATAATACATAAAACCCCAACCACCATACCGGTAATATCAGCAATCGGTTGTTGAATAATCAAAACCTGAAATACTAGCACCACGGCAAGAATAGGCAGTAAACTTAAAAAACTGTTGAGCAATTGTTTAACAAAAGCATGTTTTAGCACAAACAACTCACCCTATAGTTTTGGCATTAAAATTGCTTAATTATTAACATTGAATATCCATATCCATCCCGACAATAAAATCATTTGGCCAGCACTATTTTTAACAGTTATTACCACATGTTTGGAATAGATTATTTTTTTCAAAACCCGTTATAATGAAGTGTCAATAAATTTTAGCTTAAATGGCATCAAGATATTATTTGGATAGAACTGTAAAAAAATTTTCGAAATTAGTCTACTATTTGTAAAATTTAAACACACCGAGGAACACACATGCGCGCAGACCTATTAACTTCCATTTTATCCGAGCTTAACGGCACTTCTGCCGATATTGAAGCCTCGGGAGTCATTTCGACCGATGGTTTGATGATGGCATCGGTATTACCCGCCGGATTAGATGAAGATAGGATAGGCGCCATGAGTGCTGCCATGCTATCACTGGGTGACAGAACCGCTCAAGAATTGATGCGCGGCAACTTAGAACAAGTACTGATTAAAGGCGCAAAAGGTTACATACTGATGGTCTATGCTGGCGATGAAGCTGTACTGACGGTTATTGCCAAACCCAATACAAAATTGGGATTAATTTTTCTCGATGTGAAACGCGCTGCCGAAAGTGTCGCCGAACTGCTTTAACCATAAGCTTAAATATGAATTCTGTTTATAGTCCTCCCGCTTATAACATTTTTCTCGCGCTAAAATACTCATTTAATTCGCTCCACAATTCAGGAAAAGGATTTCCTTGTTGAGCAAGCGCCTCGGACGTTATCAAAAAACCCTTAATATCTTGTAACGATTTATACAACTCCAAAAGATCCAAATGTAATTCGCTACGTGTCGGCGCTTCTAAAATTGCACTTTCCAAAACAGCTTTTGCTTCTTGGAACTGCGAATACTCAATATAATCACGCGCCAAAACCAATGGGTCGTTTATCATTGCAACATGGGTATCTTGCTGCTCAGCCACTTTAGTTATAAATTGCGCCGTGCCCAACAACCCCTTACCCAGCACAACGAAAGAATTTTGTACCGTATAAAGCACTTCAATATCTTTATCGTCCAAATATTGGTTTAATAAATAAGCGTGCGATGGGCTGAGTTTATGTAGCACCTTATCTAACAGACGACCGCAAAAATCATTTGCATAACCCTCCAGCACCGTGAACAAATCAACCATCGCACCATAAAGATGTTCTGATAAATTTCTCTGATAACACAAGCAAATGCGCTGAACATGGGTGACTAAATTTCGCGGCTGTTTTGAAATGCCCGCCACCAAAAAATTTAAAAGCTCAGGATGCGTACTCAGCCACTGCAAATTAAGTTGCTGGGGCGTTTTCGTCAATAAAAAGGCGATTTCATAAGCATCCAAGCCAGCTAAAGCTGAATCATCTTTTTGGCAAGACAGCAAATGATCAGTTGTTATCACGCTCAGCTCCTTTAAAACCAGTGGTTTTTATAGACAAAAATTTTTGATTCATTGTACCCTCACATAATAGAGCGACAGAAAAAAACTTTAGTTTAATTAACAAACTTCAGCAAGCTTTATCCCCTAAGAGGCGTATGTCAAAATAACATACAGAGCACCAATCCCTAAAAAAAAACATAACAAATTGAATTATATAAAACAATATAAACACTCTAGGCACAAAAAAAACCAAACCCCTCTCTTTTTCGTCTACTTATTTTACATTGAGCATTCACAACTTTTTAATAGACAGCGCAAATTATAGTATAGGCATGAATTGCAATGAGTCATTATTTTTTACTATAAATGGCATAATATTTGCATAATCATTTAGTGTTTGGCATCTAACGCAAAATATTCCATACAACAGTGCTTTCTTCTGCATACCATGGCAGGCCTGTAACACAAATTTAACTAAAATAATCGTCTATACTTCAAAAAATAGCGATTCTTTCAGACTGAAATACAATCTCTATATGTAATTAAGTTGCTCTTTCTTAACCATTATGAGGTTGATTATGGAATTCGTTGGACTTTCTCAAAAAAATATCTATCTGGAAAGCATGCTCAAACCCTACCATACAACAATGTACAGGTTAAACACAGTATTGAAACGCTTTGCCAATATTTACACTAAAAAAACCATGCCCGGATTACACCTGCCTTCAGAATTAGGGCTCATTATCCGCCGTGAGCTTTTATTAATTAACCTGATGCAGCGAACTTCTCGCAAAAATATAATATCGTATCAACATTGCTTATTCTCTATAGGTTGAAGACGATGGAATTCAAAAACTTATTCAAAAAACTATCACAAAACGACGAAAATTGTCAGTATTTGATTGTACCCGTAGGATTTGATGTGGGCTTTATCGAGCGCATAAAAAATATTTTCAAACTGGCGCCTCAAGGCACTCGCAGTTACCGTATAGGCACGCCCGACAGTGTCGATAACGTTGCTGTGTTATTAATTAACCACGATAACCCGTTGTCTTTACATAAAAAACAGGCATTACTGAACACAACCTGCCCTGATGCGCTGATTGTGGTGATAAGCCAAGGGCCTTTGGCCAATCCGCCAGAACACCATATACGCGGCATGTTGACGGCTTCTCGTTTGTTAGGCGTTTTAGATAAACTGCCCTTGCAAAAAACGCCAGCGCCCAAGCCAAACAGTGTTGTTACCCTGGCTCAACCCGTACAAGCTCAGCCGGTAACTTCGCCATTTGCCCCTGAATTACTTAAAACGGTAACACCGCATTACAACCCAAACAGTATTCCAAATGGTATTACTTCCCTGCCTCAAGCTACACCATTGCAGCAGGAAACTCTGCCAGTCGTACCGGAATTGCTTAACACAGACTCGGTAACACCCCACAACCCAAATAGCATTCCAAATGGTGTTATTTCTCTGCCTCAAGCTACACCATTGCAGCAGGAAACTCCGCCAGTCGTACCGGAATTACTTAAAGCAGATATTGCAGCACCGTCTTACCCACCAAACAGCATTACTTCCCTGTATCAATCTACACCATCACAGCAGGAAACATTGCCATCCGCGCCTGAATCAGCTAAAGCGGATACGGTTAGCATCACACCCACTGCGGATAAGCCGGGTTATCGTGCATTGATAGTTGACGACAGTATCGCCATACAAATGTCGATCAAACTGAAACTGGCTAGCATCGAACAAATTACTACCATTGACTTTGCTGACAATGGTGAAATCGCGCTGGATAAAACAGCGGCAACACAATACGATCTGATTTTTCTGGATGTAATGATGCCGGGCATAGATGGTTACGAAACTTGCACAAGGCTACGTAAACGACCCGAATACAAAAAAACCCCTATTATCATGGTGTCAGGAAAAACCTCGCCTTTAGATGAAGTCAAAGGGGTGATGGCAGGTTGCACAACTTACCTAACCAAGCCCGTCGAAGACCAGGCATTTCACAAACTTAGCTTACGCGTGTTAAATTGGCTTGCAGACCGAAAAACTGTTGCAACAACCTAATCCCCTTTATTCAATTACCATCAAGGAACTTCCCCGTATGAACATTCAAAAAATATTGATCTGTGATGATTCACAAACCGATTTGGCTAACCTAAGAAATGCCTTACAAGGCACTAATTATCTATTGGTTACCGCCAACAACGGTAAGGAAGCACTGGAAAAAGCCAAGTCAGAACGCCCTGATGTTATCTTTTTAGATATCGTCATGCCCGACATGGATGGCTATGCCGCTTGTCGTTCTTTACGCGATGACGAACAAACCAAACATATTCCGGTCATTTTTGTCAGCTCTAAAAATCAAAAAGCAGACCGTATTTGGGCGCAAATGCAAGGCGCTAAAGATTTGATTGCAAAACCTTATGAAGCCAGCGCAATTACTGCCGCATTGGCCGCGTTGCACTAAACTTTAAATTTTAAGATTTCATCTGGAGTAGCCCATCGTGGAAATAGATCGTTTCGAACCCAGTAATCCGGACAGCACTGTTAAGCCATCATCAATACAGGCCTTGGACAGCTTACAGGCAACGGAGGATTCAAAAACACTAACGACTGCTCCAGGCGACCTGGACATCGACAACGCCTTAGGTTTTCGGATTGGCAACATTGGCTTGTTGCTGAATGCCAGTATATTTTGTGAAATTGTTGATCAAGCCAAAGTCAGCCCATTACCTAATGTACAGCCTTGGCTCAGTGGCGTGCTAAATCTCCGGGGCAACATTGTGCCGGTGGTTGATTTGCATATCCTGATTGAACAAGATAAAACAGCTAACCCCAAAGCACGCCATCTTCTTGCCGTAGATCGCGGCAGAAAAACAGTGGCCTTCTGGATTGATGGTTATCCACAAATGATCAATACTGCCCTGCTGTCGGCAACAACCCCACCGGCTTTACCCGATGTATTGACACATGCCGTCACTCAATATAAATCTCAAGATACCCAAATCTGGCTCAATATTTCACTCGACAAACTCTTTAAATCACTGACTCATCACGCTGTTCAGGCGGGAGCATAGCGCCATGACGCAACTCATAGACATCGTAGAAACCACGGTAGCAGAAACCACAGCAACTGAAGATTTCCTTAGCCTCATTGAGCCACTCGCCAATCAAGCAGCAGAAGCTGGCTATTACGGTCTGCAAGATGCCTGCTTACTGGTAATGGAAGCCTTAAACGAACGCCTGCAATCTGAATCACCGACCTTAAGTAACGACCTTAAGCTTACGCTGCAAGATTTTCCGTTGTTAGTCGAGGCTTATCTGCAAAAATCAAAGGCTGCCGCCGAAAGTATTGCTACATTGCTACGCCATGCTGATCTGAACGTTCCCCTGATTGAGGAGGAACAAATTATGATCGCCCAAACACTTATTGACGATATTGCCGTCAGCGACACTTTTGATCACCCAGACATTGCATCAGATGACATCGCTCAAACACAACCGGAATCGACTGATTCAGCAATAACAGCCAGAGCTAATACACAGGCACTGACGAACCCTCTTGCCACACTCGAATACTGTGCAGACCATGCTGCGGCCAGTGGACAATATGGCTTACAAGATTTCTTCCTACTGGTGATCGATGCCGTCAATACCCGGCTACATGACGAAACCCAAGCCATCACGCCCGAGCTTTTAACACTGCTCGATAGCCTACCCGCCCTCGTTGCCGCTTACGAACATGAACCCCAAGTTGCCATTGAAGACATCTTCAAGGTGCTGGGCCATCCTGAATTAAACATTCAGTTAAGTGATGATGAACTCACGATGCTGGAATCTCTCCTCACAGAAAGCACTGTACCTGTTGAGCAGGACCAAGACCAAGATCAGCATGATGACCTTAAAACCGTTGTCCCCTCTCATGCAGTGACATCAGCAACACGGGAACTGGTTGAATTGCTGGTCATGGAAGCTCAGCTAGTCGACACGATATTAGCTGAATTCACTACCGATGGTGCGTTAAGCGATCATTTAGAAAGTCTGACCGACGAATTGGATCGTTACATTAACGCTTCAAACATAGCTGGATTTACTGGCCTTGCCCAAATATGCGAGCACGTCCAAGCTAACGTCAATCATTTTTACCAAGACACTAGCCACTTTACTGAAAGCCACCGTCAACTGTTACAAGACTGGCTTAACAACGTTAAAAGCTATTTGTCCCACTTTAACGAAGACGATGCTGGTCTGGCACTGATTGCTCAACTGAGTGAAGCACACTGGCCCATGCCGTTGACGGCAGATGCGGCGTTAGCCATTTTGGGGCAAATTCGCAGCACCAACCTCAACGCTAACAATGCCAGCAACCCACAACGCGAGCAAGTCGCCAGCGCTAAAGATGTTTCTTTACAGTTGCCGGACGATGTTAACCAGGAGTTGCTCGACATCCTATTGCAGGAATTACCGGTCTACACCCAGGAATTTTCCGAAGCTATCCATCATTTACAACAAGGTGGCAGCACCGAAGATATTGATATTGCACAACGCATTGCCCACACGTTAAAAGGCTCGGCCAATACCGTGGGCATTGGCGGCATTGCAACCATCACTCACCACCTGGAAGACATACTGGAAGCCTGCGCTAAAGCCAACAGACTGCCTGGTAAAATGCTGGTCAATATGCTGATTGATGCCGCAGATTGTTTGGAAGGCATGAGCGACTTTTTAATTGGCCACAGCCATGAAGCGCCAGCCGGTGCACAGCAAGTCTTACAAGAAGTGCTGGACTGGGCTAACCAAATTGATCAACACGGCTTACAAGACAGTGAAGACACCGCGCCTAGCACGGAAAAAGCCGCCCTGCTTGACCGATTGGCACACACTGAAGTCACGGCTGAACATGAAGCTGACGTTGAAGCAACACAGCAAAGCCAGCAAGCCGCCATCCGCGTACCCAGCGAGCAAATTGATGCCTTATTACGGATGTCCGGCGAAAGTCTTATTCTTAATAGCCAGGCAAACGAGCGTTTACGGCGTATAAAAAATCAGCTGCTTGCCATGGATACGCAGTTTAAAACCCTGCAACGCTTAAGTGACGAACTGGAACAATTAATCGATATCAAAGATTTAACCGGCCGTACACTGACCAATACTGCCCAGGATTTTGACAGCCTGGAAATGGATCAATACAACGAGCTATACACTACCAGTCGACGCTTGATAGAAGCGGCTTTCGACGCGCAAGAAATGAATTTTGATGCCCGAAACGAACTGGAACACATGGGCGAAGTACTGGAATACCAGCAACGCCTGGTTATCGATACCCAGGGCGCGATCATGCAAACCCGTTTGGTACCGGTGGCGACCATTGCCTCACGATTGCAACGCACCCTTAGGCAAACCTGCCGTTTAACAGGCAAACACAGCACCCTGACTTTGTCTGGCGAACATTTGATGATTGACAGTGACGTACTGAATTCCATCATAGATCCACTTATGCACATCCTGCGCAACGCGGTGGATCATGGCCTTGAAAGTGATGCTGAACGCTTGGCTGCGGGCAAATCCAAACTTGGCAATATCAACATTGAGTTTGACCGTGAAGGCAATAATATTCTGGTACGCTGCCGTGATGACGGACGTGGCCTGGACTTTGATGCCATTCACCTCGCTGCAATAACGCGTGGCGTAATACAGCCCGGTCAAGAGGTTACCGAAGAAGAACTCAAACGCTTTATTCTGCGCCCCAACTTTTCGACACGTACCGAATCCACACAAACCTCAGGGCGTGGCGTGGGCATGAATGCTGTGCATTTTCAGGTCGTGTCGTTAGGCGGTACATTGGCTTTGCATTCCAAATACGGCGAGGGACTGGCTGTAGAACTGCGTATGCCTTTGCCGATAAGTCGTTCTCATACGCTGCTGGCGATGGCCGGTACGTACCGGGTTGCCATTGCCAGTAAAGGCCTTAAGCAGATTCTGTATGCAGTGGCGGATGACTTTTTTACCGTAGATGATGCTCCGATGCTACGTCTGGACGATATTGTTTATCCCGTTATTACCCTGAATAAACTATTGCGCGTTGCCGAAAACCGCAAGAAAAACCAACGCCACAGCGCCGTGTTACTGATTGAACAGGATGAAAAAATCAGCGCAGTGGTATTGGACAGCATCCTAGACAGCCTAGATATCGTTATTAAGGATTTCGGCCATTACATTAAAAAAATCCCGGGTTATATTGGCGCGGCGATTATGGGTGACGGCGCTATAGCACCGGTTTTGGATGTCCCTGAATTACTCCGGTTATCTGCCGAAATCGGTGCTGATTACGTAGAACCGCTGGAAATGATTGAACCTGGCGCACTACTGCCTAAAGTATTAATTGTGGACGACTCACTCAGCCAACGCCGTTCGTTGGAACAATTACTGAGCGATGCCGGTTTTGCTGTGCATATTGCCCGAGATGGTATAGAAGCCGTAGAATTACTGGCCGAATTCACCCCGGATATCATGCTGACCGATTTGGAAATGCCGCGTATGAACGGCATTGAGTTAACTGCACACGTTCGGACGCAAACCCGTATCAAGACGTTGCCGATTATTATGATTACCTCCAGAACGACGCAAAAACATCACAAATTGGCTGAAGATGCCGGTGTTGATTTTTATATCGCCAAACCGGTACGCGAGGACGATTTGCTGGGCAAAATTCAACACCTTCTGGAAAATAAAGCCCTACAAAAGCAAGTGTAATAGCTTAGTTCCATAGGTTGGGCTGCGTTTTTGTAACGCAGCCATTTTAAACGACTAATATTCAGTCAATTTTATTTTGACAGGTATAAATTTAAAAAACCGTTCGTGGTGAGCTTGTCGAACCATGAACCACAAGTCCTTCGACAAGCTCAGGACG